>JAZOMT010000040.1:0-18032 GCA_045654085.1 Faecousia sp. | reverse complement strand
AAGATTTGATAATAACAAGCCCATCTCTGAAGATATTATGAATGCCAATCAGTGCTGCTTCATTGACTTCAGCCTTGGAGCGCTTGAACCTACCCCTACAAACGTCTCGACCCATGTTAAGGTATCAGACTACATAGAAATACCTGCGGGCGCGAAAATTACGGAATTTTCTTCCATTACACAAATTGGTCGCGCATTCTGCGCCTTTTATGATGAAAATAAGAATTTCATTTCCTCTTATGCGGCCAATGGAGATCGAGTAGACTTACCCAGCAAGACCATCTATATGAACTACGCGCAATATAACGAACTCTTCGGGACGGATTATACCGCCGAAACGGTTGGCACATTCAAACCCCACAAGATTACGCTTACCCAATATCGCTATGCCGATGCTACAATGGAAAATCCCCTCTTGACCGTGGAGGTTACCATTGGCGCGCTGCATCCACCAAACCATTCTATATTCGCCTCCAAAGATGTGATCGACCTGTTTGTTGCCAATGATACATACGTAAATGCCCTCTATTTAGACGGCACCGATGGCATTGAGAGCGTTCTTAGAATGTCTGACGAGTTGCATTACGAGCACCAAAGCATCGCCATTGAGGGCATCCATACGATGACAAAAGCGGTGGATGTATTCGTTCCTATCTTCGAATTGGTGGCTATTTTCCTCTGCTTGGGTGTGGTTTTCATCCTTGTGAATTTCGCTTCCAAGATGATTCGTGACAAAATGCACGAGATCGGTATCCTGAAAGCTCTTGGCACAAAGAACGGCGCCATCGTCATCGTCTTCGGCTTGCAGGTCTTCCTTGTGGCGATTTTTACCTGCATACTCTCCACAGTGGGCTATTATTTCTTTATCGATCTTGCCAACGATGTGCTGTTCCAGTCGATGCAGCAGCTTGTGCCCAGTCAGGTGGTATTAGACCTGGATTTCTTCGTGTTTATGCCAAAGGTGGCTCTCACAAACTGCCTGCTTGTCTTTGCCCTTTCTGCCATTTCCCTCATTACGCCTATGCTGAAGATCAAAGCCATCAAGCCGGTGAAGATCATCAAGGCGAAGGAATAATACGTAAAAGCTCCCTGCTTACCGGCAGGGAGCTTATATTTCATTTGGTGCTTTCTTTTGCGGTTCGGCAGGAAGCGATCAATAACCTACGGATATTGCCACACAGTTTTTCTGTGTGCTGATATGATTGTATGTCTATTCTTTTGGTTTCATACATTAGCTTGAGCCAGTAGCTTGTCTCGTTGGATTCTTTTAACGCAATTTCTAATTTGGCAACAAAATCTTTTTTGCTTTGCGCGTACTGCGCCTCGTGGATGTTTGCGCCAACTGATGTGCCTGCCCTTGCAAGCTGATCAGTCATATAGGAACTCTTTGGTACAGTTACACCGTCAACGAGATTAACAATTGCAACAGCAAATTCAAAAGATAGATCAAGCAATTTATTTTCAGACATAAAAGCACCTTCTTTCAGAGTGATTATACCGTAACTTGTCATATTTCTCAATGATATATCTCTAATGAGATATGATATACGGCGTTGCCGTATGATATATTTCCACTTTGTGAAAATATGATATAATATCCGTTCCTTCATATGCGCAAGCATATATCATCGCTCGCAGAGCGATATCATACCGAAGGTATATCACCCGTTCCGAGAGGAACGGATATCATTAAAAAAAGCCTAACGCAATTGCGTTAGGCTTTTTTCATGGAGCGGGTGACGAGGCTCGAACTCGCTACCTCCACCTTGGCAAGGTGGCGCTCTACCGGATGAGCTACACCCGCGGAACAAGTGCTATTATAGCAGATATTCCCGAAATGTCAACAGCTTTTTTCCGGATTTTTAAAAAATTAATATGCAGAATAATCCCAGACGTAATCCGTCATTTCCCCCGCTGTTTTATAGAAGAAACGGCCCTGTTCGTGGCACCTAAGCAGATCTACATGATAAGTTCTTCCGCTGACTTTTATAATATTCCAGTGCCACGCCTGACCGGAACGTGTACCGGAGATGGTCTCGCAGTTTAATCCTGCCTGACGGCACATAGCTGCATAGACCGTTGCCACCGCCTTACTGTCCCCTACGCCGTGGAGCAGCAGACTGTATGCCGGTGTAATGGAAGTTTGGACAGAATAATCGTGCCGGTTTATCATCAAAAAATAGTAAAGCTGTCCGTATTTTTCCATCGTAGTACTCTCACTACTGACGTACAGCTCCGAAGACGAGAACACAAGACTCACCTGCTCCTGCATCCGCAGCAGCGCATCACTGCCTGTGTCGTAGGTAAAAAACAGTTCCACAACCCGATCATTTCCGGTCTGAGGATACATTGTTGCCGAAACGCGTGGCTCTTCCATAACATACTGCGGATAGCGCATAGCATAGTCCCGAACCAGTTGTGTGAAATCTGTTTCCATATAGTTTTTTACATAGACTGCCACGCGGGCCTTCATTGTCCGCAAGGCATGGTGCAAAATATCTGCGAACTGTTTTGATGTCTCTGCATTCTGCACAGCATCAATCTCTGCAAGGCTACGATAATAGGTAATCTCTACCGCAAGAGCAGTTCTGCCAAAGCTGGTGCCGATCTCATAATCGATCTTGGAAACCGCATATGCGCCCAAAGGATACACCTTCTGCACATATTCTACCACATCATCCACATATTCTTCCCAGCCCTCCTCCATTTCCTCCATAGAAATGGTTTGCTTCTGCTGACCGTACTGGATCATATTGGTGAGAATAGACAGGATGTCTTCATAGTTTTCCGGTTCTTCCAAGGGTTCCTCCGGTTGCATATTCTGCTCTTTGTGTGGAACAACGGAAGCATAGCTGCCGTTTAACCAAGCGTTACAGCCCGAAAGCAGCAATGCCGCTGCTGCGAGTAACGCAATCATTGATCTTCTCACTATGCTTCCTCCTTCTTCACAACGAATCTTTTGAATAATGCGTAAAACCGTCGCCCAAAACTTGGTGGGCTTCCTGAACGATCACAAAAGCTTCAGGATCAATGGCAACAACAAGACTCTTTAGTTCAGCAAGCTGTTGTCGTTTCACAGCAGTCAAAATGACCTTTTTCTCCTTGCCGGTATAAGAACCCTCGCCCTTTAGGAAAGTTGCGCCACGGTCGAGCTGAATGGCAATCTGCTCCGCCACCTCATGATAGCGATCTGTGATGATGAGCGCCACCTTGGAATAGTCGAAGCGATATACGACCATATCAATCACTCTGCCGGTAATAAATATGGCAACACCGCTATACAGCGTGCTTTCAATCCCGTTTACCATACCGGTGAGTACCGCAACAATTAAATCAAAGCTGATGCTGATTACACCGATGGGCGTATTGCGCCAACGCAGTTTCAGTATGCGGATAATAATGTCAGAACCACCGGTAGAAGCGCCGGTTGCAAACACAATGCCCAAGCCACCACCGGCAAGGATTCCGCCATAGATCGCACACAGAAGCGGATCCGTATCCACCGCCGGAAGAAATGCAAAAAGATCAATGGCAAACGAGAGCGAGAGCATACCGACAAGAGAACCAACAACAAACTTTCTGCCAAGTAAAAAAGCCGCAAGAATAAACAGAGGAATGTTTACAGCTGTGGTAAAGCCACCTACTGTTCCCACCTTGAAGTGCTCTACAAAAATCATACCAAGACCGGATATGCCGCCTGCGTTGAGGCCGGAAGGCGCCAAGAACATATTGAATCCAACGCTGAATAAAACACATCCGAAGATGATCTTAATGAAATTGATGGCCCATTGCCATTTTTTCTGCATATATTACACCTCGAACTGAATTTGCTTTTCTTGGGAGTCCTCCTCTTTGAGAAGCGCGCCTGCAGTGGGAATATTTCTGCAGCGGTAACGGCTGGGGTTAGAAATGCCGCTTCCATCCAGTAACAACGCATCTGTCAGCGTTGCTTTTTTCTTGAGAGTCACCGCATTGACACCGATGGTATTTCGTGTCGTTTTAGGTTGCAGCAAAGCCGTAGAGAAGATGGCTGCGCGGCTGTCGCTGGTATATAGCACCACCTGTTCGTCCTTTTCGAGGGCGATACAGGCCTTCAGCGCGCTCTTATCGGAATAAGCGCCGGTGAGCCTGCGGCGGTTGGTTTTAGTCTCATAAGCGCTGAGTGGAACTTTTGCCGCTTTGCCGTTTTCAAAGAAGAACAGCACAAAGCCCTTATAATCGCCGGGGAACACGACTTCCACAACATTTTCACCTGCATCCATGCCCAGCTTCTGAGGCAGATAATCACCAAGCTGGGAGGCTTTGCCGTCCTCAAAGTCAGAAAGTCTTGCCTTGTAGCACTGGTACTGGTCAGTAAAGACAAGGAGCTCTGCCCGGTTACTTGTTTCACGGGAAAGGCGCAGCTTGTCGCCCTCCTTGAATTTCTGGGCGCCGGACATACGAAGGCTCTGGGGCGTAATCTTTTTAAGGTAGCCCTCCTTAGACACGAACACAGTAACAGGATAATCCGGGATGTCCTCTTCCGGGTCATCCGGCTCACTGTCGGCAGTCTGGTAAACGATTTCGGTCTTTCTGGGCTTACCGAACTTCTCCGCCACCTGCTTCAGCTCACTGATGATGACACCACGAAGCTTTCTGCCGCTGTTAAGGGTACTGCGAAGATCAGCAATCTCTTCCTCCAATTGGGAGATGGCTTTGGTCTGCTTCAGGATGTATTCCTTGTTGATATTGCGCAGCTTAATCTCCGCTACGTAATTGGCCTGCGTTTCGTCAATGCCGAAGCCAATCATCAAATTGGGGATAACTTCGCTTTCCAGTTCCGTTTCCCGGATAATGCGGATAGCCTTATCAATGTCCAGAAGAATCCGTTCCAGACCCTTGAGCAGGTGGAGACGCTCCTCTTTCTTCTGGATTTGGAAATAGATACGACGGCGAACACATTCGATACGCCAAGCCGTCCACTCCTCCAAAATCTCGCTGATGCCCATAACCCGGGGCATACCGGCAATGAGGATATTAAAGTTACAGGAAAAACTATCCTGCAAGGGGGTCAGCCGAAACAGCTTTTGCATCAGCTTCTCCGGTTCTACGCCCCGGCGCAGGTCAATGGTCAGCTTAAGACCCTCCAGGTCAGTTTCATCGCGCATATCCGCGATTTCCTTAATCTTACCGGCAGTAATCAGTTCGTTGACCTTATCGAGAATGGCTTCGCTGGTGGTGGTATAGGGAATTTCCGTAATTTCAATCAGGTTACCGTCTTTTACATACTGCCATTTTGCCCGCAGCTTAAAGCTGCCGCGGCCGGTTTGGTAGATCTCTCGGGTGGCTGCTTCATCAAAAAGCAGCTGCGCGCCGGTGGAAAAATCAGGACCAGGCAGCGTTTGCAACACATCGTGCTCCGGGTCGTTAATGAGAGCGATGGCAGTATTACAGACCTCCGCTAGGTTAAAAGAGCAGATATTGCTTGCCATACCGACAGCGATGCCCTGATTGGCAGAAACCAGTACGTTGGGGAATGTGGTGGGCAGCAAGCTGGGTTCCTTTTGGCTGGCATCATAGTTGTCCACCATATCCACGGTGTCGGAATCAATGTCCCGGAAGAGTTCCGCGCAAATGGGGTCTAACTTTGCTTCCGTGTAACGGGAAGCGGCATACGCCATATCCCGGGAATAGACTTTACCAAAGTTACCCTTGGAGTCAACAAAGGGATGAAGAAGCGACTCATTGCCACGCGCGAGACGTACCATAGTCTCATAAATTGCTGCATCACCGTGGGGGTTAAGCTGCATAGTCTGACCCACAATATTGGCAGATTTCACCCGTTTACTGCCCAACAGTCCCATTTTATACATAGTATAAAGGAGCTTTCTGTGGGAGGGTTTGAAGCCGTCGATTTCCGGGATTGCCCGGGATACGATAACCGACATCGCATAGGGCATATAGTTAATCTCCAGGGTTTCGGAGATAGCCTGCTCGGTGGTAGAACCCTGCAAACCTACCACGTGGTCGGTATTGACTTTTTTCTTTGTCTGTTCGGTATCTTTCTTTTTTCGTGCCATAGCGCACCTCTCTTAGGAAATATCGGCAAGTTCCAAGTATTTGGCGCCGTTTTCCGCAATAAAATTCTTACGTTCGCCCAGGTTATCGCCCAGCAGAATGTCGAAATAGTATGCCGTGCGCTCTGCATCCTCGGGCATCACCTTGATAAGGCGGCGGGTTTCGGGATTCATCGTGGTCATCCACATCATCTCCGGGTCGTTCTCACCGAGACCCTTGGAGCGCTGGATGGTGGGCTTCTTCCCTGCTAAGTCCTCACGGAGAATGCGGGCTTTCTCTGCCTCATTGTAGGCAAACCAAGTCCTATCTTTATATGTGATTTCAAACAGCGGAGATTCCGCAATATAGACATAGCCATCCCGAATAAGCGTGGGACAGAGGCGGTAGAGCATTGTGAGAATCAGTGTGCGAATTTGGAATCCGTCCACGTCAGCATCCGTACAGATGACCACTTTGTTCCACCGCAGGTTTTCGATATTAAAGGAGGAAAGCTCTTTTGCTTTTTTACCTTCGATCTCCACGCCGCAGCCAAGAACCTTCATAAGGTCGGTAATAATGGGCGAGCCGAAAATCCGGTTATAATCCGCTTTCAGGCAGTTGAGAATCTTGCCGCGGACGGGCATAATGCCCTGAAATTCTGCGTTGCGGGACTGCTTGACACTACCCAATGCAGAATCACCCTCGACGATATACAGCTCCCGCATAGCGGCGTCCTTGCTGCGGCAATCCACGAATTTCTGCACGCGGTTGGCGATATCCACCTTTGCCACAAGGTTCTTTTTGACGCTGCTGCGGGTTCTCTCCGCGCTTTCACGGGCGCGCTTATTGATGAGAATCTGCTCCGCCGCCTTGTCGGCCTCCTGCTTGTTCTCCAAGAACCACACCTGCAGCTGGTCCTTGAAGAAAGCGGTCATCGCCTCTTGGGTGAACTTGGAGTTTACAGATTTTTTCGTCTGGTTTTCAAAGCAGCCGATGGTAGAGAAGCAGTTGGTCACCAGCACAAGACTGTCCTGAATATCCTGATAAATAATCTTGCTTTCGTTCTTGGTGTATTTATTATTCTCCCGCAGGTACTTATCAAAGGCTGCAGTAAAGCCGGAACGGACTGCCCGGTCGGGACTGCCGCCGTATTCCAGCCAAGAGGAGTTGTGGTAATACTCCACATGGTTTACCTGCTTGCTGAAGCAGAAGGAAGTGGTAATTTTCGGCTTCATTTCCGGGCGGTTTTCCGCATCCCGGCCACGGCGCTCTGCCTCCCAGTATACCGGCATTGTAAAGGC
Organism: Faecousia sp.; assembly: GCA_045654085.1. GTDB lineage: Bacteria > Bacillota > Clostridia > Oscillospirales > Oscillospiraceae > Faecousia. The sequence goes on along the minus strand of JAZOMT010000040.1, from coordinate 10,695 downwards.
ATTATCCCCTACCTTCTCTTCGATATACTGGCGGATACCGTCCTGATAGCAGAATTCCTCTTCTTCAAACCGCTTGCCCACCTGATTGCGGAACTTGAAAAGAATTACCTTATTGACCACAGCCTGACGGCGCAGTACGTCCCGGTAATAGTCAACAGGAATGTTGATATCCGTAAAGACCAAGGGATCGGGCTTCCAATGAAACAGTGAGCCGGTCTTACGGCCACGGTCGGTAGGCTCTTTCTTTAGACCGCCCTTATTGCGGCCCTTTTCAAAATGCAGGTCATAACGATAACCGTCACGCCGGATGGTAGCGTCAAAAAACTCGGAGGCGTACTGGGTGGCGCAGGAGCCGAGACCGTTAAGTCCCAAGGAATACTCATAGTTTTTGCCATTTACATCATACTTACCACCGGCATACATTTCGCAAAATACCAGTTCCCAGTTATAACGCTTTTCCTTTTCATTATAGTCCACGGGACAGCCACGACCAAAGTCCTCAACTTCCACGGAAAGGTCTTCATAGCGTGTGACGATAATGGTGTCACCGTGACCTTCCCGGGCTTCGTCGATGGCGTTGGAGAGGATCTCAAACACCGCGTGCTTACAGCCCTCCAAATCGTCTGAGCCAAAGATAACAGCGGGGCGCTTGCGTACCCGCTCCTCGTCCTTCAGCATTGAAATGCTTTCGTTACCATATTCTTCCTTTATATTCTTCGCCATATTCGCATACCTGCCAATATCTACATATTTTCACAAAACTATTATACCCGTCAAGAGAAATAAAGTCAACCGAAACGAAAAAAAGAGAGATGCAAAATGCACCTCTCTTATCGCATTTCCTCGAAAAATTGCCGATAGGCTGTTGGCAGCGCTGCCCGGGCGTGGATTTCCTCCGCAGTCAGCCATTCGTAGTCAGAACTCTCAGTAGAAACCTGCAAATAAATCCCGCGCATTTTCCAGGTAATATGGGTAAATATATGGGTTTTTTCCACCTCGAACAGGAGGTTACTGACGGAGAAGCCCTTCTCCCCTGCCCGGTTGATGGCAGCCTGTCCCGAGAAGCTGCCCGGTACGTCCGGAAATTGCCATAGCCCCGCAAGAAGACCCTTATCGGGACGCTTTGTCAGTGCAATCCGGTCACCGCAAGTAACGATAAATACGGTACGCTCCTCCTCTTTACGGGGGCGTTTGGGTGACCGTTTGGGAAGTTCGGTTGCCCGATACTGCCCTTTGCAAAAAGAACCGCAAGGGCATTTTTCGCACTCAGGTTCCCGGTTTGGACCACAGACGGTTGCGCCAAGCTCCATAAGCGCCTGAGTAAAGTCTCCGGCATTGGAAGGATATACAGCGGCAAGCTGCCGCTGGGTCTCTTTACGGAATTGGGGCGTGTCGCTGGGGCTGTCATCATCCGTAAGTCTTGCCACTACCCGAAGAACGTTTCCGTCAACAGCAGGTGTGGGTTGATTAAAAGCGATGGAACAGATAGCGCCGGCGGTATAGGGGCCAATACCCGGCAAAGACAGGACATTTTCATAATCCCGGGGAAAAGCACCGTTATAGTCCTTTACTATAACATTAGCCGCCTTTTTCAGGTTGCGGACGCGGCTGTAATACCCCAATCCTTCCCACAGCTTGTGGAGAAGTTCCTCATCTGCATTTGCCAGGTCAGCAATTGTGGGAAGCGCATCCAAAAAGCGGGCATAAAAGCCACGGGCGGCCTCCACACGGGTCTGCTGGAGCATAATTTCAGAAAGCCAAATATGGTATGGCTCTTTGTCCTCACGCCAGGGTAGTTCCCGCTTATTTTCCTGATACCACGGCAGCAACGCGCTGGGCAGGGCTTTGAATATTTTCTCCATTTTATACTCTGCCGGCGTTGCCTTTTTTGCGGAGAGAGAACATACAAATCATTGTAAGAAGCAGTCCGGCCGCAGCAAAGAGAACCCAGGAAATAATGGTGGTGTTCCAACCGTGCGTTTCGGAGATCACCGCGAACAGATAGGTAGATACCGCGCTGCCTACATAGGTTGCAGAATTGATGAGACCGGCGTAGAAGGAGATCTTACCGGTACCGCCCAGAAGCTCCGGCAGATAGTAGGTCTGGAGCGAGTTGACACCGTGCAGACCGCTGCTTGCCAGGGCAATGAACAGCGTAGAAAGGAGCATAGAGTTAATACCGGAAACACAGAGGAGCAGTAAAAAGCCGGTAGTAATGGCAAAATAAAGGCCAATAGCCGCAAATGCATCCCTCTTCATCAAAACAAGCATCTTATAGGTGGTCAAGCCGATGAATATATGGGTCGCCGGAAGGGCCACACCTGTCAGGATGGAAACGGTGCTTTCCACTTTAAATGTTTCTGAGATAAAGGTAGGCATCCAGGTAGTGATACCGTCCCGAAGGATACCCAGCACCGTGATGCTAAGGAGAATAATAGGCAGAAGTCTCCAAACCGCCTTGTTGGCAGCAGCCTCTTTTTCCTCTTTCTTTTCTTTGAGAGGAACGGGCGCAAAGGAGACATTCTTCAGCAGCGGCGCTGTAAGAATAAACCAGACAAAGGCAGCCATAGTGGCTACTGCGGCTGCGACATAAAACACCTGCTTCCAACCGGAAATTTGGATAATCAGCGGAGAAACAAGATAGACTGCGATGGTCGCCACAGCGCAGCTTGTACCAATCACCGGCATAAGACGGTTATAGTCGTCGTGTCTCAGCGCGCTGGCGCAGATTTTCACAAGGGGCGGCCACATCATTGCCTGCGCAAGACCGTTTATACCCCAAACGACTGTCATCACGGAAATGGCCGGCGATACCAAAGGCATAATGATATTACAGACAGATGCCAACAGCAAACCGCCAAAAATCAAAAGCCGGGGCGATACCCGGTCTCCCAAAAAACCGCTTAAAAGCTGTCCGGCGCCGTAGGTAATAAACAGCGCGGTGGTAATTGCAGAGGCGGCAGATTTCATAATGCCCTCGGACTGGATAAACTCCACCAATATTGCACCGAAATTAAGCCGTGTGATGTAGCTGGAAAAATAGATCATCCAACCGAGAACTGTCAGCAGCCGGATGCTCTTCTTATCCGCAAGTTTATATGCCATAGAATGCTCACAACCTAACAAAAGAATTTTCTACATTTTAGCACCCTTATCCCCGCTTTGTCAAGAGCGCGCCCGATACGAGATGTCGTACGGGCGCGCGAAAATTAAAGCATCATATTTGAGCGGTGTATACCACTTTGCCGTCGATGAGGGTCATATAGGCTTCGCCACCGATGGTGGTCAGCGGGTCAGCCGTCCAGATGACAATGTCTGCATCCTTGCCCGGCTCTAAGCTTCCGATGCGGTCAGCTACGCCAAGAATTTCCGCGGGATTCTTCGTAATTGCATGCCAGGCTGCTTCCATAGGCAGGCCTGCCTGGGCCGCAAGACCGGCGCACATAGGAAGATTTTCCAGTGTAATGACCGGAGAATCGGTGATGATACAGATCTTTACACCGGCGTTATAGAGCGCCGAAGGCGTCTCGAAACTCTTATTGCGCAGCTCCGGCTTAGACTTGTTGGTCATTGTGGGACCAACAAGCGCAGGATAGCCCTCCTCTGCCAACTCGGCAGCAATCAGCGCGCCCTCGGTGCAGTGGTCAAGGGTCAGTTTTACACCGAACTCCTTTGCGATGCGGATGGAAGTGAAGATATCGTCTGCCCGGTGGGCGTGGGCTTTCAGAGGGATTTCACCTCGCATAACCGGTAGCATCGCCTCCAGCTTTATGTCAAATTTCAGCTCATTCCCGGCTTCCTTTTCATTTAAATAATCCTTTGCCTTGAAAAGAAGCTCACGCAAAAGCGCGGCAGTTGCCATACGGGTCTTGGGAGTCTTTTTATTCTGTCCGTAGACGCTCTTGGGGTTCTCACCAAAAGCGCATTTCATTGCAGCATTCTCTACCAGCGCCATTTTGTCTGCCCGCTTACCGTAGAGCTTCGCAATCATAAATGTACCACCGACCACATTGGCACTGCCGGGACCTGTACAAACGGTCGTCACGCCACCGCGAATGGCTTCATTCAGCGCCGGGTCCATAGGATTAAAGGCATCGATCGCCCGCATCTGGGGTGTGATGGGGTCAGCGGATTCATTATAGTCCGCGCCCTCCCAGCGCATACTTTGGTTATACAGGCCGATATGACAGTGGGCCTCAATACAGCCGGGTGTTACCAGCCGACCACCGGCATCGATCACTTCTGCGCCCTCCGGTGCATCCAGCATTTCGCCGATAGCGATGATTTTCCCCCCATCAATCAGAACACAGCCGTTTTCGATTTCCGGGCCTGCCATAGGCTTTAGATGTCCGTTTTTAATAAATATCATCGTTTTTCTCTCCTTTATGTATTAAAAATGTTTCCAAATTAGTTTTATGATTATATTTGACGGCAGCCTTTTTATCCTTCTCTACGATGGTTTTTGTAAGGTCGATGTTGTTGATAGCGGCGATGGCCACAATATAGTGGATCATATCTGCCAGCTCTGTGCCAAGCTCGGTTTGCAAGTCAGCATCGTCGGTGGCTTTTCGACCTGCCCGCTTATTGAGCACCTCAGCAACCTCGCCGATCTCCTCCACCAGCTTCATAAACATCCCCTGCTCCGTGGCGCGACCGCCGTAGTGGTCAAAAAGGTAAGCCTGCAAATCGTCAATTGTCAGCTTCATATTTCTTTTTCCTTTCAAAGTCCTTTGGATCGTATGTACGCATTTAGCTCCTTTTGATTCTTAATAACGGTGACTTTATGTCCATATTTTGCGATTACATTCTTATAAAGATTCCGCGTTTTCTTGCTGCGGCCCTTCCAAAGAATCCATTTGATAAATTCAAAATCGAATTTTTCCGTACAGCCCGCCCCCATATCCGGGCGGCTTTTGCCAGCGTAGATTCGGGAACGGCGGTAGGCTCGGTAAAAACAGGAAAAGCGGTTAAAGAGGAGCATTACAATTTCGTCCGCTTCCTCCACCCGCCTTTCAAAGCTCAGCTTGGAATAGTTGCCGTCGATGACCCAGGAATCGTGGATATTCATAAATACCTCTGTCATCTTCATTTTTACGGCATCACTGCGAATCTCCCAGTTTGGCATAAACTGCACCGCATCAAAATGGAGGACGGGAATATTATGTTTTTCAGCGAGCCTGCGCGCCAAGGTGGATTTCCCCGACCCACTGTAGCCCATAATGGCAATTTTCATACGGTGACCTCGCAAATTCATAGTAGAAAGCATTATAGCACGGACTTTGTTTGTTTTCAATATAACAGTAGCCAATAAGTATTCTATCTTGGTACGCCGAAAGGGACTCGTTTGCATTTTCTTTCGCAACCGCGAAAGAAAATTAAGGTTCCGCTGCGTCCAGCCGCAGCGGGCAACGCTCATCCGCGTTGCATTTAAGTTTTTCGAGTCCGACGGCGTAAAAAATAAAGGACACCGAACGGTGTCCTTTATTTTTTGGTACGCCGAAAGGGACTCGAACCCCCGACCTACTGGTTCGTAGCCAGTCACTCTATCCAACTGAGCTATCGGCGCATAACGCTTTAATCTCAAGCGCCACAGTATGATAGCACATTCCTTTACAAAATGCAAGTACTTTTTATGTAATTTATAAAAATTTTTTCCTTACATACATTTTCCCTCTTGTAATTTAGGCTCTGGGGGGTTATAATAGCGAAGATAATTGTAATAGGAGGTCATTTTATGGCTGTTAAGATTGAAAAAGATACTATCATCGGCGATGTGCTGGACGTTGCGCCTCAGGCCGCTCCCCTGTTCTTCGCCATCGGTATGCACTGTCTGGGCTGCCCCTCTTCCCGCGGTGAGACTGTGGAAGAAGCCTGCATGGTCCACGGCATTGAGTGCGAGCCTTTCCTCGCCCAGCTCAACCATTTCTTAGAGGCTTACGAAGCCGATCAGGCTGCAAAGGCTGAAAACTAAAACCGGCTGTGCCATCCCGTTTTGCCGGGATGGCGCTTTTTTAGAGAGTGTATAGGTATGGAAGTAAACTTATCGCCCAGATTGCTGCTTTGCAGCACATTTGTTAAGCCCGGAAACCGTGTTGCGGACGTGGGCTGTGACCACGGGTATTTGGGCATCTATTTGTTAAAAAAGAATATTGCGTCCTTTGTCTTCGCCTCTGACATTAACCCCGGCCCTCTTGGCAGTGCCGTGCGAAACGCAGAAAAATACGGTGTTTCCAAACATATCTCTTTTCACCTCTCGGCAGGTGTAAAGGATGTTCCCCGGGATTTCGATACGATGATTTGCGCGGGAATGGGTGCGGATACGATGGTGTCTATTTTAGAAGATGCGCCGTGGTTAAAAAACGAAAAGTATCGCCTCGTCCTGCAATGCCAAAGCAAGGCCTCCGTTCTTCGCAGTTACTTATGGAAAAACGGCTGGGACATCCGGCAGGAAAGGGCTGTAAGGGACGGGCGGTTTGTTTATACCGTTATGGAGGTCGTTCGCGGTGAATTTGCACCACAAAGTGCCGGTGACCTCTATTTCTCCCCTGCTCTGTCTGCTGACAAGTCAGCAGAAGCCAAGGAATACCTGAAACGCACTGTGCGGATGCTCCGTCTGTCTGTGGAAGGAAAAGGCGAAAATGCAGAGCAAACAGAAAAAGAAGCGCTTCAAATATTGGAGGAATTATTATGACTACTGTTGGTGATATTTTAGCGTTCGTTGAGACATTGGCTCCCCGGAGTATGAAGATGGATTGGGATAATGTTGGCTTGCTCTGCGGCAGCCGCCAGACAACTGTCACAAAGCTGCTCATTGCCCTCGACCCATTTGAAGGTGTGTGCCGGGAGGCAGCCCAATGGGGCGCGCAGCTTATTATAACCCATCATCCCCTGATCTTCCAAGCGCCAAAGGCCATTACGGACGAAACCTCTGTGGGACGCAGCATTATGCATCTGTGCGCCGCCGGCATCAGCGCCATTAACGCCCATACAAATTTGGACTGCGCCCCGGGCGGTGTCAATGATATTCTCGCCCAAAAGTTAGGTTTGCAGAATATCACGGTCATAAGACCCAATGGCGTGGATGAAAACGGCAACGAGTGGGGACTTCTCCGCTGCGGTGATGTACCGGAGCAAACCTTAAATTGCTATATGACCTTTGTAAAAGGCGCCCTCGGCTGCAACGGTCTGCGCTATGTGGATGGTGGAAAGCCCGTGCGTAAAGTGGCTGTTGGCGGTGGAAGCTGCGCAGGCGCAATGCTGGATGCGAAAGCCGTTGGTTGCGATACCTTTGTCACAGCAGATATCAAGTACAACCAATTTTGGGACGCCCAGGATCTCGGACTAAACCTCATTGATGCCGGTCACTTTGCAACGGAAAACCCCGTCGTTTCTGTATTGGCAGAGAAAATTGCCGCTGCATTCCCGGAAATTGAGGTAAAAATTTCGGAAACGCACACCGATTGTATGAAATACTATTGATTTTTGCCGCGGATAGTGGTAAAATAACCGGGAATTTTTTCGAATACTCTTTGAAGGGAAGAAACACATATGTCCGGACATTCCAAATGGCATAATATTCAAAAAACCAAAGGCGCGCAGGACGCCAAGCGAGCTGCCGCTTTTACCAAGATAGCAAAAGAGCTTATCGTAGCTGTTAAGGAAGGCGGCGGCATTGCCGACCCTGCTAACAACTCCCGCTTAGCTACCGTTATTACCAAGGCCAAAGCCGCCAATATGCCCAACGATAATATTAAGCGCTGCTTAGAAAAGGCATCCGGTGCAGGCGGCGGTGACAACTACGAGACCATCACCTACGAAGGCTACGGCCCCGGTGGTGTGGCTGTTATCGTTGAGACAATGACTGATAACCGCAACCGTACCGCAGGCTCTATGCGCCACCACTTTGATAAGTTCGGCGGTAATCTGGGTGCTTCCGGCTGCGTTAGCTGGAGCTTCGACAAGAAGGGCGTTTTGGTCATCGACAACGAGGACGGCGACTACGACGAAGAAGAGGTTATGATGGACGCAATGGATGCAGGCGCCGACGATTTTGAGGCCGAAGAGGACTGCTTTACCATCTACACCCTGCCCGATGACTTTAACAGCGTTGTTGCCAATCTCAGTAAGTATACCTTCGCTTCCGCGCAGATTGAGATGGTGCCCCAGAACTATCAGAAGCTGGAGGACGAAGAGCAGATTAAGCTGATGGAAAAGCTTATCGACATTATGGAAGATGACGACGATGTGCAGAACGTCTGGCACAACTGGGAGCAGGAATAACCGGGTAGATTTCTTCTGATATTTCACGCATTTTGCTGAATATTGCCTATAACAATCACCCTTTTGCCGACAACCGTAAAAGGGTGATTTTACATTAAAAAGCATATCAGGATAAATCTAAGATGGGCATACCCCTATGAAAATCCTGATTTTCCACCATTATGAAACCGCGAGGATACCTTTATGTCTTTCCGAAGTGAATTTGCAAAAATCAAAAATGAAAGTTTGAAAGTCAAACTGGATTATATATTTAGCTACTACTGGATTCCCATGCTTATCGCACTCCTGCTAATATTTACCCTAATCCCCGAAATCATCTATCTTGCCACCCAAAAGGAAACCGTTCTTTCCGGACATTGCATCGATGCTGTATTTGAACTGGAAGACTCTGAGCAATTTATTAAAGATGTTTCCTCCAAATTGGGCATTGATGAAAACAAAGAGGAGTTTGCATTAACCACCAGCCTGCTTATTACTGAAGATCTTGAGGGCGTTATCGCAACCCACCAACTAATCTCCGCACAGATTACCTCCAGATCTTTGGACTTTCTTTCAGGCGATCCAAAGGTGCTTCTGCAATACGCCTATGATGCGTGTTTTTATGATCTGCGTACCGTATTGTCTGCGGAGCAGTCTGCCGCTTTATCGCCCTATTTCCTCTATGTAGATGAGACTTTTGAACGCGTTGTGGAACCTGGCGCACAGCCCACAGACTTCCCTGATCCCACCAAACCGGAAGAAATGGAAAAACCCATCCCCTTCGCTGTTCAGATTCCGGAGAGCTCTGACTTTGACCGGGTCTACTTTGGAGATACCGATGAACTAAGCGCCATCGCCATTATCCATAACGCGCCAAATACCGCCGCTGCCATCGAGTTTCTTTTCCTCGCCTGCACGCAGGTGGATTAAATCAGCCAATAGATGCAACCCCCCGGATGCGGAAGCATCCGGGGGTAGATTATTTGTCTGCTACGATTTTTTTGATTTCTGCAAGTTCCTCGGGCGTAATGTCATCCCGGGTCAGGAGCGCCTTCATAAGACCTACGATTTGGGGCTTATAATTGTGGCTAAAAATGGTGGTTGCGAAATATTCCTCCCGTGTCAGGGTGGGAGCAAAGGTACGTCCGAAGGTTTTGGTGCGCTTTACAAAGCCGGCTTCCCGAATAGCGCCCTTGCGCAGTAAGCTGTTGAGCATAATATGCACAGAGCTGTCTTTCCAGCTTTTTTCATCCTGACGCTCCAGGAGGTCGCTGCGGGAAAGGGGCGTTTCACTGTTCCACAGCACGTCCATAATTTCCATTTCGCTTTTCGTTAATACCATAACACGCCTCCATATGTTCCTTATATTGTGTAGGTGTATTATACAAAAATTCTACATATGTGTCAATATTTTAATTCTTCTCTTGTGTATTATTTTGTGTAATATTTTGATGTTTTATGTAAATACTAGTTAAAATACGCAATTTTATTGGTGTTTTGAAAATTAAGGTTGTATTATTTTGTGTGTATAAAGAAGCCGCAGCAAATGCTGCGGCCTGAAAATTATTTCTTGCGGAAGGACTTGCAGTCGGTGCACTGGTCCATTGCAGGATTACTCTCGTGCGTACCTACAAGAATACGGTCAAGAGAGCAGTAGTTTGCCTCGTCGCAGTGATAGGCGCACTGAGAAACGGTACATTCGATGCACTTATTGGCTTTGCAATTCATTTTGGTTTCCTCCTTTTCTCGTGATAGCCATAGTATGCGCAAAACCGCAAAAACAATACGAAAATGATGTGCCAATCATTGACAACAAGGCGCTCTATGAGTATAATATATGCGGAAAACGACGGTTTTTCAAAACATCATATCATAAAACGAAAATTTCGTTTTTAAAGAAAGGAAAATTGCTATGATCTACAGTGCAGAAGTACAGCATATGTGCTCCGTGGCCAAGGGCGCCTACCACGGCCCCGCTCCCATCCCTGAAGAGGGTAAGTGGGTGCAGGTCAAGGAAATTAAGGATGTCTCCGGTTTTACCCACGGCATCGGCTGGTGCGCTCCCCAGCAGGGCTGCTGCAAGCTGACCCTGAATGTGAAGGAAGGCATCATTGAGGAGGCTCTGGTTGAGACACTGGGCTGCTCCGGCATGACCCACTCCGCCGCTATGGCTTCCGAAATTCTCATCGGTAAGACCCTGCTGGAGGCTCTGAACACTGACCTGGTGTGCGACGCCATCAACACCGCTATGCGTGAGCTGTTCCTCCAGATCGTTTACGGCCGCAGCCAGTCTGCTTTCTCCGAGGACGGTCTGGCAGTGGGCGCTTCCCTGGAGGATCTGGGCAAGGGCCTGCGCAGCCAGGTCGGCACGATGTTCGCCACGAAGGCGAAGGGCCCGCGCTATCTGGAGCTCACCGAGGGTTATGTCACGCGCCA
>JAZOMT010000039.1:0-136201 GCA_045654085.1 Faecousia sp. | reverse complement strand
TGCCTTCTCTTTTGCTCGCTTGTCATTGATAATCTGCATGTGAGTTTCGTCGATAAGAGTTACACCGTTTTCCCTTGCCCAATCCACACAGCCACGAAGAACCAAAGGCAAGAACACTCTCGGCACAGCCAAGACGGTCATTAATGCCCCATCGGTGAACTTGATTTTGTCATCAACTCTGTCAGCAGCATATCTTACGGACTCAAGAGATGCCTTTCGCATCTGAAGAAGTTCGGCACGCATTTTCGTCTTTCTGTGATACCAGAAATTTTTACTGTCGCGGTAGCCGTAGTCAACGGGCAGATTGGGGAAATCTTTGGCACGGACACCATTGATGATGGCGTCGCTATACTTCTTCTTCATCAAAATCTTGTCGACCTTCAGAATGAAGTGGGCGCCAAACTTGGAGGTAATGCCGTTAAAATCATGATAAGGAGGCTCATAGCCGGTGGTGCAGCCGGGGGCATCGTTCCCCGCGCCGTCCAGCTCGCGAACCCAAGTACACTCGATGACCTGAATGGCATCGGTCAGTACCATAGGCCGGTCGCCTTCTGCCTGACCCTTTTCCAGCTTGAACCGGCAATTCGGCATCTTGTCCTCAGGCTTATCGCCGGGCCAGGAGAGCTTTACACACTCTTTAAAGGTCTTGGGATTGTCATCTACAAAGTTGATGGCGCACTTGCCGGTCCGCAAAATGTTCTGGGCGGTGTTGGAGCTGTTGCGGCAGCTAAGCAGCATCGCATAATAGTCCTTACCTGCCACATAGTAGGGCTGCACCAAAGAGTAGGGACCAAGGGTAGTGGTGCCATCCTCGCACAGCGTGCTGATGACCACCGTGGGCATAGGGAAGAACAGAGAAGTCTGGTAGAAATTGTCTACCACGCGCAGGTTTTCAAAGCTGGACATATTGTATCTCTCCTTAAATTAAAATGGGACTGCAGTTGTGCAGTCCCAAAATTGACTTATGAAACGGCACGTTTGAGATTGTTTTCCAATATACCGTAAATATCATCAAAGGATTTTCCCGCCATTGTCCACACCAATAATGCTTCCGCCACAAATTCCGCAGCAAAGTCGCTTTGGCAAAATTTTCGTACCGGGCCAGCAAGTTGAGTACGCAGCAACCTATGATAGTGGCTGAATGCGCCGGCAAAAGCAGATGCCGCCGCTTCATCCCGAAAGACCGTCCGGTACTCCTGAGAAAACTGCAAAAGCTGATCGTATATACAGCGCAGTACCGGTTTTGGCTCTGCTGCCGAGTCGCTGGCGCTTTGGACATTTTCCATACATACATTCCAGCTTTCCAGCATAAAGGTAGCCAGAAGCGCGTCCTTAGAGGGAAAATAATTGTAGACTGTACCAACGCCAACGCCACAGCCCTTAGCAACAGAACGAATAGTGAGCGCGCTGTACCCGGATGCCTGCAACTGCTTTTTCGCTTCCGCGATTAGCCTTTCCTCCAGATTTTCGATGATTTTCGGCATAAACACTCCTTTTGTGAACGTGTTCACGTAATGATTATATTCTTTAATATGCAGGATGTCAAGACTTTGCGTAGTGAAGTTCATAGTGAACTTCATACAGTCACCTTTTGGGGAGAAAAAACAGCATTTTGTTATTCGCCCTCATCCGCCCCCCTTCGGGGGCACCTTGGCAGGTTATAATGCGAAGTGCAACACCCAAAATAAAATAAGACAATATGCAAACCTTAGTGTAAAATGTTAGTTACCACACAAACACACAACACAGAGGTGAGCATATTGTCCTACACACATTTTACACTAGAAGAAAGAAAATATCTACAACAACTTTTAGCAGAAGGTTATTCTTTTCGAAAAATTGCAGCCATTCTCGAACGCAGTCCCTCCACCATCAGCCGCGAGGTTAATCGAAACAAAGCAAAATACAAACCTCACAACAAACCAGACAATAAATATTGGTACAATCATTGGCGCGCGCAGAATCTCTATATTCGCCGTCGTCGTGAACAAGTGCGAGCTGCTTTGCAACCTGATACAGCACGATGGAATTATATTGTTACCAATTTACAATTGTACTGGACACCAGAGGAGATCGCCAATAGATGGAACAGGGAGCATCCCGAAGCAAAACCACTTTGTGTATCAACGATTTATCGATACATAAAGTTAGGCAAATTCGGAGGAATTACTGTAAAACAGCACCTTAGACGGCGTGGAAAATTTATGCTGCCTCGTAATTCCTGCTATAACAGTATCCAACCTGACCGCATTATTCCCGAGTGGCCGGAGGAGATTCGTAACCGAATCAGAATTGGCGATTGGGAGGGGGATACGGTGTATGGCGGTGTTGGTAAAGGGTTACTTGTTTCCTTGGTTGACCGCAAAAGCCGATATCTCCGTATTGGATTGTTAATGAAAAGAACAGCGGAAGATACCAGAAAAGTAATTGAGAAGCTGCTACTCGGGTTGCCGGTTAAAAGTGTCAGTTTAGATAATGGTTCCGAATTCTCTGAGTTCCGAAAGTTAGAAGAGCGCCTACACACCCTTGTCTACTTTGCCGAGCCACATAAACCTTGGCAGCGCGGAACAAATGAGAACACGAACGATATTATCCGATTTTTCTTTCCGAAAGGCTTTGATTTCAGAACGGTCACTGATGAAGATATTCGGTTTGTCGAAGATCTGATCAACAACCGTCCCAGAAAATGTCTTGGCTGGAAATCGCCAGCTGAAGTTTTGGCTGAAAGTGTTGCACTTGCTTGACAATCTGCCCTTCTCCCAGGAGAGGGCATTGGCAAAAAAGTCCGTGGAGGAAACTCCACGGACTTTTAAATATTGCTTTTGAATTGGCAATCTTACTTGACGCCTTCGACAATACCGTTTGCCAAGCCAACCAGACCCTGCATCTCGCTGGGAATGATAATCTTGGTAGCCTGTCCGTCTGCAACCTGCTCCATTGCCTGAATGGCCTTCAAGCGGATAATTGCATCGGTAGGAGCATTCTCATTCAATGCCTTCAAGCCACGAGCTTCCAATTCCTTTTCCTTCAGGAAACCTTCTGCTTCCAAGATTCTCTTCTGCTTCTCAGCTTCTGCAGCAAGAACAACTCTCTGCTTTGCTGCTTCGGCAAGCAGGATCTCAGCCTGACGGTTACCTTCGGCTTCCAGAATACGTGCTCTCTTGAAGCGCTCTGCAGTTGCCTGCTGTTCCATAGCACTCTGGATAGTGTAGGGAGGCATAATGCTTTCGATTTCCACGCGGGTGATCTTCATACCCCAGGTATCAGTTGCCTCGTCCAAAACCATACGAATCTTGGAGTTAATAACATCGCGGCTGGTGAGGGTTTCATCCAATTCCAGCTCGCCGATGATATTACGAAGAGCTGTAATGGTCAGCTTCTGCAGGGCAAACAGAGGATTCTGCACACCGTACACGAACAGCTTGGGGTCGGTAACCTGATAGAACACGACCACGTCTACCTGCATACGAACATTATCCTTGGTGATAACATCACGGATATCCTCGTTAGCAGGAAACGCAAAACGCTCAGAACTATCCTTGCAGTAGGACTTCTTGAAGCCACTTTCAGTCGCCTCATACTGGATCACTTGTTTATCAACCCAGTTGTAGCTCTGTTTTGTGGGCTCCAAGATCTGCTCTCTCAGGTCGATGACATACTTGTCGATACGTCTCTTCTTGCGGGTGGGGTCAATGACCTTCATTTTTTCAATGATGGGAATATGCATATGCACACCGACACCCCAAACAGCGCGGAACACGCCCAGACGCTCTACGACGCGGGCTTCGCCCTGGGGCACAATCTCAACGCAGGCCCACAGGATGAGGAAAATAACCAATAAGGCTACAATAACAATCAAAATCATCTTATGTACCCCCTTATTCTGCGGTAAACTCTTCCGCGACAGGGAAGACGAAGGCCTTAACGCCCTCAACGTGGTGGATGCAGACAACAGTGCCCTCTTCGATAGGCTGACCGTCGGTGCTGCGGGCCATCCATTCGATGCCGTCCAGCTTGATCTGGCCAACGCCGGCAATATTATCGATAGCGATCGTTACAGGCGCATATCTGCCGGGAATTGCTTCAATGTTGGTAAACTGCAGCTTCAGCGGAACGTTCTTGCGGATCATAGGTCTCAGCAGGAACAGGAAGATACCAGCAACCAAGCAGAACACAATGACCTGCAGCCAAACCAATTTGTCTCCCAAAAGGCTGACCACGAACGCAGCAGCAGCGCCGGCAGCAAACCAAATGGCAACGCGGGTGATAACTTCATTCTCAGCCAAAACGGCTGCAAGAACAAGGCCGACAAGGACGACTGCCCAAATAATCGTCAATACCATATGTAACTCTCCTTTTCGTTTGTGGATACACTGTATACTATAGCAGAAACAAAAACGATGGTCAAGGGTAATTTTATAAAAAATAACAAATATTTCTTGCTAATTTTGGGCTTGTGTTGTATAATGACCGAAGAAAAAAGGGGCTTCCCTAAAAATTGGAGGAAAATATTATGTTTAATGCTATGATTGAAGTGCTGAAGGCCAATCCCCGGAAGATTGTTTTCACCGAGGGTCACGATGCCCGTATTCTGGAAGCAACCGACCGTCTGGTTAAGGGTGGCTTCCTGACCCCCATTCTGGTGGGCGATGTAGAGACTGTCAAGGCCAATGCCGCAAAGGGCGGTTTTGACATTGCAGGTGTGGAAATTCTGGACCCCCTGACTTACTCCGGTATGGATGCAATGGTTGAAAAGATGGTAGAGCTGCGCAAGGGTAAGATGTCCGCCGAGGACTGCCGCGCCGCCCTCTCCAAAGGCAACTATTTTGGCACTATGCTTGTAAAGATGGGCTATGCTGATGCGCTGTTGGGTGGCGCTACCTACTCCACTGCTGATACCGTTCGCCCCGCTCTGCAGCTGGTGAAGACCAAGAAAGGCGCAAACCTGGTTTCCTCCTGCTTCATTATGGTCCGCGGCGAAGAGAAGCTGGCTATGGGCGACTGCGCCATCAACCTGAGCTACGAGGATAGTGTGGACAAGGACGGCAACGTGACCGTTTCCGCTGCACGGAAGCTGGCTGAGGTTGCTGTTGAGACTGCCAACACCGCCAAGGTTTTCGGCATTGACCCCAAAGTGGCTATGCTCTCCTTCTCCACCAACGGTTCCGGCAAGGGCGGCACAGTTAAGCTCTCCCACGATGCGACCATCGTAGCCAAGGAGATGGCTCCCGATCTGATGATTGACGGCGAAATGCAGTTCGACGCAGCCGTTGCTCCCGAGGTCGGTCAACTGAAGTTCCCCGGCTCTCCCGTTGCCGGCTATGCCAACACCTTCATCTTCCCCACCATCGAAGCCGGTAACATCGGTTACAAGATCGCCCAGCGTTTGGGCGGCTTTGAGGCCTACGGCCCCATCCTGCAGGGTCTGGCCGCTCCCATCAACGACCTGTCCCGCGGCTGCAATGCCGATGAGGTCTACAAGATGGCCATCATCACCGCCGCAATGGTGTAATTGAAAACAAAACGCAAACCCGGACAGAATTTTCTGTCCGGGTTTTTCATTTTTTAGGTTGAATGCCGAAACGGCTGAGCATTTCTTTTTGCTCCGAGATTTCTTCCTTTGTGAGCTTGCCGGTTTCCTGCGTCCATTTAAGCGCCAGACCACCGTTTTTTGTCATCACCCGGAAACACCGGGCGCACCAAGCAGCAGGTAAAAGAATGGGTTTTCCTTTGCACCAAGGGAACTTGTTTTCCAAATCTTCTTTCGAAGAAAAGACACGCTTGCGGAGCGCCGATGCGCGGCTTTCTCCCGGGGACATCGCCGCCGCGTTGCGGACGGCACGGTTTGCATTTCCGTACAGCCCTTCAGAAAGGATATATTCTCCTAATTCCTGCAAAAGGGGTGTCTCTTCGCTGCCATCAAACCAACACTCTGCCAAGTCCTCTATGTTCCGGGCAAAGTCCAAGAGGCCAAAGCGTTCCAATTCTTTTTCTACCGCTTTCCAATCGGGTTCAGGCTTTCGCAGATTGCGACCCACCCAAACATCGCAGATAAACCGCACGCCTGCGCCGCCGGCTACAAAATGATTTGCCAAATGGCAGACGGTATTGAGGTAGAAGCCTTCCGGGGTAAGGTCTGTGCCGTCCGGGATGGCGTATTGCCAGCCGGGATTGATCTGCGTTCCCACCGGGGTATCGTGGTGGATGAGATTGGGATGGAATTCCACCATTAAGTTTCCGGGGAACCGGAAATTGCGGTGGTTTCCGTCTCCGTCCTCTGCCTCTGCGCCCATTTCTTTGGCAACAGCATCAATTTTCGGATAGTCCTGCGTATGCACCAGAATATCCAGATCGCACATTGTGCGCAACGTCGGTTCCGGGTAATCCTTCTTAAGGCTTGCGCCCTTGAGGAAAATGCAGGCAACGTCCGCCTCCCTCAGTTTCTTTGCAAGCTGCTCTTTCAGGTGCGTAAACTGGGCATCCTGAAAAATTGCCGTATGGTAGGCGTCGGAGAGAATCTTTTTTGCCGGTGGCGGAAGCATTTCCCAGTTGCCCGCTTTTTGCAGACCGTCATAGACAAGGGGCGCTACTGTATGACGCATACTAAGGCTTACGAACTGCCGCCAATCCACATTTTCCGGCACAGTATAGGCTTTCCCTTTCAGGGCGCAGGCTAGGGTGTCGAGCAGTAGCTTTTGTTCTGTCGTCATTGCTTTGTTCTCCAAATTATTTTTTGACTACGGATGTTTTCCGCAGTACCCAATATAGCCCTGCTGCGGTCAGGAGTCCCGCCAAAGCGCCGGCAAAATCCAGCAACACATCGGTCACAAGACTTCCGCGCTCCGCAAAGGTTTGTATCCATTCATCCCCGACTGCTATGAGCAGCACAATGAGCATAGGCATAGAAATCAGCCGTTTGCTTAGTTCGTACCCCAGGCAAATGGTAAACCCACAAACAAACAGGCCCAATGCGAAAAACTCGATTACGTGGGCAAGCTTTCGGATCAGCATATGAAATGCATCCGGCTCTACCTTTTGCTGGGGATCTACCACAGATTGGACCTTATCCGCTATTGCAGAGCTTTGGGCGCTGGATTCGGAAACCGATTTTAGAGAATTGCCCCAAATAAATGCCACCATCAGCAATGATAATGCCGCAAACAGAATTAATAAGTGTCTAACTTTCATTTTTCATCCTTCGGTTTAAATCGCTCATTTCCCACGCTTCAGGAGATTTTGGATCTTGTTTTTCACCAAGTCATAGGCCCGGTCATTCAGGCCGCCGTTAATGATAATATCTGCATAAGCCTTTGTTGGCTCTACATATTGATTGTGCATAGGCTTAACTGTGGCTAAATACTGCTCGATAATGCCGTCCAAGTCACGGCCGCGCTCCACCATATCCCGGCGGGCACGGCGGAGGATCCGCTCGTCTGCATCCGTTTCCACGTAGATACGCATATCCATAATCTGCCGAAGCTGCGGCTCGGCAAAAATCAGGATGCCGTCGATAAGAATGATGGGCTTGGACTGAATTTCGATGACTTTATCGCTGCGGGTATGGAGCGCAAAATCGTAAACCGGACACAGCACATCCTTGCCGTTTTTCAAGTCGGTGATTTGCTGAATCATCAAATCGAACTCAAATGCCTCGGGAGAATCGTAGTTCTGCCGTTTCCGTTCTTCAAATGGCATATCGGATCTTGCTAAGTAATAGTTATCGCAGCTGACCAGCGCAATATCGTTAGGAAACCGTTCCTTCAGCCGCCCCGCAAAGGTGGATTTTCCCGAGCCACTGCCGCCGGCTATGCCAATTACAAAAACATCTTGCATTTGTATCTCTCCTTTATCTTCTCGTGATAAACCTTTTAAGAATTCTCCCTAAATTGTTTCTATAAAAGACGATTTGCGTAAGCAATCCTATCGCAAAGCAAACTATGGATACCGCAAAAGCCTGTAATATCCAAGAGCCAACGCTGCCTGTAAAGAGATGTATTTGCGTGGCTATTAAAACGGTGAGTCCCGCGACCAATAAATCAACCAAAAATTGTTTTATAGAGTGTGCAACAGGAAAGAATACGATGTTTTTGCTGAAATAAATCATCTCATAAGCGACAAAGAAAACCGTTGCAATAATTGTTCCAATCGCCACACCTGTCAAACCAAGGGAAAACACAAGCGCAACGGAAATAAATAGATTCAAAATGCTTTCCATTAATGCTGCGCTTTGGGTTTTCTGAAAGTGTCCCGCAGCGCGAATCAAAACGAATTGACAATTTCTTAAACTGCTGAAGAAATAGGCAATTGTGATCAGCAGGCCAAATAGCGGCACATTATAATTTGCGTCTGTAATTCCGGAGGTATACACCTGCGCAAACGGGACAATCATTATGCCCGTGATGGTAAATAACACCGTGCAAATTGTATGTACTCCCCAAATATACAAGGAATAAAACGCTTTCAATTCATCCGTTTCATTTTTTGCAATCATATTTCCCAACAACGACTGAACGCCTGTAGTGGCCGCCGTTATTATTTGTCGAATACCATTTGTCGCCAAGGTATATACCGCATATATGGATACATTTTGCAATGTTGAGAAAAGTGTCAGCACCATAACATCTGCGTTTTCATAGATCATATATGCAATATGCTGCACAATTCCGTTTCTTTTTTGCGGGATAACCGACCTGTCTACCGGAACGCTCTTGTCCAGCACATAGTTGCTTTTCACATACAGATACATTGCAAGAGGACGAATCAAGTAAATGATAGATGTGGTTAGCTTGACGATTTGTATGCTTGCGCCTGAAGCCATCAGCAAAACACTACAAATAGTGTTAGCCAAAAGCGTGCTCCCATTTACAATCAGTTGAATATAGGACTTTTGATCAGAATTAAGTAGCAATTGATAAGACAGTCCTATGAAATATTGGCCCAAATGGGACAAGCTCATCGCTGCAATCAGCGCAAAAGTAAAACCAAAATCAAAGGAAGTATTTATAAATGTAGGATATATAACGAGCAAACCGGCAATATATACCAGCAGTATGAAACCGATTATTTTAAAGAAATGTCTCGAATAAACAAATATTTTGCTTATCTCATAAGTGTTGCCATCAGCAAGCGGTTTATAATAAGCCGCCGATACTACCGCGCCGATTCCCAATTCGCAAATATTTATAAATGTCAAAAACTGCGTTATCGACGAAATTAAGCCATTTACTTCCGAACCATAGTAATGCAAAAAGCATCTGGGAAGTATTAGCCCCGTTATAGTGACCACAAATTGATAGCACAGCGCCAATGTGGAGTTCCATTTTAATTTCTTAAATCTGTTATCCATTCCTATTCCTTATAACTTTTTCCTGTTCATTCGCATACCTACACGCGATACCTAATAGCATCATAACTAAAAAACTGTTAACCGTTGATTCGGTCAAACCGTTAATAAGTAGCACGCACCATCCGACAAAAACCATTTTCTGTTTTGGGTTTTCTAAATTCAAACGGCGAACAGCTTTGAAAAACAGCAATCCGTAAAGTACGAGTGCAACAGCACCGCCCTCCAAAAGTATTTCCATCACAAAGTTATGCGCCTCATAAACTATTTGGCGTTCACCCCGTGCATTAATATAAACCAGCGCAGCACCTCGTCCAACACCAAATAGCCAATTATCCCTTATGAGTTCTGCCGCAGTGTTCCAAATCGCTGTTCTTCCGGTCAAAGTGCCATCCTTGCCTAGCATATCCGTAAATTTAACCCAATAATCTGCGATAAAAAACTTCTCAGAGAGCAAAAGGAATAAACCATAAACGGCAAAAATAACGCCTAAGTATACTATTTTTTTAGGTTTAAATTTTATAGCCACCAACAAAAACAGCAGAGCGCACAATGCCACAACAATTCCCGTTCCGCTTGCGCCAACAAAAACAGTAATTAAGCTAAGCACTATGGCAAAGACAGTGAAGAGGCTGGCTTTATTGTATTTTTCAAGAGAATTTATAAGCAGAATAAATATACCGGGGATCAGGAATATACCCAGTGCATTTTTACCGCCAATAAAGAATTCTGCATTTATTATTTCTCTGTTCTGTAACACAGTCGGGAAATTAATCAGCAGTGAAAGAATAATGATAATGCCCGCAGACCCTATCATTTCATAATAATAGTTGGTTTGGAATAGAATAAAAATCAACACAGAAGCAACAGTTACCACAATAATACCCGGGCTTATTCCATGGTTTATTGTACTGCTGCCGAGAATTACAAGCTGATATATCGTAAACAAGCAAACCGACCAATTAAGTCGAACACACGCATACTTTACTAAAAACAGTATAAATAAAACACCCAGGGAGACAGTCTGCCACGCTTGGTATACCCCCGTGCCCATTGCATTTTTGATTCCTGCTATACCCAAAAACGGTAGCAGCAAAAATACAAACAATATCATTGTGCCAAAGTTTGCCTTTTTTTTCATATTTCCTATCATTTGCATTTCGTGCCTTACTTTCTTAAAACAGACTTTGCAATTTGCCGCAAATTAAAGTACCATACACCAATCATAAGATATATTGTGTTCACGCCCAGCCGTTTTGCCGATTCCGTAAACGTTAACCCTTTGCGCTTCGCCACACAGTAAAAATGGCCGCATTTATTTAAAGATGGTAAAAACGTATGTGTTTCCAGAAATAATTTTGTGCAGTAAGTAAATCCCTGGAAATTGCTTGCATAGGTGTCTGCATTGGTGTTTTGTGTCAACCCATCCGCTATATATTCACATAAATAAATAATTTCATTAAACCATCTGATTTTCAACCCATCTTGCGCAATTCTATCCCACACTGCAGATTCCCTCAGAAAATTCTCCCCCTCAAACTCTGGGAACGGGTACTGCTTTAATATCTCTGTCTTATAAATTTCAGCTTTATCACCTGATAAGCCATATTTTTTTCTCTCCAGATTTGTTGCGTCAATATAGGCTTTTGGAGGCGTTCCGCCTATTGCGTTCTCTCCATTTCCTTTGAGCCCAGCGACACCGGCAAACCCCTCTAATCCGTCGACCTCTGCAATCCATTTATGTGCTTTGGCAACAGCATCGGCTGTAAGTACATCATCGCTGTCCAGAATCAAGAAATAGTCATAATGCGCCAGTGCTACACCCTTGTTGACCGCCCGATGCTTTCCACCGTTTTTCTGCTTTTCATATAAAATAGGGAAGTTGCGTTCTTCCTTCATCCATTTCCTGACAACTTGTTCTGTTTCGTCTGTAGAACCATCATCGACTATGATCCACTCAAAATCAAAGCTGCTTTGCTGTCTTAAAGAATCATATGCTTTGTGCAAAATATATGCTCTATTATAAGTTGGCGTCATTATTGTAATCAAGTCGTTTTCACCTTCGCTTTTTCAATATCCATCTCAGGCAGGCACCAAAGCCATCATACTTTATTTTCGCCACGGCTGTTGCCACTATGGCAGCCATTCTTTTAGGCATTATAAGACCATATTTTCTCTTTAGTTTCAATGCATATCTTTGGGATTCATCATACCAACTGGCCGTATAATGATGAATGGAATATGTGTTATCTGTTATTTTTAATTCTCCCGTTTGATAATCCATAGGACAAAAATACTCTTTTGGATAAATATACAACCCAGCAACAAATTGGATTTCATTGTTGTTTTTCAATCCGTGTTTCAATAATATCTCCGTCGTATAAGAAACAACTGTTTTTAAATTATAAGACCCATCCTCGTTAATGAAATGCCTTGTATGATAGCCCTTTAAAAGCTCATTATATAGGCCAAGACCAGGGTTTACTCCCAAGCCAAGACCAGGGCCAACGGACTCAGAAACATCTTCTTCACGACCCATAAATCCACCTTTAGTTATAATTTCGTCTAAAGGTTTAATGATTTCTACATCTGTGTCGAAATATAAACCGCCCTGTTCATACAGTATTTTAAAACGCGCATAATCACTCACAAATGCCCATTTTTTTGCCGCATATGCCTCTCGCGCATAGTCACAGCAATTTACATCGAAATTCGATTCATTCCACTCGATGATTTCATAATCCGGACAGAATTTTTTCCAACTTTCTATGCATTTTTTGGCAAGTTCCGGCAACGGATTGCCTCCAAACCAACAATAATGTATTTTTTTAGGTATCATTTCTTATCCCTTCGCCTTATAAGGTATGCCTTTTTACCTTTCTGCATTAACTGAACTGCTTCCAAGACCGAAATTTTATCCTTATATAATTTTTGCTTTCTAAAGGCAAATTGCCATATAAAGAACGTTGCAAGCAAGCCTTTCACCGCCGGAGGTGTTGCGTATCTTGCCATCGCAGCAAATGCTGCGCCTTTCCCCACAAAGAATTCTTCATTCCAACCGCTAAACCAGCTTGAATTGCCTATATGCAAATCTGCAATTACCTCCGGAGTAAAGAAAGCTGTCAGCCCTTTACTTAAACACTGAAAAAGCATAGCGCTTTCTTCGCCCATCAAAAACTCTGTACCCGCACCAATCGATTCATCAAATACGATGCTCTCCCTTTCAAAGGCCGTTCTTTTGAAAGCGATCTCCACCGACGATACCCTCATAGATTTAAGATAGGTTATTCTTTGTTCCGTTTGCGGGTAGTTCTTGTATTTTCTTTCAATGCCACATACTTGAAATCCGATAATATCCGCATCTATGCGGGAAAACGCAGAAGCTACGGTATCCACATAATCCGCTCGATACTCCATATCATCGTCTGCAATCAAGCAGATATCCGCTGTTGCATTGCGAATAGCCATATTTCTGCTTTTGCTTAATCCTCTTTCTGTTGTATCAATCCATAGAATACGGTGACCGTTGTATTCGATTGTTTTTCTATCTTCCCGGTCGCATTGATTGATTACAACCGCATCCGAAGCCACGTGCATCCGTTCAAGCAAAGCGTGGTCCTTTTGATGCATCGTGGAAATTAAAAGCTGTATGCGCATTATCTCTCCCCTTTTACTCCGGATGGGATGCTAAATTTTGTTTGATTTGCGTTGTGCTGATTTCCGGCGTTCTGGACAGGTAGACGACCTCTGCGCCTTCTTCCTGCAGGAAATCAAACTTGCCTTTCCAATCATCCCCGATCACAAATGTATCTACACAATACGCGTGAATATCCGTGCGTTTCTGCTCCCAAGTACATTCAGGAATGACCAAATCCACGTATCTGATTGCTTCAAGCAAAGCCTTTCTCTGCTCGAAAGAAAAATAACATTCCTTATTCTTCTTGTCCCTATTAAATTCATCTGTGGACAGTGCCACAATCAAATAATCTCCCAGCGCTTTGGCTCTTCTCAAAAGATTAATATGACCATAGTGGAGCAAATCAAACGTACCGTATGTAATTACCCTTTTCACTGCAATTATTTCCTTTCCAGATATGATTTTTCCAAATCTATCATTACGAAATCGTGGTGTGTAACCCGTTTTTCAACAGGCGGTAATTGTCTCCAATTACCGTATAGGCTCGTTAAATA
Organism: Faecousia sp.; assembly: GCA_045654085.1. Taxonomy (GTDB): domain Bacteria; phylum Bacillota; class Clostridia; order Oscillospirales; family Oscillospiraceae; genus Faecousia. The sequence goes on along the minus strand of JAZOMT010000039.1, from coordinate 122,667 downwards.
GGCATCTGCATTTTCTGCGCCGTACGCCTGCATATCTTCAAATGTATAGAGGGTTGGATGCCCCATCACCTCTCTGGGCATAAGCTCTCTGGTTCCCCAAGCGCCTACCAGATTTCCCACATAACTACATTCATAAAAGCTTCTCTCACCACAAAGGGATACCAGCTTACGCAGAATATACTTTGGGCTAACCGGGACTATCCGAAACAACGCCACGCCCAAATTTTTAAATGCAGAACGACCTTTTCTGAAGCCTGCCACCTTCAGCAACAGTAATTGGTTCATCCGCTGAATCTTCTCAAAATTCTTTTTGCCTTCCTCTGCGCTGTTGCCAATACCATCCAAGGGGAAAATATCCAAATATATTCCCCTCTTAATTTTGGTCTTCGTATTTTCAATAAGCGTGGTGTCCGTATCATAAATTTTAGAAAAAGGATAATAAAAATCTTTTTCAGAACTATCCGGTGTTTCCAAAACGTACTTTGTTTGCGTCATATCCTCCTTGAGCAGCAAAGCCAGCTTATTATAGTCCTCACGAGGCATCCCAATGTCAATGTCATCATCCCACGGAATAAAGCCTCCGTGCCGTACTGCGCCCAGCATTGTTCCACCCAGCATATAGTATGTCAGGCCGTTTTCCTCGCAAAAGGTATGAAACCACTTGAACATTGCCACAAGCTTTTCCTTCAACATATCTGATTGTGTCATACTTTCTCACCCTCAAAGTTTTTATGGTGCCGCGCAAAGCTTTCCTTTACTTCAATATGGACAAAAATTGTATTGGGGAAGCCAAGAAAGCCCGTAACGCATTCCAAACAAAGCTCCCATATTTCTTTCTTCTCAATTCTGCATAGGCAATTACGGCATAATGCCTCATTTTGATATAGCGAATGTCCTTCTTTGGCAACTTACCAAAGAAGGCTTTTTTATAGGCAAACAGCGCATTTTCGCCCTGTATTTTCCCGTCGCCGCTGGAGAGGCCACTCTCGCCTGTATGCACATAGGCCTTAATATCACAGACCGGAAGATAGCCAAATTTTCCGCCACCTTCGATGGCTCGCTGCATCAAGTAGAACTCATCGCCTACATCTATGGGCGCAAAGCCGCCAATTTCCGTCAAATAGTCCTTCCGGAACATCATCGTGTCTGTTCCGGTCATATGATACTTCAGGTGATACATCTGCAGCTGTCCGGATGTTGTCTCCTTTATATAAGAACGAACCCGTCTGTCGATTTCCTTATCTGACTCATTGTAAAGAATAAGGTCGGTAATCGAATAGTCGTATTCCCCGTCCGCCATAAACACAGCCTGGTTTTTCACCTTATTCGGCAGGTACACATCATCGTCATCCAAGAATGTGACATATTCTCCTGTGGCCGCAGCGATGCCGATATTCCGGGTTTTGGCGGAGCCTTGATTGGGCGCATTTACAATATACTGCAAAGCAACATTCGTGAAATGTGCTTTAAATTCTTCTACAACGGCAGATACCTGGGCATTCCAGGCTGCATCCCCATTATCATCCACAAGCACAATTTCCATATCGGCATAATTTTGCTCTGCCAAAGATACCAGCGCCCGCTGCAAATCCTGCTCACGTCTGTATGTGGCAACTACAACACTGACCTTTTTCATTTTGCCGTTGCCTCCGCTTCCGCCTCTTTCTCCTCTTGCCGCTTCATCTCGCCTGTGCCGCCTTCAACAACGCCGTCAGATTTTAAAACCGATGTGATAGTGCCAAAGAAGCACTTGCAATCGAACAAAAAGCTCATTTTCTCCACATATTCGCCATCCAGCTTTGCCTTGACGGGAATTTCCAATTCGTCCCGGCCATTAATCTGCGCCCAACCGGTAAGGCCGGGCAACACATCGTTTGCACCATACTTATCCCGCTCTTCAATTAAGTCGTACTGATTCCATAACGCCGGGCGGGGACCGATGATAGACATATGCCCCGCAAAAATATTAAATATCTGCGGCAGTTCGTCCAAGCTGGTCTTTCGCAAAAATTTCCCCACCTTGGTAATCCATTGTTCGGGATTTTCAAGCAGGTGCGTCGGAGTATCCTTAGGTGTATCTACTCGCATTGTACGGAATTTGAGAATGTTAAAATAGGATTTATGTATTCCCACCCGCTTTTGCTTAAACAGCACCGGTCCCGGGGAATCCAATTTAATCATCAATACCAAAATCAGCATCGGCACTGCCAGCACTACAATTCCCAGTGCAGACAGCAAAATGTCAATCAGTCTTTTCAAGAAAGTTTTATACACAGAACCAACTCCGTTTATCTATCAAAAATGGGCTGAAATTTAAGTTTTATGCAAATTCGCATAGACCGCGAATATACATAACCTATCCTATTATAGCGGATAACCGCTAAAAAGTCAAATCGCGGCCGAAACCGGCAAGTTATTCCTTTTCGTTGCTTTTTTTAACAACAAAAGGGACATCGCCCGACGGACGATGTCCCTTTTGCTATCTTTTACTTGCGCTAACGGCTGTGCGGATTTCTTCCGCAAGGGCATCGCTGAGCATATCCTCCCCACAGCGCCAGCTCCAGTTATATACGCTGAGAACACCCGGACAGTTTATCCGGGTATCCGCCCCGGTACCCAGCAAGTCCTGCAACGGAATGATTACATATTTTGCCCGGCTTGCATAGGCCAACTGCACAGCCGCTCTTCTCGCCTGCTGCATTGTTTCCGGGTCATCCTCCGAATATGTAAATTCCACATCCCATTTTTCACATTCCCCGGCAATATCTGCATAGACAAGTTCTCGCTGCGCCGGAGTCATATCCTCTAAGTATTCTATAAAGGTAGCGTTATCGTGAGTGCCGGTATAAACCGCGCAGTTTTCTTCGTAATTGGAGGGCTTGTAGGGGTGGTCAGGGTCACCGTCAAAGGCAAATTCCAGCACCTTCATACCGGGATAGCCTGTATTTTCCATAAGTCTGTACACGCCCTCGTCCAGCGTTCCCAAATCCTCCGCCACAATGTTCCAATGTTCTTTGCCTGCAAAAAGCGCCTCCTTCGGCCCATCCCGCCACCGGCCTTCTTTGGCTGTGGGACTGTGGGCAGGAACGGCATAGAATCGGTCAAAGCCCCGGAAATGGTCAATACGGACGATGTCGTACATAGAAAGGGCCTTTTTCAGCCTATTTGTCCACCATGCGTAGCCATCTTTCTCCATTGTCTCCCAGTTATACAGAGGATTGCCCCAAAGCTGGCCGTCCTCGCTGAAATAATCCGGCGGCACGCCTGCCACCTCCGTAGGCTTTCCCTGGCTGTCCAGCAGGAAAAGCTCCGGGTGCGCCCAGACCTCTGCGCTGTCATCGGAAACGTACAGGGGCATATCGCCCATAATCTGCACGCCCTGCCTGTTGGCGTAGGTCTTCAATTCCTGCCATTGGCGGAAAAATTCGTACTGGGTAAATTGCCAAAAGAGTACCGCTTCTTCATTTTCTGCCAAGAATGCACGCATTTCCGCTTCATCCCGGGTGCGGTAACATTCTTCCCAAGCAAAAAGCGCCTGCCAGTTATGGGCCTCTTTCAGCGCCATAAAGACCGCAAATTCCTCATACTCCCCCGCTTCTAAAAACGCCCAGAATGCCGGTGTGCTTTTATCAAACCGCGAAAACGCCAACTTCAGCAGCGGGATACGCCGATGAAACAGCGCCTCATAGTTGACCCGGCCGGTAGTCCCGTCCCATATAGGCAAATCGCAGGTATATTCCTCCGCTTCCTCTTTTGTAAGCAAGCCTTGGGCAATCAGGGTATCAATGTCAATTAAGTACGGACTGCCCGCTGTGGCGCAGGAAGAGGAATAAGGAGAATCCCCGTAGCCCGTAGGCACCAGCGGCAGCACCTGCCACAGGCTCTGTCCTGCCTTTACCAAAAAATCCACAAAGGCCCTTGCCTTCTCGCCAAGGCTTCCCACACCATAGGGTGAAGGCAGCGCAGTAACCGGCAGCAAAATACCGGCATAACGTTCTTTCATTCCACAGTCCCCTTTTGCGTTTCCTGTTTTGATACATTTTAGCATAGGAAAACGGGCAAAATCAAGCATTTAATCAGCTATATCCACACTCCACGCCACATATAGAATCCAACGAAAACGCCAAACTGACCGGCCTGTGATTTTTTATACCGGCAGGCTTTACTTTTGGGAACCGACGTGATAGAATGGTGATGCCACATAAACCGAATAAATTTTGCTCGTTCAGGGGGAGACTACCTTGTAAAAAGGTGCTCTCCTCATCTCCCTGTGCGAGTAATGGACGGTTTGTGTGGCAACAACCGGGGAAGGCACTTTTTTGGCACACCCTCCGGGGTGTGCTTTTTTATTGGTGACAGGTATGAAAAAAATCTTTTGTTTCGTCTGCATTATTGTTTTATCGCTTTGTCCATATTCTGTTCCGGAGTCGGAGCCAACAGAACCGGAGCAGACCGCAAATTACACCCTCGGCATTTATGAATTGACCTTCCACGCAAAAATCATCTCCAACGACCACGTGGGAAACGATTGGACAATTACCTACAAACACAATGGTAAGACTATCAAAAGCGGTTATAAGATTCTGTTATCGTTGGATATTTTTATGTTTGAGACCATTGAAGTTAAAATTGAGGAGGAAGACAAGCTGGACGATATAGCCACCGGGACGATGAAGGTCGCAATTTGTGACGGCGGTTCCGGAAAAACCACAATCACCGTCACAGAAAACGGTGGGCCATATACAGGCCGTGAGGCAGTTTGGGAAATTACCTGCACTGTAAAACTGGTTGGCAAACAAGGACACCGCCCGATGGGCGGTGTCCTTTACTTCTCTGTTTCCATTTTAAGTTCCAAACCTTTTTCTTTAAGAAACTCGCCATAATAAAGCTTTTCGGCTTGTTTTCGCGCAGAAACCGCTTCTTCAAACTGTTCAAATGTACCAAGATTTATTATTTTGCCCTTAAATCTAAGCCGCGCCCTCCACTTGCCGCTGCGCTTTTCCAGATAGACACCACGGACACCGCTTGTATTGGCTGCCGTGGGTTTCATATCTATTATCTTTGTTATCTGCGTGCCATCCACAAAGCCTGCCGATAGCCTTGCAATATCGGTAACATATTTGCACGCGCATTCAGGACACATACTTTTATTGGAGTTTGTGAGCATATCCGTTGCCTTGTAAGTAATTTCGCCGCATTCACATCTGCACTCCCACATCGGCGTTGTTCGCTTTCCTCTGGGATTTCTCTTGTCGTAGCGTCCAAGAACTTCTAATTTTCCAAAGGTTTTTCCCGTTAGGTCAGGTGATTTTTTGCAGCCGCAGCTTGTTGTATGGCCGTTGTTCAAATTTCCGGTTGTCGCGATACAAGTACCGCCGCAATCGCACCGGCAAAGCCATTGACGCTGTCCATTGGGAGTGGATTCCACTTGTGCAACAACTTCTAACCTGTCAAATCTCTGTCCTATCAGACTTTCATATTTTCTCAAGTTTCTCTCCTATATTCGCTCTGATGGTTCTCTCTAGTGACAAAAAAATGCACCCAAAAGCAAAAAGTGCGGCTACCGAAGTAACCGCACAAAAAACGCAAACTCCGATAGTCGCCAAACCATTTCAATACATAGAGCACTTCTGCATTCATACTGATGGAATTTGCATTTTTATCAAATTCATAGTATGAACGCAAAAAGGGCATAATATCCCTAGGGGCAAAAATACTCTACAAACGTTGTATTTAATTGGTTTGGCAAACTTAGTTTACCACAAATTCGGAAGAAATTCAACAAAAAAAGAAAAATCCCGGATTTTTCCGGGATTTTGCACGTTGTTACAGTTTCGGAGGGTGTTGCAAGTCATCGGTTGCCGGGTTGTTAAGCACCTTGCCCTCCGCATCGAAACGGGAACCATGGCAGGGGCAGTCCCAGGAGTGTTCCGCCGCGTTCCAATGCAGTGCGCAGCCCAGATGAGGGCATCTTGGTTTTGTGGGGCGCAGCAAATTGGCGGCAGACTCTACACCGTTGAGGAAAAGCTGCTTATGCAGCATACTTCGGGCTGGAGAAAACAGGCTCTCATAAGGGCTTTCTCTGTCCTGCACCAAGTCTGTCAGCAGTTTTGCCGCCAGCATTGAAGTGGTCATCCCCCATTTTTGAAAACCGGCGGCCACATATAGGTTGGGCGTTCCTTTGCTGTATTGCCCGATATAGGGCATTGCATCTAAGGTCATACAGTCCTGGGTGGCCCAGCGGGTCACAATTTTGGCGTCCGGATAGTACTTTTTCGCCGCCCGTTCCGGCAAGTCCCAGCCCATCCCCTGTTTGCCTGTTCGGTGTCCGCCACCGCCCAGCAGCAGCCACTGTCCTGCGCTGCGGAGCGAAAGGCCGTTTTCCGCGCAGTCCAAGTACATTCCCTCTAAAGACGCGGCATTTTCCAGCGCGATTACATAGGAGCGCTGCTGGTACAGCTTCAGAAAATAGGCGCCGTGCTTATTGATAAGAGGAAAATGGGTGGCAATAATCATCTTTTCCGCTGTGATTTTGCCGCTGGGGGTTTCCACCCAATTGTCGCCAAAGGCGAGCGCTTTCGTGTTTTCGTAGATTTTAAGGTCACAGGCAATGTGGGCTGCAAATTTCAGGGGATGAAACTGCCCCTGTTTTTCAAATTTCAGCGCCCCGGAGACAGGAAAAGGCAGCGGCAGTTTCTTTTCCCAAGAATAAGGGATGCCCAGTTTTTCATAGGCAGCCATTTCCTTTTCCAATTTTTCTGCGCCGTCCGTTTGGTAAATATAATTACTTTGGGGCGTAAAATCGCAATTTGCCCCCTCCGCTAATTGCCGAAAGGCAGACAGCGCTTCCATATTGGCTTCATAGTACTGTTTTGCTCTTTCCGCACCCAAAGTCTGCAACAGCTTGTCGTAAATAAGACCGTGCTGGGAGGTTAGCTTGGCAGTTGTTCTGCCGCTGACACCCTGCATAATCTGATTTTCTTCGATCAGCGTGCAGTCCATCCCTGCCTGCGTAAGTTCATAAGCGCACAAAAGCCCTGCCAGGCCACCGCCTACGATCAACACATCCGTGTGTATATCTTCCTTTAATTTCGGAAAAGCGGGCATAGAAATACCCTTTTGCCAAATAGAATCCATTTTCATCACCGCTGTTAGTATGTACAAAAAAGGAAAAGCCATCCCAAGTGGGATGGCTTTTCCTATATTTTGCTTATACTTTTCCAATGAAGTCCTTGTAAAATACAACGCACTGACCGATATTTTCGATACCAATATTCTCATCTGCATTGTGGATGGTGGAAAACTGCTTTTTGCTCAGGTCGATAGGCGCAAACCGCAGGATATTTGATGCCACATCCGTCAGCCGCCGGGCATCGGTGCCGGCAGTCAGCAGGAAGGGCGCCACCGCCACGTCTGGAAAATTCTCGTGAAGCAGGCCTTCCACCAATTTGTATGCCTCGCCCTCAAAATCGGTGGGCGCGCAGTAATCCCGCTCCAGTTCTTCGATGGTTACGCCGTACTTTTCACCAATAGCCTTGATTTTTTCCAAGCCTGCGTACAGGTCCTCCTCCCGGATACAACGCAGGAACATCGTTGTTTCTGCGGTCTTCGCCCGAATTTGCGGTGTCCGGGAATCTCCGGCAGTTACCGTGGTAAAGGAAAGGCCTGTGGAGAGCATAGCGCTGGCGGCAGGAATGCCCATCATAATTTTCTTAATCAGGGGCGCAAAAAGATTAACATTGCCAAAAAGGACATTCATCGGGAACGCCATATACGGCACGTGCCGTTCAAAAGTCGCCCGTACCTCGGGGTAAAACTTTCCCTTGAAAATTTTATTCCGTTTATCGCTGACCTCGGCAACGAACCTGCTTAGCCGCTCAATGGCGCTGTCGCTGACACCGGCAAATCCGCCGTGGCCTTTCATATCGCTCTCCGCTTTGCACCGGAACAGATGGCGGCTCTTCTCGTGGACGGCTACCACCGCGCTTTTACAGCTTACGCCCGGAATCTGCCCCTCGGTGATAGCGCCGCCCTCGTCTAATACAAGGTCAAAACGGATGCCGTTCTCCTTAAAATAAGCAGCCGCCAGCACCATACCGTCGCCACTTACCTCTTCGTTGTTGGAGGAACCGATGTAGAGATTGATGCCCGCAAAGTCATAGCCTTCTGTCAGCAGTTCTTCTGCCGCCTGCAATTCCGCAAAAAGGGGCGTTTTGGTATCGATAGTACCTCTGCCAAAGAGACAGCCCTCCTTTTCTACCGGCTGGAACGGGTCGGTCTGCCAATCCTCGCTCCCATCCACCACGTCGTGGTGGGACATAAGCAGGATATTCTTCTTGGCATCCCTTCCTGCAATCACATAGAAAAAGCAGCCGCCGCCAAAGGTCAGCTTTTTTGCCTTTGCGGTGATATTGGGGAACAGCTCTTCGATGACACCGTAAAACCGCCTGAATTCCGCATCGTATGTACCCTCGTGGGTCCAAACCGTCTTACAGGCAATCATTTGGGACAGTTTCCGGGCATAGGCCGCATTTACTTCCGGACTGACGCCCTTGCGCTTTTGTAATGTCTCTTTCATAAACGCCTCCAGTTTTTTGATAGGTATATTTTACTGCTAATCAAAGGCATCGTCAATTCTTATTGCAAAAATAATGCTGTTATGATATGCTGAGTTTGGGGAATGACTTTCAGAAAGGGGTTTTCATATGCCAAGCGATATCATAAGCAACGTCCTTGCCGCATTGTTTTTGGGGCTTTGGCTGCTGGCCGCGATTCGTTTTCTCTCTAAACGCATCAGAAGCAAGTACGGCTCTGTAAAAATCGTCAACGCTGTTGTTGTGGACAAACATACCATCGAGCATTTTTCAAAATACAAAGGAAACGGCAAACACGTAGAGTATATCGTTGTCTTTTCCTTTGATGGCAGGAAAAAGGCCTTTACCGTTTCCGAGTTTTCCTATGGCGGTTACAGATTAAAAGAAGAGGGCAAACTCACCTACCGCGGTGACCGACTCATCTCCTTCAAGTAAACATAAAAAAGCGGGGGCATATGCCCCTGCTTTTTTACACACTACCGCAACTGCTTGCTTCACGAATTGCACCGGCTACTTTCTCCGCGCAAACTGCGATACCATCTTCCGTTAAATGGATATGGTCGTCTTCACGGATATAGCGATTAATATCTGTGGCCACCACCGCGTGCAGATCGTTGATAAGAACGCCCAACTCCTGCAATTTCGGCATAACTGCGGCATTATATTCCCGGATTCGCTCCGTAGTCAAATCAGGATGGGTGATACGCACCGGTGTCGTAGTGGCGAAAATCACCGTTTTATAATTTGTCAACAGATACCGGGCAATTCGCACCATGGTTTCGCAGTATTCTTCGATAGAAGATACCGGCATAGGATCCGGGCGATTGCACATAGCATCCCACAAACCGTTGTTCCAATGGACAATATCCGTGCCTTCCATTTCCTCTTTCCAATCATAGAGAGAGCGATAAGTGAATTTTGCAAACCGGCAATTCACATCCGGACGAAGCACCTCATACTCCGGGCCTAAAACAGACGACAACACCGTTCCGTATCCGATATGCATAATAGAATCGCCCAACAAATAAACCTTACGCATTGTCTTTTCCTCCTTCTTGCAGTTGTATTGCTTTCAACATTCCGTTCAGATATCCAAATGCGTTTGCGCGACAAGTGTGCCCCCAGCGGGTATCCGTTGTGAGAAACGGAACATGGTCATCCAGCATCAGACCATCATAACCGCTGTCATACAGCGCCTTCATAACCCGGGCAGGGTTCATACGACCCTCGCCCAGGAAACATTCCTGGAAATGCTCTACAGTGCCCTGCACATCCCGGAAATGCACCATGCGCACCTTTCCGCGCTTTACAAATTTATCGATCATTTCCATAACAGCCGGCTCACCGCCCAACTGCGAAAAGGTTCCAATGCAGAAATTGATACCAAAGGCTTCACTGTTGCAAATTTTTTCTGCTCGCTCGAAATCTTCTGCGCTGATGAATATCCGTTCAACACCGGCAACCTCACGCAATGGTGGGTCAGATGGATGGATAATCAGTTTAACGCCCGCCTTTTCCGCTTCCGGCATAACCGCTTTGGCAAAGTACGCATAATTTTCCCAAAGTTCCCGGGCATCAGGAATATGATGCCGGGTTTTTAGGTCCACCATATGCTTGGCGCTGACTGTGTAGGCATTTTTTCCGTCTTTTGCATCTGCATAATCAAAAGCCGAAACGGTAGCGCCGCCACGAGCAGGAGCTATAATGCTGGTACGCCACGCCCAGGTAGGACAAAAATGGTGACCCAAAATCGGGATTCCCACCTTACCCATATTGCGAATTGTTTTGATATAGTTTTCGATTTGCCGATCCCGGCCTTCCGTGCCCAGCATAATTTCATCAAAGAATCGCACCGGCACATTTTCGATCATTTCCAATTTTAGGTCAAATTTTTCCGTGTATTCCCGCAACCAAGTCAGCGAGCGTTCGGTCCAGTAATCTTCGTCTGCTGTTGCAATGGGTGGCGTGTTGAAGTGAAAACCCTCTGCGCCCAGCTGTTTTGCCATAATAAGGGCATCATCATTAAATTCTTTGATCGCGCCAAGTATAATCTTCATCTTAATATCCTCCTGCAATCAGGCAATCCATACCGCCGTCCACCACCACAACCGAGCCGGTCATATTTTGAGATTCCTCTCCGGCAAGGAAATAAGCAATGTTGCCGATGTTTTCCGCTGTGGAAATCGTCTGCAAGGGCACCAATTTGCGCCGTTGCTCTGCTTCTGCGGGATCCATTTCGTCATAGCGGTTGGTCCAAATCGGGCCGGGTGCGATACAATTCACACGGATGCCATATTTTGCAAAATCGATGGCCAGTGCCTTGGTCATGGAACGGATTGCGCCCTTGCTGGCAACATACGCGCTGCGCTCAGGCAATGCGTCCTTATAGTTGATCGAGCCTACAAAAATAATCGTTCCGCGGATTTGATTGTCTGCCATTTGCCGCGCCGCTTCCCGGGCAGGCAGAAAATAACCCACCACATTGGTATTCAGCACGTTGGCCCAATTCTGGGCATCCACCGTCAGCGGATCCATCCATCTACCAAGATCCGCCGCGTTACAGATGATGCTGTCCAGCACGATTCCTGCCTTTTTTAGTTTTTCAAATAAAACCGGTGTCTCCGTGATGGCATTCAAGGGAGAAAAGCCAAAACCGTAGCAAGTAACGCCAAATTCCGCTGTGAGTTCTTTTGCCTTTTTCTGCGCATCTGCTTCCGATCGGCTGGTAATGACCACATTCCAGCCCTCGGACAAAAACTTCCGTGCGATGCCCAAACCGGAATTTCGGACTGCGCCGGTAATTAGAACAGTTCTATTCATTCTCATCATCCTTATAATAGTATATTTTTCGCCCACCTACGGGCATTTTAAGCGCAAAAGTCTGACCTGCCTGAGGATATATATTGGCATCCTCCATAGCGGCAGTGGTTACAAACAGGGTTTTCATATCCGTTCCACCAAAGGCACAGCAGGATACTTTTGGACAGGGAAATTCCATAGACTCAACCTCTTCTGCAGTTTTATTGTCTATGTGGGCCACTCTGTGTCCGTCCCAAAGAGCCAGCCAAATATAATTATTTTCATCCAGGGTCAGACCATCGGGCTTGCCCCATTCTTCTGGGATGTCTTTGAATGTCCGGCGGTTGGAAAGCGTACCGGTGACCGGATTGAAATCAAACAGTTCCAGCTTGTACAGCAAAGAATCCGTATACACCATCGTGCGCCCGTCCGCCGTCCAATCTAAGCCGTTGGAACAATAGCAGCCATCAAAAATCTCCGTCAGCACTCCACCACGCAAACGGTAAAACGCACCGGTGCCATCCGAGGATACTGTACCCACATAGAAGGCGCCATCCGGGCCGACTTTGCCATCGTTAAAGCGATCTCCTTTAATTTTAATCGGCTGATGAGCAAGGGTCATGGTATCCAGCCAGTAAATGCCATCTTCCATTGCAACCAAAATCCGCCCGGATTCGGCAACGGCCAAACAGCCCACCTTTTGCGGCAACAAGATTTTTTTCTGTACACTGTCTTTCGTTTTGTAGAGGCATTTTCCACGAAGATCGACCTGCCAAAATGTATCTGTCCTTGGATCCCATACCGGGCCTTCGCCTACAATGCAGTTATTTGCGCTCACAATTTCCATAACGGCAGCCTCATTCCAGTATGATGCGCCACTTTTCACCGAACGCGCCGATGCCCTTGGCTTCCATCTGCAAAACATATTCGCCGGGTGCAGTCAGGGTCATCCATTCCGTCACAGCATCCGCCAAATATGGTGTATTCTCAGTTATGGGTACACAAGTCCCATTTGCGGTCAAATAAACGCCGCCGAATTGCTCTTTCTCAGGTTTCAGCCAAGTGGCGTGCTGGATGTTGCCAACGTTGGCGCGGAGGCGAATGCTATTGGCACAGATGCGGGCGCCATCCTTTGCCTGTATTCTTTCTCCGTTTTCCAAGGCAATTTCCAAATAATTAAACTCGGCGTTCAAGTATTTGGGTGGATTGTTTCCCGTCAGTGGAACATTGCCAACCGCCACCATTGGCATCGTTGCAGAGGTCGTTCCTGTGCCCGGCGTGCGGAAGGCAATTTTCTTTCCGTTTGCCAACGCTTCCGCCACCGCCAGGGATGCTTCGCCCCGGACTTCGCCTGTCATACGGTTGTAATTAAAGTCCACCGGCAGATCCTTGTCACCTGGCTTCTCATCGCCCCAAAGAAAATGGCCCCAGAAGGACGCGTATTGTTCGTCATCCAGCGTCACATAGTAATCGGGTTCTTTCTTTTGGACAGGCTCTTTAAACCACTTGCCTAACTCTTGATATTCCTTCGCCCAAGGCAAAAGCTGCCCATCCTGGGCGCAGCATCCGCACCAGCTCAACTCGCTGTAACGCAGGCCTCCGGGGAACCACCAGGGGGCTGTACCGTTGATATCCGCATCCTTGTGGGTGCTGAAGAACCGATGGAACCAAGCCTGTTGGTCTTTTTCGCCGCGATCTACAGGACCCAGTTTTTCATAATCCCAGGCAAAATCCCGCCAGCCCATTTCGCAAGCGCTGTATCCGTATTCCGCCCACATGGTGGGCTTGCCGCCGGCATACATCTTCATCGCCAGAGGAATCACATACGCATGCATCACACCGGCATCATCGTTGGGCATCCGCCACCCCTCCGGTGTAGTAAAATCCAAATGCTTGACGCCGCTGTTCATCGCCATAGTGAGGTCGCCGCGGATCGCGCCGGTGCGACAGGTATACAGATGCTTGGGGTCGATTTTACGCATTTGTGTAAGGCAATCATTCCATTTCCGGCTAATGTACTCTACTAGGAATCGCCGATATGCGCACACCTTGATGCGCCACGGACCCTCCTTGGCAAACTGCGCAGACGGCGGCGCAATGATCTGTCCATAATCTGTACGGTCAACCGGCACACCCCAGTCTTTCTCCGCGTTTTCCACGCTTCCGTAGTTATCAATCAGCCATTGCGCCCAAGCGCCGTCGCGCATATTGATATGTACGCTGTTGAAGAACTTTGCGCCCACTTCCCAGCCGATATCGTGGGCAAACAGCACCGGCTCATCCAGAAGCCACGTGTCCTTCAAATAACGTTCAAAGGCATTCCCTTGGAAATTTTGAGGCCCGGTGGCATTGCAAAAACTAACCATCAGTTTAAAACCGTGGCGCCGGCAACGCAGAATAAAATCCTTCATCGTGTCTACACAATGGCTCAAAGGATTGCCGTCCAAACGGGTACACAGGCAGTTGATTCCCATTTCCTCCAACAGCGCCAAATCCCGCTCAATTTCTACCGGGTCATAGGTTCTTCTGTCCAGCCAGCCGTACCAATACTCGTTCCATTCCAAACCCGCCGTGTACAGCGGCCAATAGTCAATGCCAAATGCCCGCCATTGCTTGCCGCCCAGCACAAATTCTCCGTCTTGCACCTGCACAAATTCTTCCGGCTTACCAATGTACTTTTCCGCAACGGAGAAGGTGTGGGTAATACGGTCAATCACGGTATTCTCGTAAATCAGACGGGTTTCGACGGTATACTCGCCCAGTTCCTCGGTTTCATATTCAAAAGAGAAGGATGTAAAGTCTGCAGCGTGCGCCAGATCCGCAAAAGTCCTTGTATGCACCGTTTGTCCGTCCTTTTGCACAGAAAATTCCACCGTTACCGTCCGGTAATCCATAGTTAAATTCATAACTTTTGCGCCAACATGGATCTTTTCGTGGGCGCTGGCTACGTGTCGGTCGCTGCCCGCCTCAAACAGATAGAGGCCTCGTTGCATTGCGCGCAGCAATTGCTCCAAAATATCCCGCATACCCTCGATATTCAGAATATCCTGCCGCTTGAAGCCGATGCCTACGGCGCAGGCGCCGCGGTTTGTGCCCTTGACATATCCAAGGCGGCAGTCGTCAACAAAGTAACGGACGCGATGAGAAACATCCGAAAGCATCGCAAACACCGCCGCGCCCCGTCTGCCCCCTGCCCGACCGCCTTCTCCCATTGCCTGTACGATGGGAATAAACCGGTTAGGATGCTCCATATCGTAACCCTGACCGTGATTCCGGGGTTGGGGACACACCAAGCTTTCCTTCTCTGCGCGCAAAGCGCCCCGGACGATTGCCTGCGCGTCTTCCGTCACAAACCGGGAAATATCCTGCACCTTATATACCTTTGCTGTGTGGGTAAAACCCTCCATAACGATGGGGTACATCTTGCCGGAGGTGGCGGCATCGATGGCATCGGAACGGATTTCTTCTTTTTTGAGAGGAACATATTCATATCCGTCCTCTCCCGGCGCTACGAGATGGCCAAACAGCCGTCCGCCCAGCACAAGGACACGTCCGCCCTGTTTCCAGTAGGATTCCAAAGTCTCTGCGCATTCTGCCGGAACGGACTGGGCGTGGGGCAAAACCACCATAAACCCGGATATTCCCTGCCGGAATTCCTTGACGGTTATTTCCCGCACCAGATAGCCCATTTCCATCATCGCGCAAATCAAATCCCTGGCAGCTTCCTCAGAAAAGCCCGGTCTTTTGTCCATCAAAACCGTGATGGTACGAAACGGGTCTTCCAACCGCTTTGCCCGCGCCATATTCATTTGGTATTCTATTGATCCATACTGCATAACGCACACTCCTTTGCGTCTGTTTTTTATTTCATTATATAGCGTTTATATTCATTAGTAAATAAAATATTTTGGTAATAAATTTAGAAATATTGACATTTCACAAATTTAACATTATTCTTTTCTTATTAAGAGACAAGGAGTGATAGCAATGCAACCGGAAATCTGTGACGCCAAGCATTTGATTGTTGGCCATTCAGTTGCAACACGCCCCCGTGCTGTAAAGGCATATGAAATTGACCTTTTCAATAACGCATATCGGAATATTTATATCGATGATACCTTGTATACGGCCCACGAAAATTGCGTAGTATGCCGCAAACCGGGACAGATCGTACATAGCGTCGGGCATTACGACAATCTGATTCTGACATTGCAATTGGGCGATGAAGTTAGTTCAGTGAATTCGTTCATAACGGAGGAATTTCTTCGGCGTATCCCCACCTTCTTTTACCCTGCGCATATTAGTGAATTGAAACAGCTGGCAAATAGAATCATCACGCTCCATCATTACAATCGAAGCGACCCTGCTCTGCAGCAGGCGCTTTGCAGATTCTTACTGCTTTTGTTATCGGACAGTTTTGAAGAAACGCCCACCCACGATCAGAAACAACCTTCCCGGATTTATAAAATAACCTCCTATATCGAGCAGCATTACGCCGAAAAACTGAATGTGGAGGACCTGGCTTCTCTAATCCATTTGGACAAATATTACTTCATTAAGTATTTTAAGAAGAAAATTGGTATGACACCGCAACAATATCTAATTCAAAAACGCATTTGGGAAGCTAAGGCTTTGTTGGAGAGTGTGGACCTGCCAATAAGAGAGATCTCCTATATGGTGGGCTACGCCAATACCACCCACTTTGTCTCTTCCTTTACAAAAATGATGGGCGTATCTCCGGCCCAATACCGGGCAGGTTTTCGGTTACCTGACGGCAAACGCGCCTAAAACACCGCTGATTCCGGCCATCGTGGCAGCTGTGCCAAAGACAAAATTCCCGAAATGCATCAGCATTCCGGGAATTTTATACTGTAATATGCCTGCTCAGGTACTTAATGGACAGGCGGCTTAGTAGCCAACCTTCTCCCAGCACTCAAAGGGAGCAGCCAGCTCTTCACTGATGTAGACCTGGGTTTTCTTGGTCTGCAGCATCGTGGAGGGCAGGTAGGGCGTGATGGGACCGTGAGTGCACAAACGGGAGGTCATTCTCTGCCAAGAAGAGAAAGTACCGCAGGTTGCCAGTGCGTGAACTTCGATACGCTCCTTCGCGCGCATAACATCCAGAGGTCCGATGGTTGCGGCGCAGGGAGGCACGTTGGCGATGTCGCCGGACTGGCCGAAGGTGCCGTTCAAGGAGTTCTGCATAATGGTCATAGGATGCAGCTTGACGATCTGCGCAGGCTGGTTCAGCCACTCTTCGATGTCACCGGAGCCGATGAACTCGGGAATGGGATCTACGAAAGCCATATGGCCCGCCCAACCGGGAGAGGTGGAAGCGATGTCAGCGCCGCCTTCGGAGATGTCGTTGATGATCTTGGAGTAGTCCTTAATATTGGCATTGGTGGGGAAATGGACATTTTCCATAGGCATACGCAGCTTCTCGTCGATCTGGTAGTACAGGTACTTGATCATAGAGTGCGCGAAGCCGGCCTCGTAGGTGACAGGGGCAATATTGCCATCCTGGTCTGCCCACTCGTCCTCGGCAAACAGGTGTACCTTGGAGCAGTCAACCTTAAAGTAGTTAATGAGCTGTGCCAGAGGGATATAGGTATCCGGCTCGGGGTTGCCCAAAATCATAGTAAAGGTCTTGCCCGCCTCGGAAGCCGCCTTCAGGCGGGAGAACAGAGTGGCGATGAGAACGGGGTGGGGGTTCATCATAACCTTGACCTCGAACTCGGGGTGCCACCAAGGCTCACGCTGCTCCAGCTCCTTGCCGCTCATCTTGCGAACGCGCTCGCAGACTTCCTTGTCCTTAAAAGGTACAAAGTCGTGGGGCTGAAAATCAAACTTGGTCGCGGGATCGACAATAAAGTCTTTCATATGCATTCTCCTTTTAGTTAAGTATTTGAAAATTTCATTAAGCCGAAGCTTTGACTGTAATGGAATGTAAAGGGCTTTTGCTCTATTGGATTCCAGGAAAGGTAGTAAGGCGGTTCCGACAAATCGGAGCAAGCGAAACAATTTGCCCGGATTTCCATTCCCGGCTCCGGTTTTGCGCCCGGGAATATGCGGTGAACCAGGCTGTATGGGATACGATAGAATATCTCCCAGCCTGTCTCTGTTTTCGCGCTAATATAGGAGAACGGATCAGTCTCCCCATCCGGGACGATACGCATCAAATCCTGCAGGCCGGTGCCAACGCCCAGATAATAGCAGCCGTTAAAATTAAACTCAATGTTCAAATAACGGTCGTCACCGGGCACCGGTTGGAAGAAAAACTCCAAGCAGCTATCCTCACAGGGAACGCCATACGGGCCGCGTTCCTCTGCCCGAATATACGGAACGTCCATCCAAAGATGCAGGAACAAGGCATCGTCAGTATACCCAATTTGGGCGTAAGCCGCAACATCCTTCCCTGTCTGCAGATATGGCGTATCAATGGGCAGAACCGGCACAGCCTGCCAATCCAAATTCTCTCCGAGTTTATGGATCGTATAGTTCTTCATTAGACTTCCTCTCCGGCAAAAATGACCTTTTGAACGCCCATCCAATGATCAACAATGACAAGGTCTGCCCGTTTGCCCACGGCAATCTCACCGCGGTCAAGCATTCCTATAGCCCGGGCAGGATTATAGGATGCAAAACGGAAGGCATCGCAAACAGAGCAGCCGGTATGTGCCAGCATATTGCGGCAGGCAATATCCAATGTCAGTTTCGAGCCAGCGATTTCGCCGGACCAATCGAAATTGATATCATCCACGCCGTCATATCCGGGCGGCACAGGGCCGTCGCAGGCATAGGCATCGGAAATCAGGATGATACGGTCATCGCCCTTAATCCGCCGCACCAAACGAAGCATATAAGGATCTACGTGGATACCCATACTGTCGCAGATAAGCTCTGCATAGATTTCCCGGTTGTAATTCACCGCTTCATCCACACAAACGCCCCGGACCTCTGGATAGAAGATGCGGTCGCCGGTGGCATTGGTATGGTGGGTGCCAATCCGCAGGCCGTAGGGCATCAGCGCCTCCACTTCCTGAGGCGCGGCCTCACTGTGGGCCACAGAGAACACAGCGGCAGGATTTTTCTGCTTGACATCCATTACAAATTGCAGGATATTCTCCCGCTCCGGCGCCAGTCCCCATACCTTCACGATATCCCAGCCTGCGTCAATAATGGGCTGGTATTTTTCTTTGTCAATGGGGCCGTTCCAGGGATTATGCTCCCGGTCGCAGCCGAATTTGGGATTCATATAAGGGCCTTCCATGTAGATGCCGGCCAAATTCCTGCACCCGGGATCGGCCATCGCTGTACGGATTTTCCCCATAGCGTCCACAAATTCCTCAGTATTCATACTGAAATACAGCGCTGCCAAAACCGTAGTAGAGCCGTGCTTCAAATGATGCCCGACTGCAGAAGGATCGTCATAGAAAAATATTTTTCCGTCGGAGTGGGTGTGGATATCCACAAATCCCGGGCCGACATAGTGGCCCTTCGCGTCAATCACCTCGCACCCCTCAGGAATAGCCACATCTTTCTTCTTTCCAAAGGCCTTGATAACGCCCTCATCAATCAGCAGGACACCGTTAGGAATTAAGTGATCCCGCATAACCAATGTGGCATTTATAATTACTTTCATAGATACATCACCATTTTCCTGAATTGCTTCTCTACACAGCTATCACTCCGGCTGGTACGGACAGTCAGGGTCTATATGCAGACCGCTTCTGTAAAAACCCTTTTCCTCTTCAGAAATAGGCCGGTACACCTTGCAGGGATTGCCAAAGGCTACCACATTGGCCGGAATGTCCTTTGTGACCACACTGCCGGATCCGATGACGGTATTTTCGCCAATGTGGACACCGGGGTTTATGACACAGCTTCCGCCAATCCATACATTGTCACCAATCACCACTTCCTGGCCGTAATCCAGTTTCCCTTTAATGCGGGGTTCGTGATGAATGGGATGCCCTACGGCGTAGATGGCAGTATGGGGACCGATCATTACATTGTTTCCTATGGTCACTTTCCCAACATCCAAAATAACACCGTTAAAATTTATGTATACATTCTTTCCGGTATGGATATTGAAGCCATAATCACAATAAAACGGTGACTGGACATAAAAGCCTTCCCCGGCATTGGGGATTGCCTCTTTCAGCAGCTGCATACGCAGCTCCTTGTTGAGAGGATCGCATTGATTCAGTTTCCACAGCCTGTGCAGATTCGCAAAATGCAGTTCCTGCAGCTGGGGATCATCCTCCGAAAACGGAAGACCGGCCATCATGCGGTCTTTCGCTGTTATCATCCTTAGCGGATCTTCCACTCGTCGTACTGCGCCATATAAGCCTTTTCCTCGGCAGGGAACTTACGCAGGGTGTTAACGACCTTGCCGTCGTTGTACTTGCGGTCGCCCACATCCTCGGTAGTACCGAACAGAGTCAGGTTGACCTGACGGGGACGGGCGCGGACGTGATCCCAGTCGATGAAGTAGATGTGGGCGAACTCACCCAGATCCAG
The DNA here is from genome assembly GCA_045654085.1 of Faecousia sp. Classification (GTDB taxonomy): domain Bacteria; phylum Bacillota; class Clostridia; order Oscillospirales; family Oscillospiraceae; genus Faecousia. The sequence continues at coordinate 102,751 of JAZOMT010000039.1, read as the reverse complement.
CTTGCCGTCCTTAATGGTCAGGGTCTCGCTGCGGCCGAAGAAAACGGAGCGCAGGTGGCCGTCGGTATTCATAGAGGTGAAGTTGCCGGGCTCGTCAACATAGCGGCCGAATTGCGCGTGGACAGGGCCGGGGTGACGGTAGTCGCCTTCGTTTACGAAGTCGGGAATCATTTTGCGCATAATATCCAGCAGGTCGTGCTGCAGGTACTCCAGATCGAAGGTGTCGAAGTCGTGGGAGCACTCCTGGATCATAACGGAGCAAGTAGTGTGGTGGGAGACCACGGAAACAGTACCGTTCTTGATGCCGGATTCCTCAACGATCTTGTGTACATGGATGGAGATGTCGTGGAAGGTGGGGATCCAACCCCGGGATTGGAGCTGAATTTCCTTTTGAATCATTTTGAATTCCATTTTATGTTCCTCCTGATATGTAAATTAAATAATGGATTTATTTATGACGCGCGTCCCAAGCTTTACGGACAGCGGCGATCATTTCATCTACCATAGCGGCGCGATCAGCCGCTTTGGCAACACCGGAAGAAGAACCGGTTGCATCCGCGCCGGCAATGATGGTATTGTACACATCGGTGCCATTGGCAATGCCTGCGGCGGTCAAAACCAGAATATTCTCGTTTACTTTCTTGACACATTCCGTAGCAGCAGCCACATACTCGGGTCCAACGCTGACACCGGTACCGATCAGCTCAGAGGGTTCTGCCACGATAATATCCGGGTACAGGCCGGCGATCTTTGTGGCATCCGCCATAGAATCGGCGCAAACAATGGTGGTCAGCCCCACTTCCTCTGCCCGCTTGATGGTATCTGCCAGAATTTCAAAGACCAAGGGCTTCTCCACGTGATTGAGCATTACGCCCTCTGCGCCGGCAGCGACCAAAGATTCCGGCAGGATGTCCGCCAAGCCACGACCCACGGGAATGGGGTCCATATGGGGGGCAAAGATGTGGATACGCTTGGTGTTTTCTTTTACCCGGCGAATATCCACTACGGGGCAGGTAAAGATGATGTCCACATTATATTTTTCCGATGCAGCATCTGCTGCCAGCGCCAATTCCAGAATCTCGTCACCGTAAAGATAAGACTTGGGACCGATTTCAAAAAAAGGAGCTTTTATTTTACAGTTTTTCATTGTTAAGGCACCTCACTTATTCGTTTTCCTTCTTCGGTAAATATACCACTTTTCTTTCTTTCCGTCAATTGCCATTTTCGTTTTTCTTTCGTTTTGTAAAATACAACGAAAATTTTTAAAGATTATTGGTAATTTTGCGACTTGCGCCAGAGAAAAAAATAAGGTATTCTTTACAATAAGGAATATTTTTGCTAAAATGAAAGGTAAGATTGCTATGATTTCTAACGAAGCCCTTTGCGCCGCCCGGAATGCATACGACATTGAGGAAGCCTGTATCCGCGAGATGAAGGATTATTTTAATGACGAACAGTTTTCTGCTGCCGTGGAGCTGCTTTCCAAGGCGCCCCGGATCGGCACCTGCGGCTGCGGTCACTCCGGTATTATCTGTCAACATATGGCCCACCTGATGTGCTGTATCGAACGGCCGGCACGGTTTATCAGCCCCGCAGAAGCCGTACACGGCGCTACCGGCTTCCTGCAAAAGGGCGATGTTATGGTATTCGCCTCCCGTGGCGGTAAGACAAAGGAGCTTTTGCCTATTGTAGATATCTGCAAAGCAAAAGGCGTTTCTATCATTACCGTTACAGAAAATCTGGAGTCCCCTCTGGCATTAGCAGCCGACGTTATCCTGAAGCAGCACGTTAACCGGGAGACGGACAAATGGAATGCCCAGGGAACCACCAGCACCACTGCCCTGTGTATGATCTTCCACGCCTTGCAGGCCGCTGTCATTGAGGAGACCTCTTATCAGGCAGAACAGTTTGCGCTTATCCATCCGGGCGGTGCGGTAGGCGAAAGGCTGAACAACAAATCTTTGTAAATTAGGTGAAACTTATGGAAAGCAAACTGAAGCTCGAAGTGCGACGGCAGAAAATACTGGATATTCTCCATCAAAACGGAAAGGTTTCTGTTGCAGCCATCAGCCGGGAACTGGGAACGACCCCTGTTACCATCCGAAGCGACCTGACAGCCTTGGAGCAAGAAGGCCATTTAATTCGCGTACAAGGCGGCGCAGTTCTTCCCCCACGAAATAAAGGCAGCCAATCCGCCTGTGTTGTCAGCAATATTGAAGAGAAGAAACGTATCGCTTCCACGGTAGCCGGAATGATTTGTGACGGAGATACCCTCTTTATCAATTCCGGAACCACCACCGAATATGTGGCGACGGCGCTGGAGATCCGCGCAAATCTCAATATTGTAACCAACTCTTTGGCCGTTGCAACTATTTTGGGTGAGATCCCCTCTTTCCGTGTAATTTTGGTGGGCGGTGAGATTAACGCCCAATACGGCTTTACTTATGGTGGCGATGCCCTTTCCCAACTGGAAAAATACAAGGCAAATTGGGCAATTTTGTCTGTAGACGGTATCAGCACCTCCTGCGGAATCACCACACGCCACGCCGAAGAAGCTATGGTAGACCGTATGATGATTGCCAATGCGGGCAGTGCTTGGATTGTGGCAGACCACACCAAAATTGAACGGGCAGGTTTCGCCCGCGTCCGGGATGATTTGGAAGGAATCACCGTCGTCACCGACAGCAGTAATACCGATGATCTGGCTTCTGCCGGAATGACTGTAATAAACGTATAACATAAAATGCTATCCTCTTGGATAGCATTTTTGCAAACAGGAGTGCGCTATGTATATAGGAATTGATTTAGGCAGCACCAATATAAAAGCTGCCATTTATAACGAAAATATGCAACTCATAGACCAGCAAAGCCTGCCCGTGGAATATATCCGGGAAAACGGCTTTGTGGAGTTCGATGCCGTTCGGTACGTCCGGGATTTGGAAGTTCTGCTATCCAAGATGTTACGGGAAAATCGGGTAACAAATATCCGCCAACTGGCCTTTACCGGTCAGGCCGAGTCCCTTGTAGTCCTCGGCAAAGACGGTCTGCCCCTTATGAACGCAATTTCCTGGATGGATGAGCGCTCTTATGCAGAGTGTGAAGCTTTGGCCGCGCGGTTTTCTCCCAAGCAATGCGAAGAAGTAACGGGCCAATTGGCTGTTCTTCCCACTTGGCCTGCCACCAAAATTCTGTGGCTGAAGAACAACCGCCCAGAGGTCTTCCAAAAGGCAGAGACCTATATGCTGCTGAAGGATTATGTGGTGTATTACTTTACCGGCGTCAAAAAGGCAGATATGTCTATTGCCACTTTCTCCTTCTACTTTGATATTTACAATAAGAACTATTGGCAGGAAATGCTGGACGCTATTGGAATCCGTAAAGAACAACTCCCCGAACTGTGCGAACCCTGTTCTGTGGCAGGCGTGTTGCTTCCGGAGATTTCTGATAGACTGGGTTTGAACGGCTGCTGTCAGGTTAATGTGGGTACATTGGACCATTTTGCCGGCATGATCGGCACCGGCAATATCACCCCCGGCAATATAACATTGTCAACGGGAACGGTTATGGCTATGGCTGTTATGTGCGAAGAACCGGCGCCGAAAAACACCGGTATCGCTATGCATTACGGCTTTGTGCCGAACACACACGTTATGCTCCCGGTTGCAGAAAGCGGTGGTGTCAGCCTGGAATGGTTCCGCAGAAGCTGTATGCCGGAGGTATCTTACGAGCAGATAAATGCCGTACTTGCTGCGCGTAACAACACACCCATTTTGTTTCTGCCCTATTTGGTTGGCACAAATGCGCCGGAGTTTGACAGCAATGCCACTGGCGTGTTTTGGGGACTGCGTCAGGAGTACGATGCTTATGATATGGCCCGGGCCGTTATGGAGGGTGTCAGCTTTGTCCTCCGCAAAAACTGCGACCACATCTCGAAGTCCGGTTTAATACCATCTTCCATCATTGCCACCGGAGGCGGCGCCAAGAGCGCAATATGGTGCCAGATGCAAGCGGATATTACCGGTCTGAAGGTAAGGATTCCTACAGAAAAGGAAGCCGCCTGTCTGGGCGCTGCTATGATTGCCGCCGTAGCTGACGGCCGCTACCGCAATCTAAAAGAAGCCGCTGACAATCTCGTAGCCTTCTCTAAGGAATATACGCCTAACACTTCCGCATATACAGAAGAAAAGTATCAGCGCTTTTGTAAGCTCTATGAACTTACCAAAAGTGTGCAAGCATAACTTTCACAAAGCCTTTCCAATTTTTCGCATTGGAGGTTATCTTCTGAGGTTTTCAATAATGGTAGTAACACCCAGACCGCCGCCACAGCAGGAGGTAAACAGGCCGTACTTACCGCCACGGCGCTCCAATTCCCGCATAGCAAACATAGCGATTCGGGTGCCGGATGCGCCATTGGCGTGACCAAAGGAAATGGCGCCGCCGTTGGGATTCCACTTGCTCTGATCGATGCTGCAACCGGTGGCCTGTTCAATGCCCCGTATTACGCCCAGGTTTTGGGCTGCAAATGCTTCGTTGCACTCCCATACATCGATATCGTTCACACCCAAGCCTGCCTTCTTCAGCGCATCCAGACTGGCGTTAACAGGACCCAGGCCCATCAGCTTGGGATCCAACGCAGTATTGCCCGCCATTACGAAACGAGCATAAGGGGTGTAGCCAAGCTCTTTGGCCTTTTCTTCGGTCATCAGCAATACCATTGCTGCGCCGTCATTTCGACCAGAGGCATTGCCGGCAGTGGTAACGCCATCGGGCTTCACGCTCTTCAGCGCGGATAGCCCCTCCATGGTGGTAGTGGGACGGAGGAATTCGTCGCTTGCAAAAACAATCTCAGGGGTTTTCTTCGTGGCAGGAATCACCACAGGAATAATCTCATCCTTGAAGTAACCCTTTTCGGTAGCGGCAACTGCACGCAACTGGCTGCGGCAAGCAAACTCGTCGCATTCCAGCCGAGAAATTCCGTACATTTTAGCAATGTTCTCTGCTGTGACAATCATATCGCAGTTATCCTCCGGTATGGCCTCCTCGTCAGAGGGGCCTTAGGTTTGCAAACAACCGCATTTGCGGTGGCAGGGTAGGACACGCAAGCGAAAAATAATTCGATGAGTCTATAGGCTCGGCTGATAAAAGGCCCCAAGGGGGCTGGTACATACCACCGGCGCGGCCGGTGGTTATGATTTGCCTGAACGCTATATCCCCCCTTATTCCTATCATTAAAATGTTCAAAATTCTTTGCATTTGGCGGCAGAATTGGCAAGATATGCCGCCAATATTATTATATTAATTATTGAAACAATGTTTAATTTTTGCCATATACATACCGTTGGAAAGAAACTATAATGAGCCAAAAAAGCACAGATGTGCGTTTGTGACAGCATCGCATCCTTTCGCCACAGGAATGCCGTCAAATGAACGCACTGTCCTTGCTGTCACTTTTACATTTGACCATTCTGATGATTTGACATCGTTAAGATGTCGTGTTTTTAAAAAGATTTGGAGGTTTGTTTATGCGTTCCAATGTGCGTGTTGTGTTGCCTGAAGCGTTTGACCTGGTGGTAGGTGATATGTTTCAACTGTTTTATCGGGGCGTTATTGAGGCGCCAAATCCCTACATTTATTCCATAGTGACAGTCTGTGAAAAAGGAAAGAGCTTTCCCAGATATTTTGAGTATCTCCCGGATGCGCCCGGCCGCTATCCTCTGACAATCTCTGTTTATGATGTTGATAAAACTTTATTGGGACAAGCAGAAACCGTCCTGAATGTTGTAAAGCCGCAACAGCCGAAGGAACAAGTCAATATCCTGTGCCTGGGAGATTCCCTGACGGAGGGTTGCCAATGGATCGGTGAGGTTTACCGACGGATCAATCAAACAGGCGGTCAGCCCGAAGGCCTTGGATTCCACGGTGTGGAGTTTGTCGGAACGCGGCGAAAAGGAGAAGTGGGCTGTGAAGCTTACGGAGGATGGAAATGGGAGACCTTTACCTCCACTCTGGAGGGCGCCATCTGGGTTGAGTGCCATCACGATAAAACAATTGAGGATCAGCATTCCCTGTGGACAGATGAGAACGGGAGTGTATGGCAGATTGAAACTCTGGAGCAGGGCTATCTAAAATTTAACCGATATAAGGATCACACTGCGCCGAAGCCAGAGGGCGGTTATCTGTACCACAAGCAAAACGCTCAAAATACGGAGCCTATTCGCATTTTGAGCGTTGGAACGGAAATAAGCAGTCCCTTTTTAGATCGCAGTACCGGAAAAATTGATTTTCTTTCTTATGCAAAACGAAACCAAATCGAAAAAATTGATGCGGTCTATATCTTCTTGGGTGCCAATGGATTACTTAGCTTTGACGCGCTAAGTTTGTCCAGACCGGAGTATTGTCAGACCCTTGTGAAAAAGGGAAAGAATCTTGTTTCGCATATACGAGAAGCTTTCCCGGATGTGAAGATAAGACTTATGGCGCCTCCAATGCCGTCCTGCCGAGGTGGTTTGGGGACAAATTACGGCGCGCAGTTGCCTCTATCTGATTACTATGATATGGTAACATATCACCTTGAATTGAATAAGGCATATCAGCAGTGGGCGCAGGAGCCTGAATGCAGAGATTATATGGAGTTTATTTCCATCTCTGCCCAGTTTGACGCTGAAAATAACTACCCCAACATTCAGAAACCTGTCAACAGCAGAAGCGCAAAAACCGAACAGCTCGATATCAACGCTGTGCATCCCCTTCCCGAAGGGTATATGCAGATAGCGGATGCAGTGTACCGAAATGTTGTGCATAGTTTTTGCAGCGAGTAATAAGCCAATATATACCTTTCTAATTAACATGTAAGCTTTGCGTTCCTATGTGGAAAATTCTTATCGTTTTTCATCCTTATAATGCTTTTAATACACGCAATCATTGGAGGCTATTGCTATGAATAACAGAGAGTTTTTTAAACAAGCAAAATTTGGTATGTTCATTCACTGGGGTTTATATAGTTTGCCCGCAGGTGAATGGAAGGGAAAGAGAAATGATTTCCCCGGTGAGTGGGTAATGACCTACCACAGAATCCCTGTAAAAGAATACGAGCAGCTTGCAAAAGTGTTTAACCCCATTTTCTTTGATGCAGAAGAATGGGTAAAACTTGCAAAAGAAGCGGGTATGCAATATATCATCTTCACCAGCAAACACCAGGAAGGCTTCTGTATGTTTAAGTCAGACGTTGACAGTTATAACATTGTTGACGCAACACCTTTCGGTAGAGATGTAGTAGCAGAGCTGGCAGAGGCTTGCAGAAAATATGATATGAAGCTGGGTCTGTATTATTCCCAGGAACTGGATTTCCACGAGGAACACGCCGGCGGCGTTCATTTTGTTGATCCGTGGCTGGGCTGTGACTGGGCAAACAACTGGGATTGGCCGGACAAGGAGAAGAAGGACTTCCGCATTTGTTTGGAAAAGAAAATTAAGCCGCAGCTCAGAGAACTCCTTACCAAATACGGCGATCTGCTTTGCATTTGGTGCGACGACGACTGTGAGATCACAAAGGAACAAAGCCAGGAAGTCTACGACCTGGTTAAACAGCTGCAGCCCGATTGCTTGGTTCCCACAAGAGTCGGCAACGGCTTGGGTGATATCAAGTCCTTTGGCGACAACAAGCTCCCTGAAGAGGATTGGGACGGCTTGGGAGAAGCCTGCGTGACAATGAACCACACCTGGGGTTATAAGAGCTATGACAACGATTGGAAGACCGCGGACGAACTTCTGAAAATCAAAGAAAAAGTGAATAGCCACGGTGTCAACCTTTTGCTGAATGTTGGCCCTGACTACTTAGGCAGAATCCCTGCGCCCTCCGTAGATATCCTGAAGGAAATGGGCAGAAGACTCAAAGAGCAGGAAAAGGTGCATTTTGATAGCAAGGAGTTAAACAAATGATTATCGACATTCACTCACACGCCTACAAAAATCCGCTGCCCTATGTGACCCCCTTTTGCAGTCCCGAAGAGCTGATTGCCAAGTACGACGAAATGGGGGTTGATAAAGCGGTTTTGCTTCCTGTTGTAAATCCGGAGATTTATCTGCCGCAGGCTGTTGATGAGATTCTTGAGATTGCCGCTGCATACCCGGACCGTTTTATTCCCTACTGTAACATTGACCCCAGAGCAATGACCAACGCGCCGAACGCGCCGCTGTATAAGCTTTTGGATTACTATAAGAATAAAGGCTGCAAAGGCATCGGCGAGGTGATGCCGAATATGGAGCTGATGGACCCCAAGGTGCAAAATCTGTTTGCTGCAGCGGAAATGGTAGAAATGCCTATTGTGTTCGACGGTTCCAGTGTGAAGGACGGCGATTTTGGTCTCTATGATGACCCGGGTCTTCCCCAGCTTGAGATGACGTTGCAGCGATTCCCCAAGCTGAATATCTTCGGCCACGGCCCTGTGTTTTGGGCAGAGATGTTTAAACTGGAGACCCCCGCTGAGCGTGGATACATCTTCACGTGGAACGGTGACGGAGACCAGGTTGGGAAATATGGCAGCAAATGCACCGAGGAAGGTGTCGTCCCGAAGCTGCTGCGGAAATACGAAAATCTCTCCTGTGATTTGTCAGACGGCTCTCCTCTGCTTATTTTTTCCAGAGATATGGAATATACGAAGAAATTCTTAACGGAGTTTCAGGATCGGTGCTACTTTGGCACAGACCTTTGCAATAAGTATGCGGAATATCCCCACGTGAAATTCTTTAAAAAGCTCCTCGCAGACGGTGTTATCACCCAGGAAATCTATGATAAAATTACCTACAAAAATGCAGTAAGGCTATTGAACTTAGAGGGCTAATCCAAATACCCGCCCACGGCTTCACATCAAAAAGTTTTCTGTTTTTTAACTGTTTAATGTATTGACAAACAACTTTTCCTGTTGTATAAGTAGCCAAAGAAAGCAATACGTCCTTGGAGAGGGACACGAAAAACTACTACTCTATAATATAAGGAGTAACATTATGAAAACCGGTTATGCAAGAGTATGTATCAACCCTCCTTACGGCGCGCCCATTGTAGGTTATTATGAATCCCGCTTTGTAAAGGGCATCGCCGACAGTCTATACGCCCGCGCTGTGGCGTTTGACGACGGTGAAAGAAAGGCCTTAATCATCGCGCTGGACCTGTGCCATCTGGCCCAAACCCAGTACGAAGCTATCAAGGCGGCAATTATGGAAGCCTGTGATGTGGAAAAAGATGCCATTTTCATTAACTGCTCCCATACCCATACCGGCCCTGTCGTGGGCAAGGATTTTGCCTCCGATCTGAGAAGCCCGGAAGCCTATATCCCCTTCCTCATTGCCTGCGTTCGGGATGCCGCAGTCTACGCGCTGGATGACCTCCACGAATCTATTGTGGAAACCGCCCAAGGCCAGGCAAAGAACATTTCTTTCATCCGCCGTTATCGGATGAAGGACGGCTCTGTGGCCACAAACCCCGGTGTCAACAATCCCGATATTGACCACGCCCTGGGCGAGCCAAACGAAACCGTCAAGCTGGTCAAGATCCTCAGAGAGGACGCCGACGATATCTTCATCGTCAACTTCGGTACGCATCCCGACTCTGTGGGCGGTGAGTACATCAGCGCTGATTTTATGGGCTATGTCTGCTCCATTCTGGAGCGAGCAGTTCCCAACACCAAGTGCATCTTCCTCCAAGGTCCGCAGGGTGACGTAAACCACGTAAACGTCCACCCCACCCCCGGGGAAAGCGCCATTTCCGTCATCGATTTTGACAGTGTTCCCAGAAGCCTGAAGCACGCCGAACATATGGGCCGCATTATTGCCGGCGCTGTCCTTTCCGTCTGCTCCATCACCGAGCCTGTAAAGACAGACAAGATTTCGTACAGTTCCAAGCGCGTGGAACTCCCCTCTCACAAGGAAAACCACCGATTGGAGGAAGCAAGATACATTCACGATATGTATACATCCGGTCGCGCCCACGAGCTTCCCTATAAGGAGATGGCGCTGACTACTGCTGTTGCCGAAGCCAGACGGATCGTCAACCTGGAGCACGGCCCTGACTCTTTCCCCTTCTTCCTCTCTGCCATCAAAATCGGTGATCTGGTATTTGCGGGTATTGGCGGCGAGCCTTTCACCGAACTGGGCAACCGGATCTGCGCAGATTCTCCCTTTAAGGAAACTGTCCTCTGCTGCCTGACCAACAGCGCAGGCGGCTATATCCCCACCCGTAAGGCTTATGAAGAGGGCGGCTACGAAGCCAAAACCTGCAGCCTGCGGCCCGGCGGTGACGATATCATCGCCGAGGGTATGCGCCAATTGCTGGGTGAACTTTAATATCATTCGCAAATAAGGATACTTATGACACCTGCAAGGAGATGATGGTGTTGAAAAACAAAAACGTCAATATGTTATCCGGCTCGGTTATGAAGAGCCTAATGGCTTTGGCAGTCCCCATTATGATTATGAATGTGGTTCAGAATATCTTCAATATTGTAGATATGTCTATACTGGGCAAATGGGTGAGCGACAGCGCTGTAGGCGCGGTAGGTGTCAGCGGTACGTTGATAACTCTGTGTACCTGCCTGCTTATCGGTATTGCCACCGGTTCCAATATTGTGGTTGCCAAGCGGATGGGCGAAAATAGCAGCGAGCGCGTAGAGAAAGCCGTCGGCACTTCTATGACCGTGGCAATCATCGGCGGCATCCTGCTTGCCATCATCGGATTCATTTTTGCGGAAACATTTCTCAAATGGATGAACTGCTCCGATGCGCTCCTTCCGGACGCGACCCTCTATTTACGGCTTTATTTCGTTGGTGTCCCGTTTCTGCTTCTGTATAATTTCTCGGCCGCCCTTCTGCGTGCTATCGGCGACACCAAACGCCCTATGTACTTTCTGTTGGTAAGCGGTGGACTTAAGGTTTTGATGAACATACTATTCATCCGCCTCTTCCATATGGATGTGGACGGCGTGGGCCTTGCCACCATCCTTTCCAATATGCTGGCGTGTACCCTTTGTGTGATCGCTCTGCGCAGAAGCACTCTGCAGTTCCGCTTCCGGAAAATGCGCTTTGACCTGCAGGAATTGAAAGACATCCTCCACGTGGGCATCCCCACAGGTTTACAAAGCGCTTGTTATGCCTTTGCCAACGTGGTTATCACGACGGCAGTGAACGGATTCGGCCCCGATGCCACCACCGGCGTTTCCATTGCCAACCAAATCGATGGCATACTCTACAACATCTCCTACGCCCCGGCTTTAGCCGTCAGTCCCTACATTGCCCAAAATGTAGGCGCCCGTAATATCCCCCGGGTGAAAAAAGCTCTGCTGTGCGCCATCGGCATTTCCGTTGTTTTTGGCGGTGGCCTAGGCGCGTTAGCTTCTATTTTCTCAAAAGAACTGGCATCTTTGATGGCCTCTTCCCCAGCAGTCATCGCCTTCGCCCGGCAGAAGACTATGCTCATTTCCGCTACTTATTTCATTTGTGGCATCAACGAGGTTTTAAGCGGCGCACTGCGCGGCTTGGGAAAACCCACGATTCCGACCATCTCCACTTTGGTATTTATGTGCCTGCTGCGGTTCGTTTGGGTCTATGCTATTTTCCCCCTGTTCCCCAATCTGACGTTTTTGTATTTGGTTTGGCCCATTGGCTGGGTTTTATCCATCTCTTTCCTGCTGGTATTTTACTTCCCCGCTATTTCCAAGCTTCAGAAAAAATTTGCTTCTGTGCAATCCTAAAACAGCACCTTTGTTGGCTTTCAATTTGCACATGGCTAGTTTCTGTAAAAAGTCAGCGTCCTTATCGGGACGCTGACTTTTTGTTTCCAAATTCTTCGTATTTTTCCGAAAAGAAACATCTATATTTTTACGGTATTCGGCAAAAATACCATTGCGGAAAGAAAATGCTTTCTTCGGAATGCATTTTCATCCGAAGAAAGCAAAAAGGAGATAGATTAAGATGAAGAACAACAATCAGATCAATGTTCCTCAGGCTCGTGAGGCAATGGACCGTTTCAAGATGCAGGCAGCTTCCGAAGTTGGCGTTAACCTGACCAACGGTTACAACGGTCACCTGACCTCCCGTGAGGCAGGCTCCGTCGGTGGCCAGATGGTCAAGAAGATGATCGAAGCTTACGAGCAGAACATGCAGTAATTCCCCGCAAAAAAGCACCCTCCAACCGGAGGGTGCTTGACTTTTACAGATTTTCTGCCTCACTGAGCCAAAGAGCGCTGCAGGCATCGCTGGGCATCTTCCAGTCCGTCCGAGGACTAAAGGACACCGCGCCCACCTTGGGACCATCAGGCATACAGGAGCGCTTAAACTGCTGGGTAAAGAAGCGGCGGTAGAATGTCACCAGCCATTTTTTCACCGTTGCGCTGTCGAAGGTATCAGAAAATGCGCGGCAAGCCAGCGCATAGACCTTTTTCGGCGCAAGACCGTAGCGCACCGCATAATAAAGGAAGAAATCGTGGAGGGCGTAAGGGCCAACCAAATCCTCGGTCTGCTGGGCAATCTTTCCACTGGCATCGGGAGGCAGCAATTCCGGACTGATAGGCGTATCCAAAATATCTAAAAGAACATCCCTTACGACCGCAAATTGCTCGCTTTCTGCCAGCATTTCAATGACAAAACGGATAAGCGTCTTAGGCACAGAGGCGTTGACACCGTACATACTCATATGGTCGCCGTTATACGTGCACCAGCCCAGCGCCAGCTCGCTTAAATCGCCCGTACCAACTACCATACCGCCGCAGAGACCTGCGTAATCCATCAGCACTTGGGTCCGTTCCCGGGCCTGAGAGTTTTCATAGGTGGCATCCAGCTTATTGGGGTCTTGACCGATATCTGCAAAGTGAAGCTTTACCGCTTCCCGGATGGGGATTTCCTTGGTGGTCACGCCCAATTTCTTCATCAGTGTCAGGGCATTTTGATAGGTTCGGTCGGTAGTGCCAAAGCAAGGCATCGTAATGCCGTGAACATCGGCGGCAGATTTACCAATCCGCGCCATCGCTTCTACCGCCACCAAAAGCGCCAAAGTGGAATCCAGTCCGCCGGAAACACCAATAACCGCCTTGCCGCCTACAGAACGCAGTCTTTGGGCAAGTCCGCGAACCTGAATTTCAAAGACTTCACGGCAGCGCTCCTGCCGGGCGCTCTTAGTGGAAGGCACAAAGGGCAGCTTGGTCAGTTCATACCGAGAGCCATCGCTTCTGGGCGCGGCGCCGCAACAAATCACACGGCAAGGCTGTGCCGTCACACCTGCGTGGCCGTTTTTCTGCCGCAGATAGCGCAGTTTGCCCAAATCGCTGTCGCAAACCAGCATATAACCGGCATCGATAAGATGTTTGTTTTCCATCAGAACCTTGCCCTTTTCCGCCACGATGCTATGCCCGGAAAAGACCGTATCCTGGGTGGACTCGGTATAGCCGGAAGATACCAATACATAAGTGCAGCAGTTAGCTGCAGATTGGCTTCGCACCAGTTCCTGCCGGCGGGCGCGCTTGCCCACCAGCTCATTGGATGCGGAAAGGTTTAGAATCACCTCGGCGCCGGCTGCTACCAAGCGGGCAGAGGGTGACACCGGCCGCCACAAATCCTCGCAAATTTCCACGCCAAAGATTGTGCCATCTTCCAAAGAGAACAGCAGGTCGCTGCCCAACGGCACTTCCTGCCCGGCACAGCGCATAGAGGTCACAAGCAGCTTGGATGCGGTGGCAAACCAGCGGCTTTCCCCCATTTCGCCTGCCAAATAGGTTTTGGGCACAATGCCTCGAATATTACCGTTAGAAATGACCGCCGCACAGTTATACAGCAGACCCCCCAGGCGCAAAGGAACACCCACTATAACCGTCAGCGCCGGGTATTTTTTGGTATAGGCGGCAATTTTAGAGATTCCCTCCTCCGCAGCCCGAAGGAGCGCTTCCTGCAAAAACAAATCGCCGCAGGTATAGCCGGTCACCGCTAGCTCCGGAAACAGCACAAGATCGCTGCCCGCTTCCTCGGCTTTGTCCAGCCAAGCGCAAATATCTTCTGTATTTTTTGCCGGGTCGCCCACCCGTACCTCCGGTACGACGCAGGCAATGCGAATAAAGTCCAGCATAGGTTTTCCTCCCTATTGCAATCAATATAGCTTTATCATACCACATTTTCCGAAAAATGCAACAAAATGTCCCGAGCTTTCACCCGGGACATTTCCATTACTCGTGATTGCCGCAATTTCCGGAGCAACCTGCACAGTTTCCGCTGCACTTGGCCCCATCCGGACAACCAATACATTTTACGCCTTTCTTTTTCGCTCTTACGATATACGTAATGGCGCCGCCTAATATAAACAGAAGAATAAGACCGGCAATTATATCATCCGCCATAGCTTGTTGCTCCTTTCGAAATTATTTACGCGCGCCTGCATATTCCTTCCGTGTCTTTGCGTTGGAACGGATGGAAAGGACCGCAACGACTGCAATAATGCCAACCACCGCAATGAGGCCTGCTGCAAAGCCTTCTCCCACTGTCGATGTAGTAATGACTGTACCGATTTGGTATACGAGGAAGGACAGAACGTACGCAACGGCAAACTGCAAGCCAATACCCGCAAAGAGCCACTTCTTGCTCTTGATCTCCGAGTTCATGGCGCCGATGGCAGCAAAACAAGGCGGGGTGAACAGGTTGAAGATCAGGTACGCAAGACCGGCAGCCGCCGTAATTCCCAAAACCGCTTCACCATTGCCGGTTTGGAGTAGTTCAAAGTCCTCGTTAACTGCAAGGGCGGTAAAGACCGCGCCCAAAGTACCGACCACCTCTTCCTTTGCAATAAAGCCGGTAACTGCAGCAGCCGCAAGCTGCCACACACCAAAGCCCAAGGGAATCAGGAGGACAGCAAAGGGGGTTGCCAAATCATGGAGAATGGACTCCGTAGCCTCCACCTCTTGCAGCGACCAAGAGTAATTAAGCATAATAGTCACAGCCGAATTGCACAGGAGAATAATCGTGCCGGCCTTCACTATGTAGGACCAGCCACGAGCGCACATCGACTTAAAAGCATTCCAGAAGGAAGGGGCTTTATACTCAGGAAGTTCAATAATAAAGAAAGACTTTCTGTACTTATAACCGGAAATCCACCGTATGAGCAGCGCGCCAAAAAACACAAGCGCAATGCCCAAAAAATACATAACCGGCGCGACCCAGTTGGATTCCGGGAAGAAAAGACCGGCAAACAATGCGATCACAGGGATCTTTGCGCCGCAGGGAATAAAAGGCGTCAGCATTGCAGTTGCTCTGCGCTCCCTCTCATCCCGAATGGTGCGGCAGGCCATAACGCCGGGAATAGAGCAGCCGGTACCAACCACCAGAGGAATGACAGACTTGCCGGACAGCCCCACCCTTTTGAAAATGGGGTCAAGCACCACAGAAACACGAGCCATATAGCCGCAGTCTTCCAGCAGCGCCAGCAAAAAGTACATCACCATAACCAACGGCAAAAAGCCGACCACCGCGCCAACGCCACCGATAATGCCGTCTACAATCACCGTTTGGAAAATAGGCGCTGTTCCCTCCAAGAGGCCGCCGACCCACTGGCCAAACATCTCGATATAGGTCACAAGACCGGGAATGACCAAGCCGGATTCAAACTCATAGCCTTCTGCCAGCCAAACACCGGGGCCTACCTGCGAAATCCAGAATACCAGCCACATAACCACGGCAAAGATGGGAATACCTGCCCACTTATTGGTAAGTACTTCATCGATTTTATCTTGGAAATTCCGGTCCTTTGTCAGCGTTTTGCGCGTCTCTACTTTCTTTACCACGCCATTTACAAAAGCGAAGCGCTTCTTATCTGCTTCCACAACCGCGGCTTTACTGGAAAGATCCACATTGCCCTGATGATAAGGCGCGGTCTGCGTCTTGCCGATTACCGCCACCGCCGCAGCAACGACTTCCTTCAGGCCGTCGGAAGTGGTAGAAACCGTCTCGACGACAGGACAGCCCAGTTTTTCAGACAAAGCGGCCGCATTAATCTTATTCTCTTTTTTCTTATTTACGTCGGTCTTATTCAGCGCAACCACTACCGGAATACCCAGTTCCAGAAGTTGGGTGGTAAAGAACAGGCTGCGGCTCAAGTTGGTCGCATCCACGATGTTAATGATGGCATCGGGATTTTCCTCTTTTACATAGCCGCTGGTGATGCTCTCCTCCGAGGTAAACGGCGACATAGAGTAAGCGCCGGGCAGGTCAACCGCAATCAGCTCCTCCTCACCGTTCCAATAGTTCTTTTTAACGGACGCCATTTTCTTATCCACCGTAACACCTGCCCAGTTGCCGACTTTTTCACTCCTGCCGGTCAGGGCATTGTACATCGTAGTTTTTCCGCTGTTGGGATTGCCGGTTAAAGCAATACGCATTTTTCTTCCTCCTATACGCTCCTATTTATGGTTATTTTACGGTCTGCCCCGTAAAAATATGCAGTTACCCTATGCTAACTCCCGTCCAAAAACCATTGGCAGTCTGCCTCCGGTATCCTTTTCAGATTCGGATTGCTTCTGCCAATTGGTTGTCGATATTGTACCGGCCGTCCTTGATGGACACCACACAGCCGCTTCTGCGGTGCGCGATCACCGTAATAGGCTCACCGGCATAACACCCCAGGGAGAACAGGAAGCTGTTAAGCTCTTCGTCATCGGTCGCGATAGCGGAAATGATGTATTCCTTCCCCTCTTGGGCATATCTCAGATCCATAGCTTCCTCCTTTTCTAAGTTAGCCGAAACTAACCGTCTGTCAAAATATCCGGTTAGCCTCCGCTAACCTTAAAATATTATATACAGTCTTCCTCCCTTTGTCAATAACTATTTGCAAATTTTCCCAAATATTCCAAAACAGCATCAGCCGGGATGTTCCCATCCCGGCTGATTTTTTCCGTGTTAAATTGCTTACTTTTCCTTTTTATGTGCCAAGGTGCGGATGCCGTAATATGCGCCATAGAGGATCAGGCAAACCACAAACATACCGCTAACCACCGCAAAAGGCAGCGCTTCATCCGGCAAAAACGGCACAATGCTTGTTTCGATAAAGAACCAATTATATCCCCCATCGTAGACCGTATTGCCGAACCACGCCCAAAAGAAGATCATTAAAATGCCACAAAGCTCCTTCCAGCACTTCTTAATATCCGGCTTCACCGCACCGTAGACCATATTCAATACGCCCCAGCAAAACAAAAAGCCGTGATACATAAAGGTTTGGAATATCAAGTAGCAAAACGGCGGCTGACCGCCCAGTGCCGTACCGGGATAGCACATCCAAACCAAGCTGGATGCAACAGAAAGAAACGCTACCGGTGTGCGGATTGCCACCAGCTTCTTATTAAACTGCACAAAGGGCACCATAACCGCCATAATCGTGCAGATATTAAAGGGCAGCTTATAGGTACTAATCCCGTTATAGCTGTCCGACAGCGGCATAATAAAAAAATCCGCCACATAAAGACCAATCACAGCATAGGCCACGATCCGCAGGGTCTTTTCCCTGCTTTCCTTCTTTTTGATAAACACAGCCAGCAATGCAGTACCGCCAAAGACAAGGAATAAGTAGAAAAAATGCCAAATATTAAACAGGCTGATCTGCATACCGGAAATGTTTTCGCTGAATAACCAGGCAAAAAACGCTTTCATATTCACATCTCTCTTCTCTTTCTTTTTCTGCGCGGGGGATAATTGGATTATAGCACACTTTTATATAAAAGCAAGACCACCGGTCATCCCGGTGGTCCTGAATTCTATTTTTTGCCAAACAGCTTTGCGAAAATATTGCCGGGCTTGGGCTTGTTCTCTGCAAGCAACTCGGTTGTCAGCTCCTGAAGCTGCGTAGGCGCATTTTCCAAAGTGGCAAGCACCCATTTTTCCACACTACGGCCGCAATCCTCACCCAGCGCCCGCAGAAGCGCTGCCATTCCCTCTCTATCCTCGCAGATAACAGGAATCAGAGACGGTTCTGCGGCGCAGGCCCACATCAGGTACTGGAGTATCCGCTCGCCTGCTGCCGCGCTTGCTGCCGCAGTCAGCTTCACGCCTGTGAGCTTGGGGTCTTCAATGGCCTTTGCGTGGGAATAACGGTTCTTTGCCTGCAAATACAACTCCTGGGACAGGAATTTCCTATCCTTAAGGGCATTACCGCACAGGCACCAGAGAATCCCCTGCTCCGGGGTCTGGATTTCCCAGCTAAGCCGTGTGTGCAGAATATAATCCGCCATTGCGCTGTAATCCATATCTTCCTGAAGAAGCGCCCACAGCGTTCGGAACGTATAGCCGGCATCTGCATTTTCTACCGCATCGATAAGCTGACGCAGCGTGGCGATTGCCTTATACTGCGCGCTGTCCCGGAGGTAGGGATGACCCTTGGCATACTGGGAAATTACCTGCAAACCTTCCTTATGGAGCTTTACAGCGTAAATGTCATTGATTCGGCCCATAATCCCGGGATAAATAACTTTATCCCGCATCAGCTCCCAAGTAGCAATGCAGCCGGAGGCAAACTCTGTCCGCAGGCGCTCCTCTATCTCCATCCACTGATAGAGATTTGCTTTTTCCGCCTCTGCGCCAAAAAGCGGTTCTACCGCCAGTGTCAGCAGTCCATCGGTTTTCTCGCCGGGCACTGTCTTTGCAATATAAACGAGCATCTCTGCCTTTTCTGCAATCTTTTTCGCAGAAAGCAGGGCTACATATTCTTCGTGAATTTTCCGGGTGCTCCACGCGCCAAAGGCGAGCGTCACCACAAGATCCCGGCAAAAGCCAGGTTCCGCGCAAAGAAGCGGCATCAATTTGTGCTCTTTTTTCTTATAATCCGCAGAAAGCAGTTCGGTAAGCTTACCCGCAATATGTTCCCGAACCTTCTCATCTTCCGCTTCCATCTGGGCATTGATCCGGGTCACCAACGCCGCTGTCAGCCTATCGCACTCCGGAAGCATCTCAAAAATGGTCTCGTACAGACGGGTCTTCTGTCTTGCCGTCAAAACGCCGTAATTGTCCGCCACAATGGCAAGGATCTTATCCTGAATAGCCACCGTACGGATGGTCAGCATCAGCTTTTCAAAAATGGCATCCCGGGCATTTTCCGGCTCAGCCGCAAAATGCAGTGCAAAGAAATCCAATATCTGAGACTGTAAGAAACCGCCGTAATACACACGGCAAAGGTCAGCGGTAATGACCGTCTGAATATCCGCATCCTCGCCGTCGTAATTGTTCTTCAGGAAGGTAAACAGCTTATCCCGCATCACATCGGTGTGGATCAGCTCCAGCACCACGTTCATAACCATCCGTTTGGCAGAAGGCATCTCTGCACTGTACAGCTTAGATACCTTTGCAAAAATGGTCTTGGGAATAGCCACGTGCTTCCGGGGGTATCTTTCCAGGCACTTATAGGCGTTACGTCTGGACTCTTCGCCCAACGCCGCCCGGTATTTTTCATAGCTGGAAAGGAACGTAAGTACATCGTCATCCGTAGGCAGAGTCTTTTCCTGGTCGTAAAGACCGCTGGCGCCGCCAAAGAGGAAGACCAAATCAGACAGCGTTTTGGGGTTCAGCTTTTCCAATTCGGGGACAGCGTCCACCGCCTTATCCACAAACCGCAAAAACTCGCCCCGAATGGAGGCATCCTCCAAAAGGGAGTAGAAAAAGCTCACCGGAATCTTGGCGACCACATCCGCCGCCGGCATACCGGTGACCAAATCTGTGCCAAAGTCTACAAAAACGCCCTTGCTGAGCGCCGCTTCCGGGCAATCCGCGCAAACACACTTAATCTTCACGTGACCGTACTGCATAGGATCGGTTACAAAGGTAACAAAGGAAATACTCTTACGCAGATGATAGGGCACAACACTTGTTGCCATATTCATCATCTTCAGCGCTTCCAGAGGCGCTTGATCATCCTTGCAGGGAAGCTTAAAATAGACAGTCTTGCCCTTACCGCACAGCGCGGAAAGAATGGCAAACAGGAACGCCTTTACCGTACTGGGATCGTAGCGCTCTGTAAGGAATTTGGGGTCCTCCGCAGCGCAGGGGACGTAATCTTTTTCCGGATAATCCCCTGTTGCAGCTTGGTTGGCGAGGTCAAACGCGCCCGCATTGGAAACAAACATCTCCGGATTCAACAGCGCATTTGAGCTGCCGGAGAAAACGGACAGCATCTCTTCTTCCGAGAGGATCAGGCTGTGGCAAAGGTATGCGCTGCGCTCACCGGTGTAGTCCTTAGGCAGGTAAGAAATGCAGCTTTGTACCAACGCCCCGGATTTCAGGCAGCTTTGGCTGTAAACAGCCGGCATTTTCCCGGTGCGGACAGCCTCCGCATCCTGCTTTGTCAGCTTATTTTCATAGACGGCAGAAAGCTCCCGCTCCACAAAATCCCGGCTAAGGCCCTGAGAATGGGCAAAGGTATCAAAACCGTCGGAACGGTTATATAAGCTTCCTCTGGCAGGCACGCGGGAATAAAAATGCTGCTTTGCCATATCGCTCCTCCTAAATGATTATTCTGCGTTCAGGTACATCAGTTCCTGAATGCTGGTAACACCTTTGATTACCAGACTGCGGCAAGAGTTCCACAGGGTATTCATACCGTTATCTGCCGCCAGCTTGCGCAAAACGTCCAAATTGCGCTCATTCATAGCCGCGCTCTTCATTGCCTCGTTCATATACATAACCTCATGGACCGCAATTCTGCCCTTATAGCCGGTATTGTTACAGAACTGACAGCCCTGCGGACGGGCAATGGAGATCGGCTCGGTAAGACCAAGAATTTCCATTTCCTTGGTATTGGTGCGTCCTTTCTTCTTACAGGCCGGGCACAGCCGCTTTACAAGACGCTGGGCAATAACGCCCACCAATGCGTCGGCAACCAAGTAGTTGTCAATACCCATATCCTGCAAGCGAAGAATTGCGCCGGGCGCGTCGTTGGTGTGGAGAGTACTGAACACGATGTGACCGGTAATAGCGCTTCGGACAGCAATTTCCGCTGTCTCCTCATCACGAATCTCACCGATCATAATGATGTCAGGGTCCTGACGGAGAATGGAACGCAGTGCTGCCGCAAAGGTCATATTTGCCTTGGTGTTAACCTGTGTCTGGTTGATGCCCGCCATCGTAAATTCTACAGGGTCCTCAACGGTTACAATGTTAACCGTGGAGTTGTTCACTTCTTTCAGGAAGGAGTAAAGGGTGGTGGACTTACCACAGCCCGTAGGGCCGGTCAGCAGGATGATGCCGTGGGGACGGGCCAGCATTTTATCAACCACTGCATTTTCTTCATCTGTAAAGCCCAAGTCCGCCCGGGTGAAATTGAAGGATGTCTTATCCAGCACACGGATAACAAACTTCTCACCAAAGACAGTAGGCAGTGTGGACACACGGAAGTCATATTCCTTGCCGCCCACGTTCATATTGATACGGCCGTCCTGAGGCACACGGCGCTCCGCGATGTTCAGACCGGACATAATTTTCAGACGGGCGCAGATGGCAGAGTATGCCTCGATGGGGAACTCTGCCCGGTCCTGCAGGTCGCCGTCAATACGGTACCGGACGCGTACAATCTTCTCAAAAGGCTCAATGTGAATATCACTTGCCCGATAAGGAATGGCCTCGCGAATAACCGAGTCAACCAGACGGACAGCCGGATTATTAATAACATCGCCCTCGCTGGCGCCGGTTACGCTGCCGTTTTGCAGGGCGCTTACCTGCTGTTCTTCCTTCTCCGTATTCAGGTCGCTCAGCGCGGCAGAAGTGGAGACTACTGCGGAAACAGAGTCAACATACCGCTCGATCTGTACGGCAGGCGCCAAAATATACTGGCACTTGCAGGCAAGCTGAGCGGAAATAGCAGACATTGCGTGACAGCTCAGCGGTCTGGCGCAGGCTACCAGCAGCACGCCGTTTTTGTCGTAGCTGATAGGGACAACCTTATGCTTTTTCATAAAATCGAAAGTAAAGAGATCAAACAGTTCCTCATTGATCTCCAGCATATCGATCTCTACGCTGGGCATACAGTAGTACTCTGCCAGCGCCTCCAGGTCGGTATTATCCGTGATGATTTCCTTTGTCATCAGATAATCACGGATGCTGATATTCAAGCGGGTAGCTTCTTCCAGAAAGGTTTGGGCATCCTTACGCTTGACGAGCTTTTTATAAATATAAAATTGGAGCAGCTCGAAATTTGTATTCATATTGTGTTACCTCTTGTTATACGTTCAGTCCTGTCATAATGGAGAGGATAGGAGAATAGACCGCCAGGAACAGTGTAATAATGACGGCACCCATAATCAGCAGCATAATAGGCTGCAGCTTGTTGGTCAGCGAGTTGACGGAGATTTCCACCTGATCGTCAAAGAACTTGCAGGAACGGGTCAGCACATCGTCCAGCGCATTGGTCTTTTCACCGATGGTAATCATCTGGACCATCATAGGTGGGAACAGCTTGTAGCTCTCAAAGGCGTTGGTCAACGACATACCGCCGCGCACCGCCTCTGCCGCCTCGTGGAAGCGTTTCGATAAGTACCGGTTGCCAATAACAATTTCTGTCGCGTTAAGGGCTTCGTTAAGGTCAAGGCCGCTGGTCAGCAGCAGCGCAAAGGCTCTTGCAAAACGGGAGGTTATGGTGTTAATTTGAATGGTTTTAATAACCGGAATGGTCAGCTTGCAAACGTCGAAGAAATACTTGCCCTTTTCTGTACGGTTAACCAGCATTATCGCAAGTACCGCGCCCAGAATCACCAGCAGAAGAATCTGCCAGTAATTTAGCAGAAAATCGGAAATGGCATAAATCGCCGCCGTCAGTCCCTCCGGCTCCACATTCAGCTTTGCCAAGGTATCCCGGAAGGTAGGCACGACCACCGCCAGCATCAGCACAACGATACCCACCGTCATACCCATCAGCATCATAGGATAAGAAAGCGCGCTCTTAATCTTCCGGCGGTTTTCGGATTCGGTTTCGTAGTACTCGGCCAAAGAGTTCAGCACCGCATCCAGGTGTCCTGAAAGCTCACCGACCTTAATCATACTGCGGAAGAAATCCGGGAACACATTTTTGTGCTTCTCCAGTGCCTCCGACAGGAGTATACCGCTTTCCACGTCCTCGTAAATCACGGAAATGACGTTCTTAAAGTAGCTGGTATAGGGCTGGTTCTTCAGAATGTCCAGACAGTCCAGAATAGGAATGTGGGTATTGAGCATAATGGCGTACTGCCGGCAGAAACCGGTCAGCTCTTTAATGGTAACCGTCTGCTCAAAGCTAAAGAAAGAGCCGGAGGTGCCGCTGTTGTAAGGTTTTGCAGAAATCAGGAACAGGCTTTGCTTTGCCAGCTGTTCAGCCAAATCCGCCTCATCCTTCGCAATGAAAACGCCCTTAATTTTGTGTTTTTGCAGGTCAACTGCCGTATATTTGTATTTTTGCACAGAGGATCATTCTCCCTTCTGAATCATCAAATTAAAAGACCGATATACCAGGAAATCACCGCATTGCCAAAGAACAGCGCCGTCAGCGTACCCACCACAAGGTAAGGGCCAAAGGGGTATTCCTTCCGCTTATCGGCATTGGTGACCCGATTGGAAATCACCATAACCAACGCGCCGGCTACGGATGCCATAAGAATGGCAAATAAGAATCTCTGCCATCCAAGAAGCAAGCCGGCCGCTGCAGCGTATTTCACATCGCCGAAGCCAAGTCCCTCTTGCTTCAGTACCGCCAGCGCGCCATAATAAATCGCTAAAAACGCCACGCCGCCAACCACGGCGCCAATCAGGTGGTCATACCACACGCCCGCCACCTGCGTCACCGCAGCAATCACGCCGGCGATGGCCACAAGGATGGTAAAGCGATTATAAATGAGCATATGCTCCAAATCGATAAAGAAAATGCAGATGAGCGCCGAGCAGGCCACCGCCACCGCGCAGGCATAGACGGGACTTGTCTCCCAGTACAGGGCGACCGCCAAAAGCCACAGAATGGCATTGACGATTTCCACAATCATATACCGGGGCGAAATATGGCTCTTGCACTTGCGGCACTTGCCGCCCAGCACCAAATAGGACAGCACGGGAATATTATCGTACCATTTCAGGCTGTAATTGCATTTTGTGCAATGGGAGCCGGGTTTAGAGAGATTCATCTCGTTGGGCAGGCGGTAGATTACCACATTGAGAAAACTGCCCACGCACAGGCCCAGTATTCCGGAAAGTATGTATACACAAAGCATCGTAAATTCCTGTGGACCCATATTTTCTCTCCTTATTTTTCATCAGAAGTTATTAAGTTTGCCGAACTGGCGAAGCTGGAAGCCGCCAAACAGCTCCAGGTCTTTTGCGTCAGCGGCCTGATCGCTGTAACCGTTGCCCGCCAGCAGGGGCACAAATTTTACGCGATGGCCTTCCTCTTCGCTGTTTAAACGGGGGAAGAGGAAATCGTATTCCTTGGACATATTGACATAAACCATATCAATGGCGCCCTGAGATGTAATCGCAGGGTTGCCGGCAAGTACATCCAGTGTCCATTTTAGGATAATCCGGAAATTCTCATAAACAAAGCCCTCCCGGTCAGTAGGCAGTTCCCGCTGCATAAACTTGGGCAGCTTTCTGCCTGTACGCTTGCCGTTACCGGCAGCGGAAACAAAGAGGGCCTCTTCCTCCTCATCTTCTTCGTCCTCCGACGGTATGGCATCCGGGTCAGCCAAAACCTCCTCGCCCATCATAGTGATGTGCTTGGCCTTTGCTTTTTCGTTGGCGTTAAGCACCAAAAGCTCACCGCTGCTGTGGTCAAACAGCAAATCCTCAGAAACCAAACGGGACTTATAAAGCATTGCCTCCCCGAAGGGCAGGCGGTATGCGCCGATGACACGGCCTTTGTTCACAAAAGCATAGCGGCAATAGCTTTCCTTTACATCAAGAAGCAAATATGTACCGTTTCTCAGTCTGCCGTTGAGGGCCATTGCGCCGCTGGCCATGGCGTTTGCCGCAGAGGTAACAGACTGAATGCCCACTTGATTTGCGGCGCATACCTCCTGCAGCTTTTCCAGAATATCCTTGCGGATACCTACCACACCAAAGGTAGAGAACTGCTTGTTTTGGTTTAAGGGGAATGTGCGGTAACGCAGTTCCTTCTTACACTTATAGTTGGCGCCAATAGCAACCTCCAAGGAGTTTTCCATTGCCCGGCGATTGATAGTAGGCACGTTGATGGTGTCCATCAAAAATGCATCGTCCGACAGCACGATGGCAACCTTTGCAAGAGAAACAGAGGGGTTTCTCTGCTGATAATTCTTGATAGCCTTGTCCAGCTTTTGATAGAACTCCTCGCAGAAGGGACGGCAGCGGTAAGAAACCACCTGCTGGGCCTCCCGTCTGTCACCCAAATCTACATAAAAGCTGAAAGTTTCCGCATCTGTATCAATGCCGATGACGGCAGTTATGGCACTTTCAAACATTTTTGCCCAAACTCCTCTCATTTCTTACTCCATTCCGTAATCTTATAGATTCCCGCGATTTTTGAAATGGTGATCTTCAAAACCACTGTTCCACCAGAGGAACAAACATCCGAAATATTTGTCACATCTGCTGTATTCTGCGTTTCTTCATCAGTATTTTCATCATCGCCGCTCACCTGTTCAGTGTGCAGCATATACGTATCTCTCGCCAATTGCAGGACAATCAGGTTGTATCTGACTTCCTCTTTGTTGATTCCACACGTAGCACAAACATTGTCGACAAAGCTATGCTCGGTTGTTTCAATTTCTAATATTTGCGGTTCTTGGCATACAGTGCAAACTTGCACTTTCATTCCTTTACTGGTGCAGGTTGCTTCTACAGTATCAACGTCCACCCAATAGTGAGCATCCTCAATTTGCTTATCTCCACAATCACAAACTCTCTCTTGTTTGCCGTGTTTTGTTCTTGTAGGAACCTCTGTAACTACATATTCTCCGTAGTTATGACCCGTTACTTCAATCTCTTGTTCGTACTCTGTGGCACAAACAGTACAGGTATAGGCGACGATACCATTTTGTGTACAGGTCGGAGTTTTTTTGATTGTTCCGACATCATTATCTGCGTGGTTGTGACCTAAAGCAGGGATTTCAACTGCATCTTTTGTCTCGTAACATTCGCTACATGTGAGCATTTTATATCCTTGGGTGATGCAAGTAGGAGGTGTCACTATCGTTTCTTCCCATTTATGTTCGGCAGGCAGTTCATTTGTAATATACTGGTGACAAAAACTACAAGTGCCAGCTTCTTTGCCCGTAGTCGTGCAGGTTGGTGCCTTATACTCATAATTGCTGTCTCTGAGAAGCGTGTGATCTACCTTAGGCCGTTGATCCTCAGTCTTGGTCTCTTTACATAAAGTACAAGTATATATTGTGTAACCCTCAGTTTCACAGGTAGGGCGCACCGTTTCGCCCCTTATCCAAATATGCTTAACGACTGTACCTTTATCAACAGTAAGACCGTCGTACTTAATTTCCCAGTCATTCAGATTTTCATTTATAACCGCATCTACAAAATCCTCGCCAAGCTGCTCAAGGAAAATATCCTGACGAATGCCAAGCTCTGCTTTGGCTTTGTGGGAATTTTGCAGCAACGCGGTAGTCAGTACGATGGTGGTAATAAAAATACTGAATACCATCATCATAATGGCCAGCTCAATAGCCGCGCCCCGCCGGTCAAGTAATTTCTTTTTCATTGCACATTACCTCCTTCGTTGGAGGATTTAGGAAAGGTAAAGCTATGGATCGGGTCGCTGCTTTGGCTGTTGCTGTAAACAGCTTCAAACCCAAAGGAGACCATAACCGTCTTCGTTTCATTGTTCTCGGTCCGTTCTTCTACTGTCACAGTAATTGTAGTTTTATATCCACCTTTGTCCAAAACATAGGTGTGCAGATTTTCTTCCGCGCCTATAAAGGCGATTTCTTTTTCCTCAGTCTTCTCCAAGCATTCAATAAAAGTATCCACATCTCCCTTAGCAAAGCGGAAACACTCAATGGCATTCTCCGCCTGATTGCGGACATCCATTGCCACGATGGTCTTATTTTCCACCTGTATGGAGCTAAAGATTATCGTAAGCGTCGCAACGCTGATAATGCCAATGACTACGAGGGCAATCACAGCTTCTGCCAGCGCAATGCCCTTGCGGGATTTCATATTCTCTTTCATAGGATCGCCCTCCTTTCAAAATTCCTTGCTATTTCTTATTCAACAGGATTCACAGGCTCCGAGGGAGCAGAAACGATCTCGCCCACCCGGGGATACACGCAGAAAGTGTAGGTCTGTTCTTTTGTAACAATACCGTTGCGGTACTCATAAGTGACTGTACAGTAATAAAGGTTTGCCGAATCATCGCTATTGGGCACTGCATCAAATTCCAATCCTACAATGGATTTCAGCTGATAGAGCACCGCATCACCTACGCCCGGAAATGTCACGTTTAATGTGTGACCGGAAAACATTATACTTCCAGATGTATTTGGATCCTTTTTCGTTACCGTTATCTTGTTATCACCAAATTCAATGCTTTGAATATTTTTCGGATCTTTCGTAGTCTCCAAAATCCAACTCTCCACAATCGCTTCCACGATCTCCAGATCGCCCATAGCATCTAATTTGGTAGCTGCGGCTGTGCCGCGGCCGCTGGCCATGGTGGCAAAGGAGGTCACCGACAGGGACACGATAGCCACTACTGCCATAACGATGCACATTTCCGCAAGTGTTGCGCCTTTTCTCTTATTTCTTTTCATATAGTGGCTCTCCTTCCCTGAATATTTCCTGAGAATCAAAAACACCGCCCGAAAATCTCTCTACTTTTGCTTCAAATTCTATTGGGCAAAGTTCCCGTTTATACGGAGGAATTATACTCGAAATACGGCCTAATGTCAACCTTTTGTTCCCCTCCCCCCGCCTTTTGACAACATTTCCCTTGGAAATTGGAAAACACAGCCTTTACACCGTCCCAATTTTGTGCTACCTTAATAAATACAAATTACAAGAAGGAGTGGCCGCTTATGACGAAAAAGCTCTCTTTATTTCTTATTATTTGCCTGCTTCTGCCCACCCTTGCCGGCTGCGGTGAGAGCTATCAGGAGGACGTTTGGTATTCCGAAGAAAAGCTAACCGAATGTCTTGCGCCCGATCTGCCCCAAACCGGTCCTACCCTACTCAATCACAGCGACTGGAAGGTATTCGATTTCCTCACCGACGAAGAATTTGACACCTACGTCCAGTCCGTCTATGACTACTTAAAGGCGCAAAATTTCCCATATCTCGGCACTCGCGGGCATTACAAAAGCTCCCTCAGCATCGCTTTTATGAGCTACTATTTCCAGCCCACAGAGACCTTGGAGCAGCATTGTCAGAACGGTGATTACCGTTTTGTCTACTCCGACGGCACCACCGACGAAGGCGGCAAGCTTGTCTTTTGGTTTTTAGGTATTTACCGTAGTCCCAACGGAAGCCTTGACTATGACGGCAAAACCTACAAGTATAACACCCAGCTTGTGCTGCGCAAGGGCGGCGAAGCGCCTGCCACCGGCTTCTATTACTACGACGAGGAACATATCGACCCCTGCTTCTTCGGACACAGCTATGACGAAGGCAGTGTCTACCCCGTTCCGGGCAGCGAGCAGACCGTGACCATCCGCGCCTGTATCCATTGCGGCCACGAGGATTACGAACCCTTCACCGGAGACGGACACAGCTATTCGATCACCGTTACAGAGGGCAGCGAGCACATCGTCTGTCTCCCCGAGACCCACCCCGCAGGCGCACTTCCCGAAAAGTACTCCTCTGGTATGCTGATGAAGCTCTACACAAACATAATTATGGACGCGGATATCGTTGTCACCGTTAACGGAACAAAAATCCAATCGCAGTGGGTCGGCGATTATTGGTGTTATGCCTTCATCGTCCCGAACTGTGATGTAGAGATCAGCTTGGATATCGTCGGCGGCATCTGACCGCCACGCACCCCCGTCTCTCTCTTGTAGGGACCGGCGTCCTCGACGGTCCTATCCCCCCGTTCCCCTCGTAGGGGCGATTCACGAATCGCCCGCCAATACCTTCCCCTTTGGGGAAGGGGGACCGCGCTTGCGCGGTGGATGAGGTTTACCTTCTTCTCCGGAAATACCCCTCGAAAAACGCCGTCATCCTGAGCAAGGCGCAGCCGCGCCGAAGGTTCCGTTCCCTCTTGTCATTCCAAGGATGCCTTGCGTCCGCGGCAATCTGCCGGCACAACCCTGCAAATTAAGACCACCGCGCCGAAATCGGCGCGGTGGTTTATTTTCAAAAGACTTTCCGCGCGCGAGGCGGGACTGCGTCGCCGCAAGCGCTATCCAACGCCTTAGGAAAACTCATTTTATGCCTTCTTTTGCTGTATTAATAGAGGAAATAAGCATTCTTCTGATTGCCCCGCAATCGTGTAGTATTCTTTTACTTACATCATCCGGAAACAAACCGGCCTTTTGTGCGATCTCGATCCAATATTCCGTTTCGTAACACTCTTTTAACGCAATCTGTAGCTTGGCAATAAAATCAAGGCGACTGTGTGCATATTTTGCCTCACGGATATTTGCACCTATGCTCGTTCCGCTCCGCTCAAGTTGATTAAACAAAGATCGGTGCCCTTTTATGCTGTCAGTCAGTTTTAGTATTTCAATTGCAAACTCCGTTGACATATCCGCAAGTTTGTTTTCAGCCATTAAAATCACCCCTCTGCGTGAATGATACCACAAATTTCTGCTATTTTCAATGAAATCACGCAATGCGTGATGAAATCCAAGCATCGCTCGGATGAAATCTGCTTCACAGACGAAATGAAATCCACCCACCCGGCGTCGAGCCGGATTTCATCCCCGCAGGGGATTTCATCATTAAAAGATGATTTATTCCGCCCAAAAGGGTGGATTTCGTTGCACCAACAAAAAACGAGAGGAAAAACCCTCTCGTTTTTTGTTGGTGCGCGAGGCGGGACTTGAACCCGCACGTCCGCAGTGAACACTAGAACCTGAATCTAGCGAGTCTACCAATTCCACCACTCGCGCATATTAAGTTACGCCTTAAGCGCTAAAGTATAATAGCACGCCCACATTTGTTTGTCAACACTTTTTTCTTATTTTTCCGTTATTTTTTCACTTCTTCCCTTTTTGCATCTTTCGTGCTATACTATAGGAAAATACTTTTCGGAGGTTCCCTATGGAATTTCTTCCCATTACCAAACAAGAAATGCTGGACCGGGGCTGGGAGCAGTGCGATTTCGTCTATGTCATCGGCGACGCCTATGTAGACCATCCTTCCTTCGGTCATGCCATCATCAGCCGCGTGCTGGAAAATGCCGGCTATACTGTCGGCATCATCTCCCAGCCGGACTGGAAAAATCCCCAGTCCATCAATGTTTTTGGCAGACCCCGATTGGGCTTTTTGGTCTCCGGCGGCAATATGGACTCTATGGTCAACCACTATTCCGTCAGCAAGCACCGCCGCAAAACCGATGCTTTTACGCCCGGCGGTGTAATGGGCAAGCGCCCGGACTACGCCACGGTCGTCTACTGCAACCTGATCCGCAGGCTCTATAAAGATATTCCCATCCTCATTGGCGGCATTGAAGCCAGCCTCCGCCGTCTTGCCCATCATGACTACTGGTCAGAGAGTATGAAGCGTTCCATCCTGCTGGACAGCCAAGCCGACCTTTTGATGTACGGTATGGGCGAAAAGAGTGTGATAGAAATTGCCGATGCGCTCAATTCCGGTCTGAACGTCCGGGATATTACCTACATCGACGGCACGGTCTTTAAGACCCGGGAGGTAGATAACAGTCTCCCCACCATCACCCTTCCCGATTTTTCCGAGCTGCAGAAGAACAAGCGCGCCTATGCGGAAAGCTTCCGCATCCAGTATGGCAACTGTGACCCCTTTACCGCCAAGCGGCTTTGCGAGCCTTACGGAAATGAATTTGTGGTGCAAAATCCGCCCCAAAAGCCCCTGACCACCGAGGAAATGGACGCAGTCTATGCGCTCCCCTACTGCCGCACTTACCACCCCAGCTACGAAAAGCTGGGCGGTGTTCCCGCTATTGAAGAGGTCAAATTCAGCCTCGTCAGCAACCGCGGCTGCTTTGGCGCCTGCGCGTTCTGCGCGCTCACCTTCCATCAGGGCCGCATTATCCAGACCCGGAGCCACGAAAGCATCCTGCAGGAAGCGGAAATTATGACCCGCGACCCCGACTTCAAGGGCTACATCCACGATGTTGGCGGTCCTACTGCCAATTTCCGCCAGCCAGCCTGCCAGAAGCAGCTGAGTAAAGGCGCTTGCGGCGGCCGGCAATGCCTTTTCCCCACACCCTGCAAAAATATGGTGGCAGACCACTCCGATTATGTGGCGCTGCTCCGAAAGCTTCGAAAAATTCCCGGTGTGAAAAAGGTCTTTGTCCGCAGCGGCATCCGTTTTGACTATCTCCTCGCGGACAAAAAGGATACTTTCTTCAAGGAATTGGTGCAGTATCACATTTCCGGCCAATTAAAGGTCGCCCCGGAACACGTGTCCGATGCCGTTCTTTCCCGGATGGGCAAGCCGAAAAACGCGGTTTATAACCGTTTTGTGGACAAATATTACGCATTAAACAAGCAATACGGCTTAAAGCAGTTCCTTGTTCCCTATCTGATGTCCAGCCATCCCGGCTCGACGATGAAGGAGGCAGTGGAGCTTGCGGAATACATCCGGGAT
This sequence comes from Faecousia sp., assembly GCA_045654085.1. Classification (GTDB taxonomy): domain Bacteria; phylum Bacillota; class Clostridia; order Oscillospirales; family Oscillospiraceae; genus Faecousia. Next base: position 71,014 of record JAZOMT010000039.1, on the reverse strand, counting down.
ATGGGCTACAACCCGGAGCAGGTGCAGGATTTTTATCCCACACCCTCCACCCTTTCCTCCGTGATGTACTACACCGGTTTGGACCCCCGGACGATGGACAGGGTCTATGTCCCCACCGACCCCCACGAAAAGGCAATGCAGCGGGCGCTGATCTAGTACCGCAATCCCAAAAATTACTATCTTGTCCGGGAAGCGCTGCTAAAAGCTCACCGGGAGGATCTCATCGGCTCCGGCCCCAAATGCTTGATCCGCGCCGTACCACCCCGTCAGGGAAAGCCTGCCTCCCGCCTACCGGCAAAACCGCCCGCAAAGCCGATGCAAAAACGGAGTCGGCGGAAATAATTCTGCGAAAGTCCCCCTATACTGGTAAAGCGAGGTGGTAAAGTGGAAAAAACGAATAAGAATTTTGTGCCGTATGTCTTTTTCTTTCTTTACTGCGGAATTATGATTTGGCTTTTGTTTTTTGGTACCCGTCAGCCAAATTATGGGGAGTATTGGGCGCAGGTGGCAGGAAATTACAGCGTAAAGCCGCTGTATACCATCCGTAATTACCTCTGGGTATTGCAGCACAGTTCTAACGCGTCCCTTATCCGCCATTGCGCCGTAAATCTCATTGGAAACGTTCTTTTATTCATCCCTGCGGGGTACTTTTTCCCCCGTTTATGGCGCTTTTTCCGGCCTTTTTGGCGGTTTTTCCTGACGGTATTTTTCCTGCTCCTGCTGATTGAAGGCTTGCAGCTTTTTTCCTTACGGGGAAGATTGGATGTGGATGACATCCTTCTGAACCTGACCGGGCTGACTATGGGCTATCTCCTCTATAAATTCTCAAAATGACCTCCCGGTGGGAGGTCATTTTCTTACTGCCTGCGCCATAAGATGTTCTATACATTTGGCTATGAGGTGGTACATATGGAACATATAACCAACAGCATTACTATCCGGGGAACATTGGAAGATCTTCCGGTGTTTTCCCACGAAAATCACGGCTGCCGTTTTTTCCGTTTCTTCCTGCTGGTATCCCGGCTTTCCGGGGCAGTTGACCGTCTGCCGGTATTGGCAGAGGAGTCGGTGCTTTGCGGCTTCGATCTCTCCGGGGGCAGTATGCTTACCGTCACCGGGCAAATTCGCTCCCACAACCAGCGTACAGACGGCGTGCGGCACTTACTGATTTTTGTATTTGCCACAGACATTACCTGCGAAGACGGCGATCCCATCAACGACGTGCTGATTGAGGGTATTCTCTGCAAAGACCCCACTTATCGCCGCACACCCTTAGGTCGGGATATTTGCGACGTAATGCTGGCCGTCCCCCGTCCTTTCCGCCGGGCAGATTATCTTCCCTGTATCCTATGGGGGCGGACGGCCCAGGAGGTCTCCCGCTGCAGTGTTCGGGATAAAATCCGCATTTGCGGACGTCTCCAAAGCCGAAATTACACCAAGCTGACCCCCGACGGCCCGGAGACGCGGACTGCTTATGAAATCTCCGCCCTCACTGCGGAGATCATAGAAACCGATCAGTAATCTACCCAAACACCGTACAGCTCCCGCCGCCGCAGCGCCAGCAGCCGCTTTCCAATTTTCAGCACCATAACACCCCGGCTCTTATACTTACAAAATACCGCTACTCCCATACGCAGTCCCAACTGATGTAGCCGGGGCGCGTATCCCATTCGGGTGATCACACCCCAGCTTCCCGGCGGCAAGCGGTCTAATTTCCCCTCCATAAATATCCACCTCCTTTTCATCCTATTGAAGAACAGGAAATTTGTGCAGGCATCTTTTCTTTCCTATTTTTCTGTGATATAGTAAAGAAAAGGAGGTTGGGTAATGAAAAAGAAAGCCCTCCATATTATCGAAATTCTCAAAGCGCAATACCCCAGCGCGCTCTGCGCGCTCCATTATGAGAAGGACTACGAGCTGATGATTGCCGTGCGGCTGTCTGCCCAATGCACCGATGCCCGGGTTAACTTAATTACTCCCGCGCTTTTTGCCGCTTATCCCACCTTAGAGGATATGGCAAACGCCAAGATTGAGGATGTGGAGAACTACGTCCGCACCTGCGGTTTCTTCCGTCAAAAGGCAAAGGACATTGTTCTTGCCTGTCAGATGCTGCTTTCCGACTACGGTGGAAAAGTGCCCGGCACTATGGATGAGCTTCTGCGGTTGCCCGGTGTAGGCAGAAAGACTGCGAATTTGCTGCTGGGTGACCTGTATGCCGTACCCGGCAGCGTGGTCTGCGATACCCATTGTATTCGGATTTCTAACCGCTTAGGCCTTGCGAGTGGCAAAGAGCCGGAAAAGGTAGAAAACCAGCTTCGCAAGGTACTCCCCCCAGAGGAAAGCTCCGACTTTTGCCATCGAATTGTACTTTTCGGCCGGGATACCTGCACCGCCCGTAACCCCAAATGCAGCAACTGTCCCTTAAGTATGTATTGCAAAGAATTTGCGCCGTAGATTTCACAAAATGAAACGTAGGGCGGGGGCTTGCTCCCCCCGTCGATACGGCACCCATTAAAAACGGCGGGAGCACGCCCCCGCCCTACACCGTGCACCAAAACGACCCGGCAGGTATATCCTGTCGGGCCGCTGCGTTATTTGAAGAATTTCTGCAATTCCTCTATGTATTTTTCCCCCGCCACTGGGTAGGCAAGACCGTGGTCAGCGCCCGGTACGGTATAGAGCATTTTCTTCCCGGGGCAAATCTCGTGCATTTTGCGGCTCATATCGCAGGGCACAAAACCGTCCGCCTCACCGTGGACAAAGACCACCGGCACTTTACAATTTTGAAGCGCCCGGAGAGAATCGGTTTCCTCCAAATCAAAGCCACCGTATATCCGGGCTGCCAGGCGGACAAGGGGATAGGCAAGCTTGGGCGGCAGCTTCATATCCTCTTTGATAACCTTGCAGATAATCTCCTTGGGAGAGGTATAGCCGCAGTCCGACAGCACACCAATTACATTGGGCGGCAGCTCTTCACCGGCGGCCATCAGCACCGTTGCGCCGCCCATAGAAATGCCGGTAATAATAATCTTCACATCCGCTCCGAAATGCGCTGCCATAAATCGAAGCCAAGTGTGGCAGTCCCGCCGCTCATTGATGCCAAAGGAAATCACATTGCCGTCGCTGTCACCGCTGGCGCGCTGATCGACCAGCAGCGCATTGTGTCCGCAGGCAAAGCTTCTCTGTACACCGCCACACAGATCCCGCAAGGCGTTGCCCCGATAGCCGTGGAACATCAGTTCAATGGGCGCGCCGGGGAATTTTTCATAATATTTTCCTTTAAGTGTCAGTCCGTCAAAGCTTTTTACCGTAAATGTCTCATAGGAAAAGGTCTTAACTTCCTTTTGCCAACCGTTCATCATATCGTGAAACGGTACATATGCCCGTCCGGGCGGCAAGATCCGCAGGGCATTTTCTTTCTTTTCCTTATCGGAGATGTAAAAGGTCATCCGAAAACATATATATGCAATCCCCAGCAGCGCCAAAATACCGAGAATCCACCAAAACATTTCCTTTCCCCCATTTTTCTGCTAAATTTAGAATATATTTCAGTATAGCACCATTCGACATTTTTCGCAATCCGCTATTGCTTTTTATTCAAAAATCGTTTACAATTGCCCCCGGAGTGTGAAAAAAGATATGAATATTGAACCAAATTATAAAAACAAAAAGCACTATAACGTAGCGAAAAAACCTATGCACCAGAACAAATTCTGGACTGGGCTTATTTGGCTGCTTTGCAAAATATTTCTTACCGGAAAGAAATACAAGGTGGAAAAAATCAATATGGAGGGTCTCAAACCCCCTTATATAATGCTCAGTAACCATATGGCTTTTATCGATTTTGAGCTGGCGGCTATGGGCACTTGGCCCCACAGCGTCAGCAATGTGGTCAACATTGACGGTTATGTCATCAAGTGGTTTTTGATGGAGTGGATCGGTTGCATCGCCACCCGGAAATTTACCACCGATATTGCCCTTGTAAAATCCATCCGCAAGGTGATTAAGCGGGGCGATGTGCTGGGTATGTATCCCGAAGCGCGGTACAGTCCCTGCGGCATCACCTCTTTTATCCCGGACTCCGTAGGAAAGCTGGTAAAGATGAACAAAGTTCCGGTGGTGGCAGTCCTGCACCGGGGCAACCATCTGTCTGCTCCCGTTTGGGATGTGCCTCGCAAGCGCAAAGTACCCCATCACGCCACCCTGACTCAGATTCTCACCGCCGAGCAGGTAAAGACGATGTCTGTGGACGAGATTAACGAAGCCATCCGCTCTGCTTTGCAGTATGACGATTACCAGTATCAAAAGGATAACGGCATTCTCATCACCGAGCCTTATCGCGCGCAAAATCTTCACAAGGTTCTCTACAAATGCCCCCATTGCGGCGCAGAAGCCATGGACTCTGCCGGCGTAGAAATTTTCTGTACAAAGTGTGGAAAGCGCTGGGTATGGCAGGAGGACGGCTACCTGAAGGCCACCAATGGCGAGACAGAATTCGACCATATCCCCGACTGGTTTAAGTGGGAGCGCCAAGAGGTCAGAAAAGAGATTGAAAACGGCACCTACCATTGGGAAGACGAGGTGGAGGTCTACAGCCTGCCCCGCTGCTGGCGGTATATTCCCTTAGGAAAGGCAAAGCTGACCCACGATATCGAAAAGGGCTTTGTTTTGGAGGGACACTACCAGGATGCTGACTATTTCATCCAGCGCACCCCCAACCAATCCAACAGCCTGCACGTGGAGTACGGTTTCCCCGCCCTTGATAAGACGGACTATGTGGATATTTCCACCGAAAACGACTCCTTCTACTGCCGCCCCACCAAGCGAAATTGCATCACCAAGCTGGCGCTCGCCACCGAGGAGCTGTATCTGCACGACCGCGCCAAGGCGCTCGCCTCTGTATAAAACACGACCCGGCAGTTTTCTGTCGGGTCGATTTTACCGCTCACTGGGTCTTCCGCTGTCTTCGTCATATAAAAGGGCTTCCCAATCTACAGTTGGTTCTACACCGGTTTCCATCTTGCACCTCCTTAAGCCGAGGGGAGTCGAACACCGACAGCCCCACAGCAGTTCTTTTGGTTGTATTTTTCCTTATCTTCCTTGCCTTGCGTCAGCAAGGCTGCGTCATCTGCGCAAAAATCCAAAGCAAAACTCCTTGCTGTGGGGTGCTGCGCAGTTTTGATGTAGCAGCTTTTCGTCAAGACAAGTAAAATCACGAAGGGAATATCCGTCCGATATTTTCGAGGGATTTTCCGCAGTATTGGCGGAAAGCTGCAACTCAATACCTATCGGGGTTCGATTCCTCTCGGCTTAAAGCTCTCCTGACAGTATATGCGCGTGCCTATGAAAAAATCGCCCGTTTTTGTTGACAGAAAAACTTTTTTTGGGTACAATGCTTCTTGTATATGCGCCCGTAGCTCAGCCGGATAGAGCGTCCGCCTCCTAAGCGGAAGGTCGGGGATTCGAATTCCTTCGGGCGTGCCAAAAGCGGCGAGTTAACTCGCCGCTTGCTTTTTTATTCATTTTGGATATACTATATGTATCCCTATACAAAAGGAGGCTTTCTATGCCTTGGCGCTATATTCAGGTAGATTCTACCGACCCGGCGTTTAATCTTGCGCTGGAGGAATACGTTTTTGAAAGTCTTTCCAAGGACTACAACTATTTTATCCTATGGCAGAACGCCTCCACCGTGGTGGTTGGCCGCCATCAGAATACCTTTAACGAGGTAGATGAAGCCTTTATCCGGGAAAATAATATTACCGTCGTCCGTCGGCTTTCCGGTGGCGGTGCTGTCTATCACGATTTGGGTAACCTAAATTTCACCTTCATTCAGGACGCCGCAGGCAAAGAGCCGGACTTGGGGCTTTTCTGCCGCCCGGTGGCAGAGGCCATCCGCGCATTAGGCGCAGAAGCAGAGGTTAACGGCAGAAACGACATTACGGTAAACGGGCTTAAATTTTCCGGCAATGCCCAGTATGTAAAATACGGTCGGGTGATGCACCACGGCACACTTCTTTTCGATTCCCAATTAGAGGTTGCCGCCAAGGCCCTTCGTCCCGACCCTGAGAAGATCAAAGCAAAGGGTGTCGCCTCTGTCCGCAGCCGCATCACCAACCTAAAGCCGCTGCTGCCCGAGGGAACTACTTTAGAAAATTTCCGGGATGCGCTGCGAAAAGCCCTCTTTGAAAACGAGCAGATGGACATTTACACCCTTACCGATACCGACCTTGCGGCTATCACCGCCCTGAAGAAAAGCCGCTACGGCACCTGGGCGTGGAACTGGGGCGCATCCCCCGCCTGCGATATGACTCTCTCCGGCAGAGTAGAAGGCTGCGGACGGCTCAGCTTCCAATTCCGGGTTGAAAAAGGCTTCATTACCGACGCTAACCTCTACGGCGACTTTTTTTCCGCCGGTGACCCCCAAGCCCTTGCGAAAGACTTTATCGGTTTCCCTGCTACCCCCGACGGCTTCCGTCAGGCAGCAGAAAAGGCCGATGTTTCCTGCATTGTAGGGCTGACAACCGAATCCCTTTTGGAAATCGTTACAAAATAAGAGGAACACCCTCCCGCCGGGAGGGTGTTGTCGTAGGGGTCGACGTCCTCGACGACCCGCATATTTCATTAGTCCCTCATCCGCCCTCTGCGAGGGCACCTTCTCCCAGGAGAAGGCTATTGATTGCCTGTGCCACGCCGCTTTCGTCGCAGCTTCCGGTTACATATTTCGCTGCCGCCTTGACTTCCGGGGCGGCATTTTCCATTGCAAAAGAAAGGCCCGCCATTTGAAGCATCGTCATATCATTCTGCCCATCGCCGAAGGTCATTACATTTTCCATCGTGCAGCCCAAATGGGCGCAAAGAACTTCCAGCGCAGCGCCCTTGTGGCACTTTTCATCGTTTACCTCTATGTTGTAGGGCAAAACACAGTTGAAAACCACACCGGAAAACCGCGCTTTCAGCGCCTCCAAAAGCTGCGCCCGCAGCGTTTGGTCTTTGGTGCACAACTGAAACTTTTGGACGCCTCTTCCTTGTTTCCGAAGATAATCTTTCAGTTCCGGCACCGGTTTTCTGGATTTGGCGTAAATCGCCTTAAAATGAGCACCTAATATATAGTCTTCCACTTTTTCTAAATGCGCCGCCGTCATATAGCCACAGCCGCCCTGGTAGCAGTCGTAAACCACATCAAAGCCGTCCAGATATTCCATAATCTCCACGGCTTTCTGCCACGGCAGTTCGTTTTTTGCCAACACCCGGTCATTTTTTACGTCATAGACCTCCGCGCCGTTGACGGTGATGGCATAGTGAATGAACGGCAGTTCCCGAATAACTTCCGGGATGATGGCGTAGATCCGTCCCGTCGTCGGCACGATCTCAATGCCCGCATCTGCCGCCCTCTGAAGAGCCGCCCGGTTCTCAGCGGATAACCGTTTTTCTGAGTCCAGGAGCGTACCGTCCAGATCCATAGCTATAATTTTTATTTGTTCCATATATAGCTCCTCAGCGCGTTAAGCGTTGCGAGAACCATTACGCCAACGTCACCGAATACCGCAATCCACAGCATATTAGGAATGCCCAATGCGCCCAGAATCATAATCATCAGCTTGGCAGCGAGGGAAAAAACAATATTCTGCCTGACGATGTTCATCGTCTTCTTGGCAAACATAATAGCCGCAGGGATTTTTTCCAGGTTGTCGTCCATCAACACCACACCGGCAGACTCAATGGCTGCATCGCTGCCGATACCACCCATAGCAATGCCTACGTTGCCCCGGGCCAGAATAGGCGCGTCGTTAATACCGTCGCCAACAACCGCCACGTGGCGGCCCATTCCCATCTTGCCCTCCAATACCGTCACCTTGTCCTGAGGCAGAAGCTGGGCGCAAATTTCCTCGATACCGATGGTCTGACCTACCCGGTCTGCAATATCCTGCCGGTCACCGGTCAGCATAACGGTTTCAATCCGTTCAGTCTTCAGCAGATAAACCGCCTCTTTCGCCTCCGGGCGAATTTCGTCGCGGACTGTAATGTAGCCCAAATAGGTATCTTCCCGGGCAATATGAACCGCCGTTCCCGCAATCCGAAGCTGGGGAATTTCAATAGCCAATCCCTCCAGGAAACGGCGGGAGCCTGCATAACAAAGTTTTCCGTCCACGTAGCCGGAAATGCCGCCACCGGCCATTTCCTGCACATTTTCTGCGGTCTTGTCACCCAAAGCCGCCAAACACCGGGCAATGGGATGGTTCGAGTGCTTTTCCAGTGCCGCAGCAACCGTCTGCAGCTCCTCCCGGGAAATTTCCATTGGGCAAATCTCGGCAGGCAGGAATACGCCCTTTGTAAGGGTTCCGGTTTTGTCAAACGCAACCGTGTTGACCCGGGCAAGGGCTTCCAGCGCATCTGCGCCCTTAATGAGCACGCCCCGCTTGGCTGCGCCGCCAATGCCACCTACGAAACTCAGCGGCACAGAAACCACCAGCGCACAGGGGCAGGATACCACCAAAAACACCAGCGCCCGATGAAGCCAACCGCCGAAATCACCCACAAAAATGGGCGGAATCAGGGCAAGCATTGCCGCAACTACCACCACACAGGGGGTGTACCAACGGGAAAAACGGGTGATAAAGCGCTCGGATTTGGCTTTCTTTTCCTCCGCGTGCTCCACAAGCTCCAAAATCTTCGCCACGGTGCTGTTGTGATACAAGCTTTCCGTGCAGATGTAAAGTACGCCGGACTGGTTGACACCACCGCTGAGAACACAGCTCCCCACTTCTACATATTGGGGCACGCTTTCTCCGGTTAATGCAGAATTGTCGATATTAGAATTGCCGCCCACCACTGTGCCGTCTAAAGGAATTCTGTCACCGGGGCGAACGATAATGGTCTCACCCACCGCCACTTCCTCAGGAGAAAGGGTATATTCCACTCCATCCCGGATGACCGTGGCATATTCCGGGCGAAGAGACATCAGGCTCTTGATAGATGCCCGGCTCTGTCCTATGGCGATGGTCTGGAAGGTCTCACCCACCTGATAAAACAGCATAACCGCCACCGCTTCCGGATACTCCCCAATGCAGAAAGCGCCGATACTGGCGATGGACATTAAAAACTGTTCGTCGAAGACCCGACCTTTGCGGATATTTTGAATTGCAGCCCAAAGAATATCCCAGGCAATCACACCGTAGGACACCAAAAAGCAAGCCGCTCGGATATAGCCGCTTAAGAAAAGGCCTGCCACAAAGGAAAGCCCAGATATGCCAATGCGGAACAATATCCATTTATCTAATTTCTGTTCGCCCCGCAGCTTTGCCTCACAGCAGGCGCAGCCGCCCTCTTCGTGGTGGTGATGGTCGTGACCACAATGACAATCGTGATGATGGTCGTGGTTGTGACCACAATGGCAATCGTGATGATGGTCGTGGTCGTGTCCGCAGTGGCAATGTTCGTGTTCGTGCTTGTGTTCGCGGCAGTCGCAATGCTCATGCTCGTGCTCGTGTTCGTGACAATGACAATGTTCGTGTTCGTGATGATGCGCCATGGTTATTCCTCCGTTAAATGGGCAAAGGCAACTGCTACCAGCTCCCGGACGTGGTCATCGTCCAGCATATAATAAACCGTGCGTCCTTCCCGGCGGCTGGTGACCAATTTTGCGTGCCGCAGCTTCTTGAGCTGATGGGAGATAGCAGACTGCTCCATTTCCAGTAGCTCCGCAATGGCGCAGACGCACATATCCGAAAGGGACAAGGCGTATAGGATTTTCATCCGCGTGTCATCTCCAAAGGACTTAAACAACTCTGACAGACGGTGCAAGCTGTCCTCCGTGGGCATCTGTGTCTGCAGCCGGGTCAGAGCATCTGTATGATCGTGTTTCATAATCGCTCCTTGTATGAATAGATGTTCATATGAATACCGGCTCATATATTAGCACACAGACCCCCTCTTGTCAAGCCCTGATGTCACCGAAAACAGGCATAGAACAAGGTCTTTCCGCCATTGACACAAGAAGCAAAGTGCAATATACTATAACACAAATAATGGCAAAGGAGTTCTCCCTATGATTCTCTCCAATTTTCACACCCATTCCACCTTTTCCGACGGCGCAAACACCCCGGAGGAAATGGTAAAGTCCGCCATTTCTTTTGGTATGACCGCCTTGGGCTTTTCCGACCACTCCCCCATCGGTGAAGAATGTGTCGGCACTACCGGTATGGCATTTCAGGACGAGCAGGCCTACCGGCAGGAAATTACCCGTCTGAAAGAGGCTTACGCTGACCGTCTGCCCATTTATCTCGGTCTTGAGCAGGACAGCAATTCCCCTCGCACGCCCTATCCATACGACTATACCATCGGCTCCATCCACGGCATCTGGACAGAGGGCCAGTACCGGGCGGTGGATTACAACGAGTCCACAATGTTAGAGACAGTCCGGGACTATTTTGGCGGCGACCACTACGCTTATGCCGAAAGCTATTTCCAGGCAGTGGCAGAAACCGCGGATAAATTCGATCCCACCTTCTTCGGTCATATTGACCTCGTTGCCAAGTATAACGAGGGCGGCAAACACTTTGACGAAAGTCATCCCCGCTACCGGAAGGCCGCGCTGCAGGCGGTAGAGGCCTTGATCCCTGCAGGAAAGCCCTTTGAAATCAACACCGGCGCTATCAGCCGTCGCTGCCGTATCACTCCCTACCCCGCCCCCTTCATTTTGAAAGAAATCCACGATATGGGTGGCAAAATTATCCTCTCCGGCGACAGCCACAGCGCCAATAGCCTTCTGTGCGCCTATGATTTGGCCACTGAGCTGGCGAAATCCTGCGGCTACACTACCGCTTTGGTTCTCTCCCCCGACGGTCTGCGAGAAGAGAAGCTTTAAAAATATGGAAAACCCATTACCAAAAAGAAAGCACCCTCGCCTATCAGATTACGACTACAGCACAGCCGGCGCATATTTCATTACCATTTGCACCCAAAATCATCGCTGTCTGCTATCGCATATCGTAGGGCGGGGGCTTGCTCCCGCCGAAACGCAGTTGACCGTTTATGGAAGAATTGCAAAAGAACAGTTGCTTTTACTGGAAGAAAGATTTCCCTTATTAAAAATCGATCAGTATGTGATTATGCCTAACCACATTCACGCAATTCTGTTTTTGGAAGAAGCGGCGGGAGCAAGCCCCCGCCCTACAGTAACCGATATAGTCTGTGCGTATAAATCACTGACAACGCGAGAATGCAAAAAGATACAATCGATTGACAAATTGTTTCAAACCTCGTTTTATGAGCACATTGTCCGCGGGCAAAAAGATTATGATGAAATAGCAGAGTATATTATCAACAATCCAAAGAGATGGGAATTGGACAAACTATATTCCAGGGATTAACCTAATCGTGGGGCGGGAGCAAGCTCCCGCCCCACATTCCATCAATCGGACAAAAAAGTGGGGAAAAGGCGATTTTTTTGGGAAAAGGGCTTGCAAAAATTGACAGACTATGTATAATTATCTTATAAGTGCCATAGTATCCTTGGCGCACTGTACATATCTCTTTTTCCCGCGCACGCAACCCCTTAAATTCGGCTCCAATCGGGGCTAAGAAATGATTTTATGGAGGTAGAATCGAAATGAAAAGAAACTTGTTCGCTATTTTTCTTGCCCTGACCCTGGTGGTCGCGCTGGCATTCGTCGTCGCACCGACTACGCAGGCAGCCACAGTGCTTACGCCCGCCAATGCGCCCGATGGTAAGATCACCGTCTCCACCGCTGGTCAGATTCTCGATCTGCAGGGCGAGGACCTAACCGTAACGCTGGAAAACGGTGTTGAGCTGTCTGTTATTGATACTACCATCAGACAAAGTGCAAATGGCAGCAACAATGCCGGCACACTGACCGTTACAGGCGATGGCTCCATTGCTGATATGTCCGTAGACCCCGACAGCAAGATGCGTTTCCTTGCCGTAGATAATGGCAGCACATATTCTTTCTACCCCTTCAATATGACCGTTTCTCTGCAAGGCATCAATACTTTGGCCAAAAACCCGGATGAAGGCAAGGAAGAAGAAATTGAACCCGCAGCCGCCCTCCGCGTTTCCTTTGTTGCGTTCAAGCCGGTAATTGAAAAGATTGAAGCATACGGCTTTATAGTCGACGGTGAAAAGCACCCCGCAACCAAGGAATTTAACGACAACATCGTCCACGCTTATGCTAACCTGCTTGGTTCCTTAAGAGACGACAGAATTGATGTTTCTAAGTCTGTTCAGGCATATATGACTATCAACGGTGTCGATTACACGAGCGCTGAGAGAAGCTTTACTCCCCGTGAAATCCTGAAGGGTATCAATAAGGACACCAAGGTTAACCCCAACAAAGACCAGATGGGCAGAATTGAAGCTCTGTTTAACGCCGAAGAAGGCTATGCCCGCGTAAAGAATATTTTGACTCGTCTGCGAGCAAACGAGGGAACAGAAACCCTCAGCTTTGCTACAACCGCAAACCGAGTATCTCTTGATGTAAACACACAGGTTTGGGCAACCAACGGTGTCACCTTGACTAATAATAAATCTTCTTCCACTACTAACATTGCAGATTACTCTAATCCCATTCGATTCTATAAAGATTCCCAAATAGTTGTGGAAGCTAAAGGCATCAAAAAGATCGTATTTAACCTCACCGGTGAATCAAAATATAAAGTTTGGAACCTTAAAAGCACCGACGATTATACCGTCGAACGTTCTGGCGACGTTGTTACTGTTACATTTATTAATAATCCCACAGATCAATTCACCGCTACTATGAGCGATGGTCAGGTTCGCATGAGTTCCATCGTTGTCACGTTTAATGCCGCACCCGCTTGTCAACATATTGCGAACCGTTCCGAGGCATCTTGTACTGCAAAAGCCATTTGCTATGACTGCGATAAAGAGCACGGTGGACTTGAAGATCACGTAGAAAAGACTGCTGCCACTTGCACAAGCGGTCCGATTTGTGAAAACTGCGGTGAAGAATATGATGATGCGCTCGGTCACAACTATGTAGATGGCGAATGCACCGTCTGTTATGAGGAAGACCCGAACGCAGACAAGACACCCGAAACCCTTGCAACATTTGTGCTGGGCGCAGATGGCTCCGCTTCTCACAAAGACAGCAATTCCAGCAAAACCACTTATAACGAAACCGTTAATGGTTATACTCTCAACATCACCGGTGGTACTAATATGTACCCCAGCTCTCTCGATGCTAAGGGTAATTCCTGCATTAAGTTGGGTACATCTTCCAAGACTGGCGGGTTCTCTTTTACAGTTGGCGAGAATGTAACATCTGTTACGATTTGCATCGCAAAGTATAAGAGCAATACAACCAAAATCACCGTGAACGGCACTGCTTACACACTGGCAAAGAATTCTAATGACGGTGCGTATGATGAAATCACAATTGATACAACAAACACCAAGACCATTTCCCTCACAACCGTTTCTGGTGGTGTTCGTGCAATGGTCAACACCATCGAGTTCACTGGTTTTGCCAACTGATCAAATAACCCCCCCAAGCACTCTCCCCGGGATTCGAACGAATCCCGGGGGTTTTCTTTGCGGCGGCACGCCTAACCCTTCCCCCGGGGGGAAGGTGGATTTTGCGAGGGACGAGCAAAAGACGGATGAGGAATGCGAGCAGTAACAGATAAGTTCGCACAATGTACAGACATATTCCTATCCTGCGACATTCCGCCATTCCTCACCCGACCTCGCTATGCTCGGCCACCCTCCCCAAAGGGGAAGGTTATTCGGGCGAATAAAACTGGGGTTGTGTTCAAAGAACGCAACCCCTTAGATTTTCAAAAAAGTTCCAGAAGAAGCACGTCATTGCGATGCACCAACGGCGACGCGGCAATCCGCACCCCAAATAACATCGTTTTTAACCGAAATTCACATAAACACGCAATATTTTAAGGAACGGATTCCCACGGCTTGCAGGCAAGTCTCGGAATGACGTGGGGGTCTTTGTTGCCGTACCTCTGCGCAAACCCCATACAACGCCGTAGGGCGGGGGTTTACTCCCGCCGCCGAAAATCAATGATTTTCGGATTTTCCCCAGGAAAATAATTTGATAATCGCCTATCGACGATATTGATTTGCACCGCAAATCAATCGGTGGGAGTAATATAACCACTGTGCCAAAACGGCGGGAGCAAGCCCCCGCCCTACTGTGAAAACCAACATTGTACCGTTAAAACCCGGGGGTTTTCGTTTCCACTCCATGTCATTGCGAGGCGCCAGCATACAAAACCCTCCCCTTTGGGGAGGGTGGATTTTGCGAGGAACGAGCAAAAGACGGGTGAGGTTTTGACCTCATCCGACCTCGCATTTGCTCGGCCACCTTCCCCAAAGGGGAAGGTCAGATTGTCAAAAAAGTTCCAGAAGAAGCACGTCATTGCGAGGAGCCAAAGGCGACGTGGCAATCCGTACCCCAAATAACATCGTTTTTAACCGAAATTCACATAAACACGCAACATTTTAAGGAACGGATTCCCACGGCTTGCAGGCAAGCCTCGGAATGACGTGGTTTTTGACAGCCTCACCTTCCCCAAAGTGGAAGGTTTCACGGGACGATGTGGACATCGTCCTCTACCATATAGGCACAAACTAATAAAGAATCCATCGGGATAATACCCGATGGATTCTTTATTATTAACTTGCCGCTTGTACTTTTTCGCCGATGGTGACGGTCACCTCTACGGTGACGCCCTTGCGGTAGACGGTAAATACCACGTTTTCACCGGGCTGGAGGGCAGCGACCATAGATACCAAGGTCACACTGTCTTCCACTCTCTCGCCGCCAATGTGGGTAATAATATCATTGACCTTTAGGCCGCCCTTGGCTGCGGGGCTGTCGGGCGTTACCTCAGAAATCAATGCGCCGGCAGGGATACCGAGACTTTGCAGCTGGTCGCTGACACCGGTGACGGAAACACCGATATAAGGCTTGGTAACAACGCCCTTTTCAATGATAGAGAAAATCAGCGATTTCACCCGATTCATCGGAATGGCGAAGCCGATATTGTCAATAGACGCTTCGCTGCTGCCATTGTTGGAATACTTGGCATTGGTAATGCCGATGACCTCGCCGTACATATTAAACAGCGCGCCGCCGGAATTGCCGGAGTTAATGGGGCAGTCTGTTTGCAGGAGGGTCATCACCGCGCCATTGGACATACCAATCGGGCGATCCTTTGCGCTGATATAGCCGGCGGTAAGCGTAAAATTCAGCTCGCCCAAGGGGTTGCCGATGGCCACCACATTGTCGCCCACGTTTAGATTATCGGAGTCGCCCAGCACCACAGGCGTCAGGTTTTCCCCCTCCACCTTCAGCACCGCAATATCATTGCCTTCGTCATAACCGATCAGCACAGCGGGCAGTTTCCGCTTGTCGTAGAGCGCGACGGTAACCGTGTCCATATTCTCGATAACGTGGTAATTGGTCACCACATAGCCATCGTTGCTCAGAATGAAGCCGGAGCCGGCAGAGCCGGTGGTTTGTGTGCCGCCCCAAATGCCGCCATTTACTTTGCCGATAGCACTGATAGAGACGGTGGATTTCACATTGGCGGCATAGACCTCCGCAGGGGTGAGAAGCTTACTGGTATCGATGTCCTCAATCTTAATGACCGAGCTCTCCCGCTGACCCTGTAAGACACCCGCAATGTATTCCACGGTCTTTCCGGTGTGGCGGCTGAGGACACGCAGGCCCAAAATCGTGCCGCCCATACCGCAGATACCGCCTACGATGGCGCAGACCAAACCCAGCGCCACCATCTGCTTGCCGTAACTTTTCTTTTTTCGTCTGGGAGGTGGATCGCTGCGGTAATCAAAACGGTACTGCGGTGCAGGCTCCGGAATAGGCGCAGCCACGTATTCCGGGGCAGATTCCGGCTTGTAGTGGTAGGTAGTATCCTCCTCGGGAGGCGCGACCGGTTCTTCCGGGGTCTGCTCGGGGTTCATTTCTTTTTCAAATTCGTTATCCATAGCAAATACTCCTTTGCTTTTAAGCCGAGGGGAATCGAACACCGGCTTATGTAAGTTTATTCTACCAAAGCTTGCTGAATTCATACTGAAATATATATGAATATATCATAAACAGATTGTAAATACAACATTTTTCTAAAAAGCCGGGAGCAATGCTCCCGGCTTTTCTTATAAGGTTGCGGCCATAACGGCTTTGATGGTGTGCATTCGGTTTTCCGCTTCGTCAAAGACGATGGAACGGTCGCTCTCAAAGACCTCGTTAGTAACCTCCATACAATCGATGCCGAACTTCTCGCCAATTTCCTTACCGATGACGGTATTCAGATCGTGGAATGCAGGCAGACAATGCATAAACCTACACTGATCGCCCGCCTTTTCCAGCAGTTCCATTGTGACCCGGTAGGGAGACAGCTCTGCGATGCGTTCAGCCCATACGCTCTCCGGCTCGCCCATAGACACCCACACATCGGTGTAAATCACATGGGCATCCTTCACCGCTTTCTCGGGGTCAGTAATAAACTCCAGTATTGCGCCGGTCTTTTCGGCAATGGCCTGACATTGGGCAATCAACGCAGCTTCAGGAAAATATTTCTCCGGGGCGCAGGCCACAAAGTGCATACCCATTTTGGCGCAGCCCACCATCAGGGAATTGCCCATATTATATCTAGCATCGCCCATATAGACAAGTTTCCTGCCCTTTAAGCCGCCAAAATGCTCAATAATGGTGAGGAAATCCGCCAAAATCTGGGTGGGATGGAACTCGTTTGTCAGGCCGTTCCACACAGGGACACCCGCATATGCTGCCAGCTCCTCTACAATTTCCTGTCCGAAGCCGCGGTACTCAATACCGTCGTACATCCGGCCAAGCACCCGGGCCGTATCGGCAATGGACTCCTTCTTGCCCATCTGGGAGCCGCTGGGGCCTAAGTAGGTAACGCCCATACCCAAATCTCTGCCGGCAACCTCAAAAGCGCACCGGGTTCGGGTGGAGTCCTTTTCAAAAAGCAGGACAATATTCTTGCCCTCGCAAAGGCGGTGGGGAATCTCCGCCTTTTTCTTCGCCTTAAAATCTGCCGCATCTGCCAAAAGGCCGGCAATTTCCTCACCGGATAAATCCAGCAGCTTCAAAAAATGCTTTCCCTTCATACTTACAAAACCTTTGATAAAAATGTCTTTAAACGCTCACATTTGGGCGCCTGGAAAATCTCCTCAGGGGTTCCCTCCTCGGCAATAACGCCGCCATCCATAAATATGACCCGGTTTGACACCTCACGGGCAAAGCCCATTTCGTGGGTAACAACCACCATTGTCATACCTTTCTTTGCCAACGCCTTCATAACATCCAGCACCTCACCCACCATTTCCGGGTCAAGGGCAGAGGTAGGCTCGTCAAACAAAATAACTTTGGGATTCATTGCCAGAGTACGAACGATGGCAACACGCTGCTTCTGTCCGCCGGAAAGCTGGGAGGGATAAGTAGCCGCTTTCTCCTCAAGACCGATGGTTTTCAGCAGTTCCATCGCTTCTTTTTCCGTCTGCGCCTTGACTTCGGCAAGGGAGCAGCCCACATCGTAGAGGGCTTTTTTGTCCTTTCGCAGCAGATTGCCGGCCTTGATGAGCAAGTTTTTCCGCTGCAGGCTTCTTCTCTTCTTTTTCGCAATAATCCGGGGGGCAAGGGTGATGTTATCCAGCACGGTCAGGTTATTGAACAGGTTAAACTGCTGGAAAACCATACCGATCTTTTGGCGGTGGATATTAATGTCCACCTTCATATCGGCCAGGTCCTCACCCTGGAACATAATCGTGCCGCCGGTGGGGTCTTCCAGGCAGTTGACACATCTTAAAAATGTGGATTTGCCACAGCCGGAGGGTCCGATAATTGCCACCACGTCCCCTTCATAAACATCCAGGTTTACACCCCTCAGCGCCTCGATGCTGTCAAATGTCTTGGTGAGGTTTTTTACCGATAAAATTAACTGCTTTTCCATATTATCTCTCACTCTTCTTCATAATTGCTTCCAGCGCTTTAACGCCCCAGGAAATCAGCAGGACCATAACCAGATAGGTCAGCGCCAGCATCAGATACGGCATCGTGTAATTATAGGTAGGGTCGCCAAGCTGCTTAAAGGACTTATAAAGATCCGTCACAGCAATGAAGCTTACGATGGAGGTTTCCTTAATCAAAACGATAAACTCGTTACCTAGGGTGGGAAGGATGTTTTTAATTGCCTGGGGTACCACAACCTTCAACATCGTGGTTGCATAGGTCAGGCCCACGGCTCTGCCGGCCTCCATTTGGCCTGCATCCACGGAGTTTATACCGCTGCGCATAATTTCGCTGACATACGCGCCGCTGTTGAGGCCAAATACGATCACCGCCACCGGGATGCCGGAGTTGACCGTGATTCCCATGAGCGGCAGCAGCACCCAATAGCCAATGAGCAGCTGCACCACCATAGGTGTGCCACGGAACAGCGCAATATAGCATACGCATATTTTGTCTAAAATTCTGGGCATCAGCTTATATTTTGGCATCACTCTTACCACAGCGATTAAAGTGCCGATGACGATGCCAATGAGCAATCCGATCACGGCGATCTGCAGCGTCGCCCATAAACCCTTCAGGACATTTTCGTAGCCCCGCAGAGTGATGAATTGCTTGATAAATTCATTCCACATTTGTGTAAAACTGTTCATATTCTTAACCAAAGCAAAGGCTTAGTGTAACAAGCACTAAGCCCTTGCTAACCTTTATTTTATTAGTTGGCAGTACAAAAAACGTTCAGCATATCAACGACAGTGCCCACGGCATCCAAAGAGGTGTCGCTTTCCTTGCACACAACCACAATGGCCTCGGTGTAGTAAGGGATGGAGAAGTTGATGACATCCATACGCTCTGCGGTAATGGTGATACCGGACATTGCAATATCCACGCCCTGCTTACCCACAGCGCCTACAACCATATCAAAATCCATATCGTCGATGACCAGCTCCAAATCCAGCTCAGCAGCGATGAGCTTGGCAATCTCCATATCGATGCCGAAATACTGGTTGCCTTCCTTGTACTCCCAGGGAGCAAACTCTGCGTTGGTAGCGACAACCAACTGCGCATCTGCGCGGCTGACATCCTTGGCAGCGGAGGTAACGCCTACATATTTTTCCTCTTCGCCGTTCATATACTTTTCCTTGATGGCTTCGATTTCAGCGGCCTTGTTGGTCAGAATGCCGTCGATCTTTGTCTTCAGGTCAGCCTGTGCGGGATCGATGCCGATGCCGTAGTTCTCGCTGGACAGCGCGATGTCGATCATCTTGAGGCCGGAGATTTCCTTACACAGAGCCTTTGCGGTGGTCTTGTCAACGAAAACATAGTCTGCGTTGCCGTTCTTCATATCGTTTGCAGCCAAGGCAAATGTGTCGTAGGATACAGCCTCAACGCCCTTGAGTACCTGGGCGTACATCAGGCTGGTAGTACCCTTCTGGACCGCGATCTTGGTGCTGTTGGTTTCGTCGTTGCCGCCGCAGGCGACCAAACAGGTGGCGAGCATCATAACAGCAATAACCAGTGCAATAATCTTTTTCATAACGATTTTCCTTTCTTATTTCAAATTGTTTTTTACGTACTTTATTTGTTTTTCCACGGAGGCAACACTTGTGCCGCCTTCGCTGATTCGCTTTTCCACACAGGTCAGCAAATCGATTTCGTTATACAGGTCTGCTGTAAACAGCTCTGAATAACCTTTATATCTATCCAAAGGGAAGGTTTCCAGCACCAAATTCTCCCGGATGCAGTCGGCAACGATCTGCCCGGAGATTTTGTAGGCGCTGCGGAAAGGCATTCCCTTCTTCACAAGATAATCCGCCAAATCTGTGGCGTTGATAAAACCCTTTTGGGCCGCCTGTTTCATATTGTCCCGGAGAGCGGTCATAGAAGCCACCATTGGCGCGAACACCTGCAGACACATCTTTACGGTGTCACAGGCATCAAATACACTCTCTTTATCCTCCTGCATATCCTTGTTGTACGCAAGGGGTATGCCCTTGAGGGTGGTGAGCAAGCCCATCAGGTCACCGTAAACTCTGCCCGTCTTGCCCCGAACCAATTCCGCCATATCGGGATTTTTCTTCTGGGGCATAATGGAAGAACCGGTGGTAAATGCATCCGACAGCTCGATGAACTTAAACTCCCAGCTTGCCCAAAGAATAATTTCCTCTGAAAAGCGGGACAGATGCATCATTAAGATAGAAAGGGCGCCGAGAAGCTCTGCGCAGAAATCCCGGTCGGATACGCCGTCCAAGGAATTCAGACAAATGCCGTCAAAGCCTAACTTTTCCGCCTCAAAATATCGGTCTGTATCGTAGGTTGTACCTGCCAGCGCGCAACAACCGATGGGTGACACGTTCATTCGTCGTCGCGTATCCTTCAGCCGCTCTACATCCCGCAGCAGCATCATCGCATAGGCCATTAGCTGATGACCAAAGGTGATGGGCTGCGCCCTCTGGAGGTGGGTATAGCCGGGCATAATGGCATCTTTATTTTCCTCTGCCTTATCAGCAACCGCAGAAATCAGCTTTTTTGTAAGGTCGGTAATCTCATCGATTTCTGCTCTAAGGTACATTCGTAAATCCAGCGCCACCTGATCGTTACGGGAACGGGCGGTATGGAGCTTTTTGCCCACATCCCCCAGCCGCTGGGTCAGTACCTGCTCTACAAACATATGAATATCTTCGCTGGCCATATCCACGGAAAGCGTACCGTTATCCAAATCTGCAAGAATGCCTTCCAAACCTGCGATAAGGGTATCTGCTTCCTCCTGTGTAATGATCCCCTTGGCTGCCAGCATCGCCGCGTGGGCCATACTGCCGGTAATGTCCTGACGGTACATCCGGCAGTCGAAACGGATGGAGGAATTGAAATCATCCGCGATTTTTTCAGTTGTGCCGTCCGTCCGGCCTGCCCACATTTTTGCCATACTTACTTACCGTCTACCATTGCCTGCACCTGGATAGGCAGACCGTAAAGGTTAATAAAGCCGGCAGCGTCTGCCTGATTGTAATCGCTCTCGCCGAAGGTAGCAATCTCCTCAGAATACAGCGTGTAGGGGCTCCAAACGCCGGCGTTGATCATATTGCCCTTGTAAAGCTTCAGCCGGACCTTGCCGGTGACACGCTCCTGGGTCTTATCCACGAATGCAGACAGCGCCTCCCGCAAAGGCGTGAACCACTGGCCGTTGTAAACCAGCTCTGCAAAGGTGATGGACAGCTTCTGCTTTTCGTGGAGGGTCAACTTATCGAGGCAAATGCTCTCCAGAACGCTGTGGGCCTTGTAAAGGATGGTGCCACCGGGGGTCTCGTAAACGCCGCGGCACTTCATGCCCACCAGACGGTTTTCTACGATATCCAAAAGGCCGATGCCGTTCTCGCCGCCCAGCTTGTTGAGCTTCAGGATAATGTCCTTCGCACTCATCTTCTCATCGTTCAGCGCCACAGGGATACCCTTTTCAAATTCCAAGGTGATATATGTAGGCTTATCCGGCGCAGCAATGGGGGAAACGCCCATTTCCAGGAAGCCGGGCTTTTCATACAGCGGCTCATTGCCGGTATCCTCTAAGTCCAGACCTTCGTGGGACAGATGCCACAGATTCTTATCCTTGGAGTAGTTGGTCTCCCGGTTAATCTTCAGCGGTACATTGTGGGCTTCTGCATAATCGATCTCTTCCTCACGGGATTTGATGTCCCATTCACGCCAAGGAGCGATAATGGGCATCTTGGGCGCGAAATGCTTGATAGTCAGCTCGAAACGAACCTGATCGTTGCCCTTGCCGGTACAGCCGTGGGCAATGGCATCTGCGCCTTCCTTGAGAGCAATTTCCACAAGGCCCTTTGCAATGCAGGGACGGGCGTGGCTTGTGCCCAGCAGATATTCCTCGTAAATAGCGCCGGCTTTCATTGTGGGGATAATATAATTATCCACATAATCGTCGGTCAAGTCAAGAACATACAGCTTAGATGCGCCGGTTTTAATGGCTTTTTCTTCCAGTCCCTCCAGCTCATCGGCCTGACCGACATTGCCTGCCACTGCAATTACCTCGCAGTTATTGTAATTTTCCTTCAGCCAAGGGATAATAATGGATGTATCCAAGCCGCCGGAGTACGCCAGCACAACTTTTTTAATATTTTCCTTATTCATCGTAAAGCCTCCAAAATGCTTATATTCAAATTATGCACTCATTATACATTGTTTTCTGTATATTGTCAACTGTATATGCATAAAAATTCATTGCGTTTTTCCACAAATCTCTCTTATCCACCCCCTCCGGAATGGGGAATATGCACAAGAAGATAGGGGGTTGCATTTTTCTTCCATATTTGTTATGATATATGCACAAATATTTGGAGGTGTTTTTATGAACTCCCTTATTAAGAAAGGAATCCCCGTTATTCTTGTTCTGCTTTTAATGGCAGCTGTATTTTCCGGTTGCGGCGCAAAGCCCATTGCCGCGCCTATGCCTACTCCCGTCAGCCGGATGGCGCAAAACGGCAGCCTTCAGCCCCTATCCACAGACGACACTACATCCGAAAACACCGAGCAGGAAACACCCGAACAGGAAACCACCGAGTCTGGTGAAAAAGGTCTGTTCGAATCCTTTATTCCCGAATCTATCTTATCCAATCCTATTGTGCAAAAGTTGCTGGCATTTTTCGATTGGTGGACAACACAGGTCAACAATTTCTTCGACCTAATCAAGACCGTATAATAAGCAAACCGAAGCATCCAAAAGATGCTTCGGTTTTTTATTTCTTAACCCTTGACAGAAGGCGCTTAGAGTGGTATAATATCCGGGCGTGGTATTTTAGCCACCCCAATGGGCCTTTAGCTCAGTTGGTTAGAGCCTCCGGCTCATAACCGGATCGTCCCGGGTTCGAATCCCTGAAGGCCCACCAGCCAGTTTAAGGCCTTGGCCTTTGGAAATATATAGGGGTATAGCTCAATTGGTAGAGCGGCGGTCTCCAAAACCGTAGGCTCTGGGTTCAAGTCCTAGTGCCCCTGCCAGAAAACACCTGACCACATCCGTGGTCGGGTGTTTTCTTTTAAGGGTAGGCGCAGGACTTGAAGACCTGAAATGCAACAGTCCGGTGGACATTTGCTTAGCCCGTGGGAAAGTCCATTAAAAACTGGCTGCAATCAGTAGGATTGTTGACAGTTTTTAATTTGGCAGAGCGCCAAGGTTTCATATCGAGCAAAATATGTCGCCAAACCCGCAAAGTTCAAATTCTAACATTTAGGCATAAGAATTAATCACAATTCTTGCTCCTCTACTAAATCCTTTCCACCCGTTCCCATCGCCTTTACCAAATCACACATATAATCAACCTTAAAATAGATCGTCTTTTCGTCTGCAAGCACCATACAACCCGCATATTCATCATCAGGATTTTCTACGACTCTAAGCTTCAGATCCATCATAGCAGGCGTCTTTCGTATTTGGGCTACTTGGATATAGAGAATCGGACAAGTCTCATCGTAAACATCAAAGCCAGCGCGCCATGCATCAGGGATATTGTATTTTTCAATGCTTTCACCCACAGTTCTGCACTCGTAATCGCAACCAAATTCATCCACAAGTTTCACCCTTTCTTTGTTTTTTACGCATTTTAGTCGAATATTTCTGTGCATATAACACATTATAACATATATTTATAGACTAAACAATATAATTCAACAAATATTTTATTACTATTAACAACGAGATAGTGATTATCATAATATACGAGGTGATTACTATGTACGAAACGTTTGTTAAAAACAGAATTACGCAGTTGCGGCTGAATAAGGGTGTATCTGAATATCAAATGAGCTATGATTTGGGACATAGCCGCGGATATATTTATAATATTTCTTCCGGTAAGGCCTTGCCACCATTAAAAGAGTTTTTCGCCATATGTGATTACTTTGAAATTACACCACAACAGTTTTTTGACGAAAGCACGCAACATCCCGAGCTTATTCAGAAAGCCATTGAAGGGATGCGTCAGCTTGATGAGGGTGATATGATCGTATTGTTAGGAATTATAAATCGTATGTTAAAATAAAGGGCAGAACGATCTACTTTTTCTACTTGTATGATATTCAATTTGAAAATGCACCTCCAAAAAGGAGTCGCCACAGATGGCTGAAAGATACGAAAGAATCCGTAACCTAAGAGAAGATGCCGACCTTACGCAGGCTGAAGTTGGCAAACAGATCAATATTCCCCAAAGAACATATGCTTACTACGAAAGCGGCGAGCGTATGATTCCCCCGCAAGCGCTGATTGCTTTGGCTAAATTCTATGGCGTTAGCGTGGATTATCTGCTCGGCTTAACCGACAAGAAAACCCCTTATCCGTATAAGAAGTAAAACACCGCCTCTGTTTGTGTAAACAGAGGCGGTTACTTTCGTCTATCCCACATCACTCCCCATTTTGGAAATAATCTCATAGAGCATTACGCCCTTTTCCGGGTCGATGTTTTCCCACCGGCCCTCGTCTTTTCGCAAATAGCCGTTGGTTTTTTGCTCATAGACCTCCTGTTCCCCGTCAGATAAGGTCACCGTAATGGTATATTCATCCCCGGGGATTTGCTCCGGGTCGCAGTCTGCCCCAAACCGAGGGCGTAGCCACCGTAAATAATTTAAGATCGCAGACATTTTCGCGCTTTTCGTATAAGTTCGCTCCAGCGTTTCGTCTCCGTGGTGACTGGTCACTTCCACCTTTTCCACCACCACCGCCAGCGGTTGCTCTCTTTGACAGCCGCAACCACTAAGCATCGTCAGCAAAAGCAGCACACATCCTATCTCTTTTAACCGTTTCACAAAACCACTCCTTAGCCTGAGCTATATTCAAAGGATACCTGCTTTTGTGAAAAATCATACAAGGAAAAGCCAACCTGACGGTTGGCTTTTCCTGTTTTTTATCTATTTAAATAATATGCGCCAGTAGTCGTAATCGACAACGCGGGAAGAAACGGTAAAGCGGTTTGCAACCTCTGTATTGATCCGCTTTATATAATCCGCAGAAAGGGGTGTTCCGTCATTGGCAACGCCCTTTTTGGTGGTGGAGTTATAGTGGCCTTGCTCTGTAATCCAACTGCGGTCATCTAAAATAACCAGTGCTTCCTTTTCGGAGAAGATATCCCGTCCTACATACAACCGGGAATCAAACGCCAAACCAAAAAGGTTGCACAATGTGGGCAGTACATCAATAGAGTAGCACAGCTCTTCCACAACCACCGGAGTCATACCCGGCTTATAGATGATACAGCCGTTTTCGTGGATCTCAAAGGTCTCGTCGATCTTGTGCCCGAATAGTTCGCTATACTCCCCTGCCGTTAACCCATAGGGATAATGGTCTGCCACGATGACAAATACGGTGTTCTCCAGCGTACCCGCCTCCTCCAGTCGCTTCATCAGCAGCTCCAGAGAGCGGTCAAATTCCATTTGACAGGCAAGATATGCCCGAATTGCCTCGCTGTATGGCTCGTTTTCCACCAAATGCCGGTTATTATAACATACCCGGTTTCCGGAGAAATCGTAATCCATATGGCCGGAAATGGACATATAATAGGTCACAAAAGGCGCTTTATCCGCATAAAATCCTGTGGATTTTTCCACGACCTCCACATCGGAAGCAGGCCATTGCACCTTGACATCCAAACCGCCGCCACGGCCGCCTTTGTAATCAAAACCCAGGTTCTTCAGGTACTGATTGCGTTTGTAATAACTATAGGTGTGTCCGTGATAGGCGTAAGCGCCATAGCCTTTGCCAATCAGTTGCTGACTCATTGTCAACGGCATCGCATTCCCGATAGTCTTCTGGAATGCCAATTTACCGCTTATGGGCAGCGTGCCGGTCAGGAATGCATATTCCCCGTCGCAGGTAGAGCCGTACCAGTAGGGCGCATAAAAGTTGGAGAAATACATACCCTCGGTCATCATTTTGTAGAGGGTCGGTGTCCGTACCGGGTCAATAATCTTATCGCTGAAAGCCTCTGCGGTAATGAGCACCAAATTGCAGCCTTCGAAAATACCGGTATATTCGTTCTGCTGCGTTGCCGTTTGGCTTTGGAAATACTGGTGAAGTTGCGTCAGCTTGCTGTCGTCGCTGTCTGCAATCAGCTTATCAAAATCAACGTCCAGTATATTATAGCGGGGCGGCTCTGTTACATCCTCAGCAGGACCGTCCATTGGTTCCGGGTCTGTGGGTGGCACGACGATTACAAGGTCACCGTCCCGCTGCTCACCTGTAATGGCTTGGATCATCTCCAAGCGAAAACTGGTAGCAAAGCCCAGTTTGTTGACGCTCAGGTACTTATCTTCGGTATTGTGATAGAGGTCATAGGCGCTCATACTGTCGGTACCATCAAACAACGGCAGGGCCGCCACCGCGCCAATATGCACGATAAGCGCCAGTGCCACAGGAAGCAGCGCCCATTGCCACTTTTCTTTCACCGGCACAAATAGCCGCCAACCGAATGCCGCAAGGCAGATCGGTGCCAACAGGCACAAAATGAGCAGCGGCAGCGTATCCAAAACGCCCGCAAAGATGGTATCTGTGAACTGGAAAGCATCCCCGGCAACGGACAGCAAATTGATAGAATAAAAGCTGCCGAAAATCCGGTAATAAACAACCTGCGCGCCGCAAAGTACCGCAGACAGGAAACTATATCCCACAAACAAGCCATAACTGACACTTTTTTTGCCCCAAATCCACGCAACGCCATATAGCAAAAGCGCAGGTACCAGCGCAACCAACATTGGAAAATATACGCCGCAGTTCCAAAGAGTCGTACCGCCTTTGGAGGAATAAAAATGCAATATAATCTCCGGAACAGCACCCACAATCCACAATATGGGCAAAATGGGCCACATAGGCCGGCTTTTGGGCTTTTTTGTCACTTCTTCTTTAATCGGCAGCTCCGGCACTTTACCGTCATCCCAAGCCGAAACCCTATCTACTTTCTTTTCTTCATCCATAGAAGCTTCCCTCCCCCTCTTTTTATTATATTACCACACACGCCCCAAAAATGCAATTGCCGTCAAAAAAGCGCGTCCGCAATGCGGACGCACTTTCCATTACAGTTCGCAGTTGTTGACAGTTCTAGGGAAGGGCAGGACATCGCGGATGTTGCCCATACCGGTCAGGTACATCACGCAGCGCTCAAAGCCCAGACCGAAGCCGGCGTGGCGGGCAGAGCCGTACTTGCGCAGATCCATATAGAAGCCGTAATCCTCGGGCTTCATCCCCAGCTCTTCAATGCGGTTCTTCAGCAGCTCGTAGTTGTCCTCACGCTGAGAGCCGCCGATGATCTCGCCGATACCAGGCACCAGGCAGTCCATAGCCGCCACAGTCTTGCCGTCGGGATTGAGCTTCATATAGAAAGCCTTGATTTCCTTGGGATAGTCGGTAACAAAGACCGGCTTCTTGAAGACCTCCTCCGTCAGGAAGCGCTCGTGCTCGGTCTGCAGGTCACTGCCCCAATGGACAGGGAATGCAAAGCGGTCGTTGTGCTTCTCCAGCAGAGCGATGGCATCGGTGTAGGTGATGTGACCGAAATCGTTGGATACCACATTGTTAAGGCGCTCCAGCAGGCCCTGATCGACGAACTGATTGAAGAAAGCCATTTCCTCCGGCGCATTTTCCAGCACATAGCGGATAATGTACTTGATCATATCCTCTGCCAGACGCATATCGTCGGAAAGATCGGCAAAGGCGATCTCCGGCTCGATCATCCAGAACTCTGCCGCGTGGCGGGTAGTGTTGGAGTTTTCTGCGCGGAAGGTAGGGCCAAAGGTATAGATGTTGCGGAAAGCCATAGCGAAGGTCTCGCCGTTAAGCTGGCCGGAAACCGTCAGGTTGGTGGGCTTATCAAAGAAGTCCTGGGTGAAATCTACCTGACCGTCCTCGGTCATCGGTACATTCTTCAAATCCAGGGTCGTAACCTGGAACATTTCGCCTGCGCCCTCACAGTCAGAGCCGGTAATGAGCGGCGTGTGGACATACACAAAATCCCGCTCGCGGAAGAACTGATGGATGGCAAAAGCAATCAGGCTGCGGACACGGAACACCGCCTGGAAGGTATTGGTACGGGGGCGCAAGTGGGTCATTGTCCGCAAGAACTCCAAGGTGTGCCGCTTCTTCTGCAAGGGATAATCCGGAGTAGAAGCGCCTTCTACGGTGACCTCTGTTGCCTGAATCTCAAAAGGCTGTTTTGCCTCGGGGGTCGCAACTAAAGTGCCTTTTACAATCAGCGCTGCGCCCACATTGGTCTTATTGATTTCCTGGAAATTCTCCATAGTGTCGTGATAGACAACCTGAACGGGATTAAAATAAGTGCCGTCGCTGAGCACAATGAAGCCAAACTGCTTGCTGCCACGAACAGACCGCACCCAGCCGCCGACGGTGATTTCCTTGCCGATGTAGCTGTCTGTGTTTTTGAACAGCTCACGAACAGAAACTAACTGCATAGTCATTTCCTCACTTTTTGCAATGGTCATAGATAAGTTAAAGTATACGCCAATTTAATGGATTTTACAAGAGGGAAACAAGAAAAAGTAGGAATATTTTCCCCTTTTTAACCCCATTCCCACAAAAAACAGGTCGAAGGCAAACCTCCGACCTGCTATATGACGTTTTACAGTACCGGTAAGTCCAACAGCCGCACAGGGACAGTGTCAAAGGCATAGTCCCAATTGCTGATAGTGAAATTCAGCATACCGAAGTATGTATCGCCGATTTGAATATCCTCTACGGGGATATAGACCACCATAAATTCAAATTTACCCTCCCGGGTCCTAACGGTAGTAATATCGCTGTCGTCAAAGGAGATAGTCTTATCGTAAACCGTCAAATCATCGTCGTTTACGATCTGCACAGATATGTTACCGCCGGTTTTTACAAGGTCACCGTTTTGATCGCGGAGCTGAAACAAAACTGCATAGGCATCCTTGCCGATGTCGTTGTCGTCTTCGGGGACATAGCTGACGCTCCAGTTTTCCAGCTTCCGCACCCGTCCTAAACCGGCGGCAGTTCTTGTAAACAGCTTTTCCAGCGTGGTAGGATTGCTGACACTGACATTCAGCGCCTCCTCAATAGGAACGGCAAGATTTACATTTTGGCCGCCCGCAAAGGTCATTGTATTAATGCCGATCACATTGCCGTAGGCATCAAACAGAGGACCGCCGCTGTTGCCGGGAGAAATCGGCGCTGTGGTTTGGATGTAGCTTTGGTCATATATCAGCCGCATCGCGCAGGAAACAATTCCCTCAGAAAGGGAACTGGTCATTCCCAAAGCGCTGCCAATGGTATAGACCTTATCTCCGGTAATTATGCTGCCGGAGGTGTCGAACCGCAAAGGCACGGAATTCGTACACGCTGTTTCCAAGACCGCAATATCCTTTTTGATATCGTAACCCTTTACAGCTTTTACCTCGTATTCTTCACCGTTAATTAGATAGATTTTAGCTGCAGCATAGTTCTCAATGACGTGGTAATTGGTAATGACTGTGCCTTTTTTATCGCAGAAGAAGCCGGAGCCGGTAGCGCCGCCGCCCTCTGCTTCCGTTCGGATTTCCACAACAGAAGACGCGCAGGTCAGATAAAGCTCCGTAGGTGTCAGCTCTGTGCCAAACAGTGAGCCAAGCCCCAAAACGGAACAGCCCTGCAAACATAGTGCCATCACACACAGCAGTGCAACCAAACACAAAGAATGTTTTTTCATAACATTTCCTCCTTTGGTAGAAGTTCTACATTCATTGTAGCATTGATTCTCGAAAAACACAAGGAGTATCTGTGGTTTTGCTTTTTGTTTCACAGCGGGAAAATAAATGCAAATGTGCCGTATATGCACAGTATAGCGGTTATGATAATGGCAACAACGATATTCTTTTTGTACTTATACCCTTTTGCCTTTAACATTAAGCCCAACACAAAGGACGCAATTGGGATAGGTGTTAACAAGAAGAACAGCCACATATTTTCGACAAACAATTCGTTTGCCGCTGAAACCAATGTCACTAAGTACATCGCACTCAACGGGGATAAAATAGACGCAACAAACAAAGCAACAGATGCATATCCCCATTTGTCTCGAACCTTAACTTCCGTTACCTTCGAGGGGGTCTTATACATATAGGAGAAAAACGCGGAATTCTCTTTCAAATCATTTTTTCTAATAATGAATAATTGCCCACCGATTTGTAATATAAGCCACTTTCCCACTTTTCGAAACTGTTCAACATCAAAAAAATAACATTTTGCGTCATATACCTTCTCGTTATGGCGGCATATGCTTACCTGAAAATAGTTATCATAAACCTTATATTCATAGGTGGATTGGCCAACCCGTTCTATACTGCTTTTCCATGCCGCATTGTAGGCACAAATGGCTTTTATATGCGCAACTGCTCCAAATAAACATATGCCAAAAATACAACCAACAAAAAAGTCATCGGTATATGTTGCTAAAAAAGAGATAAATAGCAAAATGCTTATTGCCGCAAAAACAATGGGTTTTACCAGCATTGCCTTTCGCTGCAAGGTTTGTATTTCATTTAATTCGTCCCTTGTAAACCGAAATGTATACGCTTCGTTTTGCTCCATTTCCCCCGTACTGTCTGTGCTTTCAAAGCACAGTATGTCATCAAACGAAACACCAAAGACTTCCCGCAGGCGGATCAGGTTATCGATGGTAGGAACTGTTTGATCCTTCTCCCAAAGGCTAATCGTCTGTCTGCTTACAAGCAGTTTTTGTCCAAGCTCATCCTGTGACATCCCCGCCCGCTTTCTGTATGTTTGTATTTTTTCACCAACCGTCATAAACACCCCTCCTTTACTTGATTTCATTATTGCAACACTCTCTGCAAAAAGAAAGAATAAATTGCTTGCATTTGTCAAGCGGCACTTGCGTCAATGATTTAGGAGCATTCAACCACAAGCGCCGGAGATTCGTTTGCATTTTCGGCCTTGCCGAAAATTAAAGTAGCCACCAGTGTTTGCACTGGTGGCAGCAATATGCCACCGGCATATTGCATTTAATATCTTCGAATCTCGGCGGATGCAAAAAAGCAGATACCCGGATGGGTATCTGCTTTTTTGGTGACCCGCCGGAGATTCGAACTCCGGACCCATTGCTTAAAAGGCAATTGCTCTGCCAACTGAGCTAGCGGATCGTATACTGAGAGATAATCTACCCCTCAGCTTTTGGCTGGGATGGCAGGATTTGAACCTACGAATGCCAGAGTCAAAGTCTGGTGCCTTACCGCTTGGCGACATCCCAATATTGTACTCCGACAATGGGCACACCGTGCATTATAACACGGCTAAAAATAATTTGCAACAATTATTTTTGCCAATATCAGGATTTTTCAGGACAGACCCCGGAAGGTCTGTCCCTTTTTTCTTAGTAGTTCGCTGCGTGAACCTCAAAATAGCTCTGAGGGTGGGCGCAAGTGGGGCACAGCTCCGGCGCTTCCTTGCCGATGTGGATGTGACCGCAGTTACGGCACTCCCAAACGGTCTCACCTTCCTTAGCAAACACCTTTGCCTCTTCCACGTTACGAAGCAGGGCGCGGTAGCGCTCCTCGTGGTGACGCTCCACCTCAGCAACCAGGCGGAACTTGGCAGCCAGTTCAGGGAAGCCTTCTTCCTCTGCCACCTTGGCAAAACCGGCATACATATCGGTCCATTCATAGTTTTCACCATTCGCGGCCTTGAGCAGGTTCTCAGCGGTATTGCCGATTCCATCCAGCTCTTTATACCATAACTTGGCGTGTTCTTTTTCGTTTTCTGCAGTCTTCAGGAAAAGGGCAGCAATCTGCTCAAAGCCTTCCTTCTTTGCCTTGGAAGCAAAGTAGGTGTACTGATTTCTTGCCTGAGACTCGCCTGCGAAAGCAGCCAGCAGGTTGGCCTCTGTCTTGGTGCCAGCATATTTGTTTGCCATAGTAAAAACCTCCTATGTTTTTCTTTTATTATACCACGTTTTTCTAATTTGGAAAGAGAAATTAGAATTTTTACATCTTTTCAGGCGCGGCAAAGCCCAAAATATCCATGCAGGTCTCCAAAACGCGCTTTGCAAGACCGATAAGCGCAATATAGCCAGCCTTCAGTTCCTCATTTTCCTCGGTCAGAATACGGGTCTCGTGATAGAACTTATTTACCGCGCCGGAAAGCTCATAAATATAGGCGCAGATCAGGTTGGGAGAGAGGGTCTTCAGCGCGCTCTCCATAGTGGGACCAAACTTGGTAATTGCCAGCATCAAATCCTTTGCCCATTCATTGGCGGCAGGCGCCACCCCGAGATGCTCCCAAGCGCCGTAGCGGTTCAGGATGGACTTAATACGAACCACCGTATAAAGGATATAAGGACCGGTATTTCCTTCAAACGCAGCGAAACGCTCCAAATCGAAGTTATAATCCTTGGTGGGCTGGTTGGAGAGGTCACCGTATTTCAGTGCCGCAAGCGCAATCTTCCGGGTGGTATCCTCCACCTCATCGTCGGAAACAATCTTATTCTCGACAACCTTTGCGCGGACAAAGTCGGTCATATCGGCAATCAGCTGCTCCAAGCGCAGTACGCCGCCGTCACGGGTCTTGAAGGGTTTGCCGTCTGCCCCGTTCATCGTGCCGTGGCCAACGTGCTCCAAAACGGTGGTTTCTTTTACGATACCGGACTTCTTTGCGGCACGGAAGACCTGCTCAAAGTGGAGATTCTGCCGTTTATCGGTAACGTACAGCATCTTATCGGGCGTCCAGTCCTCCATACGCTGGACCATAGTGGCAAGGTCGGTGGTGGCATAAATGGCAGAACCGTCGGACTTTACGAGGATCATCGGAGGAACTTCCTTCTTATCCCCTTCTTCAGCCACGGGAATGACCCATGCACCATTGGAAAGAACAGCCAGCTCCCGGGCTTTCAGATCTTCGATCATTGCAGGGATATAGGGATCTGCGTCACTCTCGCCCAGCCACTTTTCAAAATGGACGTCCAGAATGTCGTAAATTCTGCGAAGATCCGGCAGGCTGACGCCCATAATATGATCCCAAATGGCACGATAGCCCCGGCGGCCGTTTTGCAGTTCAAACGTAGCCGTGTGCGCCTTTTCCGCAAAGACCGGGTCGGTCTTCTTAGAAGATGCGGTGGGATAGATTTCCTCCAATTCGGAAAGGGTAAAGGGAGATTCCTTGGGATACTCCCCCGTAAAACTCTCATCAAAATACGGCAGCTCAGGCTGACGTTCCTGCAGTTCTGCGATGATAAGACCCATTTGCAGGCCCCAGTCACCCAAGTGCACATCACCGATGGTGTTATAGCCCATAAACTTATGGAGCCGCTTCAATGTCTCACCGATGATAGCAGGGCGCAAATGTCCAATATGCAGGGGCTTTGCCACATTGGCACCACCGTAGTCTACAACCGCGGTAAGACCTGCGCCAATCTTCTCAACGCCGAAATCCTCCGCAGTCCGCATTTCCTCCAAGTAGCTTTGCAGGAAGCTGTCAGAAAGATTCAGGTTAATAAAGCCGGGCATAACTGCGTCAATCATAGCAAAATCACCGCCATCCAGCTTTTCTGCCACAGCCTTGGCGATCTGGATGGGCGCGCATTTATACTGCTTTGCGGCAGAAAGCGCGCCGTTACACTGATACTGGCACAAATCGGGGCGGTTGGAGACAGTCACCTTGCCGTAGGCTGCCTCATAGCCGGCCGCCACGAAAGCCTGCTCCATCTTCTCGGTAATAATATCCAGAATTTTCTTCATTTCTTAATTCTGCCCCTTTCTCTCGGACACCCAATACAGGTACTCGTCATAAGTGCCATAGCGGTCAATAATGGTGCCGTCCGGCTGGAAGGCAATGACGCGGTTACAGGTAGAGGTCAGCATTTCGTGGTCGTGGGAAGCCAGCAGCACAACGCCCTGGAAAGCCTCCAAGCCCTTGTTGACCGCCTGAATGGACTCCATATCCAAGTGGTTGGTAGGCTGGTCAAGAAGAACCACGTTCGCACCGGAGAGCATCATTTTACTGAGCATACAGCGGACCTTTTCGCCACCGGAAAGGACATTGACCGGCTTAAATACGTCCTCATTGCTAAAGAGCATACGTCCAAGGAAACCACGCAGATATACATCGTCCTTCTTGACGGAGTACTGCCGCAGCCAGTCCACCAGCTCCATAGAATTGCCGTCAAAATAGGGAGAGTTGTCTTTCGGCAGATAGCTGCGAATGGTGGAAACACCCCACTTAATGCTGCCCTCGTCAGGCTCTAATTCACCCATCAGGATCTGGAACAGCGCGGTCTGCGCCAGCTCGTTTTCACCAACAAAGGCAATCTTATCATTCTTGCCGACGGAGAAGTAGACTTTATCCAAAAGCTTCACGCCGTCAACGGTCACAGAAACATCGTTAACCGTCAGAATATCCTTACCCAGCTCCCGCTCGGGCATAAAGCCAACGAAGGGATACCGACGGGTGGAGCAGGGCATTTCTTCGACGGTCAGCTTATCCAAGAGCTTTCTCCGGGCAGTTGCCTGCTTGGCCTTACTCTTATTGGCAGAGAATCGCTGAATAAACAGCTGCAGTTCTTCAATTTTTTCCTGATTTTTCTTGTTTTTGTTGCGAATCATCGCCTGCACCATTTGGGAGGACTCGTACCAGAAGTCGTAGTTACCGACATACATCTTAATTTTACCGTAGTCAATATCTACTGTGTGGGTACAGACCGTATTGAGGAAGTGGCGGTCGTGGGACACTGCGATGACCATTCCGGGGAAATCCAGCAGGAAGTCCTCCAACCAGTTAATGGCTTCAATGTCCAGGTTGTTGGTAGGCTCGTCCAGCATAACGATGTCAGGATTTCCAAACAATGCCTGTGCCAGCAGCACCTTCACCTTAAGTCTGGGGTCAACCGTACCCATAATATCATAGTGCAGCTCTGTACCAATACCCAGACCCTGCAAAAGACGGGAGGCATCACTCTCTGCTTCCCAGCCGCCCATCTCCGCAAATTCCACCTCCAGCTCCGATGCGCGCATACCGTCCTCATCGGTGAAATCTGCCTTTTCATAAATGGCATCTTTTTCTTTCATAATGTCATAAAGACGCTGATTGCCCATAATGACCGTGTCCATAACGGTATATTCGTCGTAAGCGTTCTGATTCTGCTTCAGTACAGATACCCGCTTTTCAGGGTCCACAAAAATGCTGCCTGCGGTGGATTCCAGCTCCCCGGTGAGCAGGCGCAGGAAGGTGGACTTGCCGGCGCCGTTTGCGCCGATGATGCCGTAGCAGTTGCCGGGCAAAAATTGCAGGTCTACGTGCTGGAACAGCCACTGACCGCCAAATTGCATACCTAAATTGCTGACTGTGATCATAGTTTAACTCCTTAAAACTCCTACATATTTCACTTTTACGCCTCTGTTTTTCCTCATAGGCGCACAATCATACATTGTAATGATAGCATAAAAATTAAAATAAGCAATCATTTTTCCCAA
The DNA here is from genome assembly GCA_045654085.1 of Faecousia sp. Lineage (GTDB taxonomy): Bacteria > Bacillota > Clostridia > Oscillospirales > Oscillospiraceae > Faecousia. The sequence goes on along the minus strand of JAZOMT010000039.1, from coordinate 35,483 downwards.
AAAATCACCGCTGCAAGCCTTGCAGCGGTGAAATTTTTTCATTTTTCCGGCAATCTGCTGCGACGGTGGCGACGTTTTGCGCCGCTTCGCTCCTCCGGATCTGCTTTTTCTGCCCGGCGGGCGTAAACCGCAGCCGCCTCCGAAGTGGCCTCATAGGTCAGCCGACTGACCCGCACCGTACCGTCCGGCTGGTCAGAGAGCCGTACACGGACCAAAAACTGACCGTGCTCCGGGCAGGTGGCAAGGTCCATATACCGCCGTCCCGGCTGGGCAAACCAACGGGAGCCAAGCATCTGCCGACCACAGGTAGGGCACTTATTTTCCGCGCCTGCCTGCGCAGCCAATGCCGCCCGCTTGTCCGCATAATCGTAAAACACCTTCCGGCTGATACAGCCCGGAAGCTCTGCGCCGTGAAAGCCGTTAACGTGGCTTTGCAGCGCTGCGCCATACTCCTGCGTACCCTTTTTCAGGTCTAATTTGGCGCAGATGAGCGCCGTATGATAGGCATCGCCCAGCGCATCGTGGGCAGGCCGGGTGGAGGGGATCTCAAAAATCTCCATTGCCGTTTTCAGCGCTTTCTGTGCGGTGCTTCCGTCGGTCTGGGCATTGAAAATCATTTGCGCGTTGTACCAACGGCTGACCCAGTTTTCGTCCATGCCGAAAAGCCGCAGATTCTCCCGCAGGATTGTAATATCATCAAAACCCCACGTCAGGAAAATAATGTCGTTTCCGCACCAGTCCTGAAACCGTTCCATCGCCTCCGGGAAGGACACACCCTCCTCATTGAGCTGGGACTCCTTAATGCCGGTGAGCTTACTGATTCTGCGATTCAGGCGGCGGTAATATTTCGGGCGAATCAAAACCTGAAATTCATCTGCAACTGTCTGCTCCTCGGTCACGCGTACCGCACCAATCTGGATGATCTCACCCCGAATTTGGACAGGCAATACTTTTTTGGCGGAGGGCGAACCGGGCCACGGCTGATTCCACTCCATATCCAAAACGATATAATCCATAATTCAAAACCTCAGTTTTCTGTTATCTTTTCTATCATATCACACCCGATATCCGTCTGTAAACCATAACTTTGCAAAAACAGCGCCTTTCGTTTGGAAAGGCGCTGCGCGTTAATGTTCGTCTATATTTTCAATGGTAAGGGTGATATGCTCTACATAGGTTTCCTGCGGCGCATCCCCGCCAGCGGTTAAAATCTTGACCGTCGTTACAATTTTGTCCCGGATGGCGGCAATATCCTCTACCACCGCTGCCGTCAGCGCGCCGGTGCGCACCAACTCTCTACAACCCTCTAAAGAGCCAACGCCAAAGATAACGACATCGCGGCCCGGTGTTCGACCGCTGCTCTTAACCGCCTCAACCGCGCCCGCGGTCAAAGCGCTATCGCCGCAGAAAATCAGTTCCAAATCTCTGCCGTACTTGGAGATCGCCTGCTTGCAGGCGGTTTTTCCAGCCTCTTCCGTCCGCTCCACCGCAGTTTTTTGGAGCGCAGATGTAGCAGAGGCAGAAAGTACTTCCTCCACATTTTGCACATAACGCGCCGTTTCCGGGTCTTCCTCCGGGCCGGTAAGGAGCATATACTTTACTGTCCGGTCTCCGTTAATATCGGTTTTTGCAAACATTTGCTGCACAAGCTGGGCCTGCGCCCCGGCCTGCTGATCCTTGTCGCAGCCAATAAAATAGGCGTTACCTAAATTTTCCGGCTCTGCGCCTACGACAATCACCGGTGTCTCCACCGCAAGGGGCAAAATTTCCGTCAGTACATCCTCTGCAACGGGCTGAAGCACCAGCGCTGCCACACCCTTTTCAAGCAGTTCCTTGATTTGCTGCACCTGCTTTGCCCGGTCATTTTCACTGTTACGGCTCACCACCGTAAATCCGGAAAGAGTCAATTCATCCCGGAGGACTTTTCCCAGCTCCTCCCCGGTGTTTCCGCCCGCACCGCCGAGGCAGACACCCACCTTAGGAGAAAGTATTCCTTTTGTAAAATATCCGGCCAGCGCCAGCACCAAAGTCACCAACGCCACACAGATAATCATTCTTCTTTGCATATCGTTTCCTCATTTTTCCGTATCCATTAGGGAACGTTCATAAGGAATATACCATATTTCAGCCGTTTTTGCAATATAGAATTCTTGTAGGCAAAAAGCACCCCCGTGAAATTCATTTTTGTATTGACGATTCAGTGTTGATGATATACAATGTAGGAAATAGAAATGAGTCAATCCTTTATTGGAACTTCGACGGCTAACGCCTACGACTACTCATTTCTATTTTTTTCTTTTTTTCGAAGGACAAAAAGCAGAAATAGGGGTTGACAAACCCGCCGCCCCTTGCTATAATAATTCAGCACTTGGACGATTAGCTCAGCTGGTAGAGCATGCGCTTGACGTGCGCAGGGTCAGCGGTTCGAGTCCGTTATCGTCCACCACAAAAGACACCACCCTTTTGGGTGGTGTCTTTTGTGGTATCGGCATTCAGATGACGGACTCGAACCCCTCTAAATGCAACGCGGATGAACGTTACTCGCGACGGCGGCGCTCCGCGCAGCGGATTTATCCTTCGCATATTTTTCTTCTGCAGCCTATCCATTATCTTGACAAATTCCTCCGATTTATGCATAATGAGTGTGCTTTTGAAAAAGGAGTGCATATTATGGACCATTTACATCTGTATCGCAGTTTTGGCGGCTTTCTTAAAAAGAACATTGTGATGATAATCGCTATGATTGCAGCAGCTATTACCTGCTTTTTTATTCCGCCGGACAAAGCCTATTGGGATTATTTCGATGTTAAGACCTTAACTTGTCTCTTCTGTGTGCTTTCCGTAGTATGCGCGCTCAAAAACATTAACTTTTTCTACATATTGGCAAAAAAGCTGATACAGGTCTTCCGTAACACCCGAATCTGTATTCTTGCCCTGGTGTACATCACCTTTATCGGTTCTATGCTGATCGCCAACGATATGGCGCTGCTGACCTTTCTGCCCCTTGGCACCTATGTGATGACCACCACAGGCAAAGGCAAGTATATGGCATTCACCTTTATTATGCAGAATATTGCCGCCAACTTAGGCGGTATGCTCACCCCCTTTGGGAATCCCCAGAACCTATACCTTTACACAAAATTTCAAATCCCCGCAATGGAATTTATGGGCATTATGGTTTGGCCCTTCCTGCTCTCTGTGGGACTGATCACCCTTTGCTGCATTCTGTTTGTAAAGCCGGAGCCTTTTGAACTCAAGAGCGAAAAGATAAGCTTACCCATTGGACGCTCCATCGTATATCTGCTGCTTTTTCTGCTATCTATCGCTATTGTGTTCCGTGGTATCCCCTACTGGATCGGTCTGATCGTAATTCCCACCACGCTGCTGTTTATCGATAGAAAAGCGCTGAAAATGGTGGATTACCCCCTGCTGCTCACCTTTGTGTTCTTCTTCATTTTCTCCGGAAATATGGCGCGGATTGACGCTGTACGGTCTCTGTTTTCCTTCCTTTTGGATAAGAATACATTGCTTGTGTCTGTGCTGTCCTGCCAGGTAATCAGTAATGTGCCGTCTGCAATTCTGCTCTCCCAATTCACAGCCAACTATAAGCACCTGCTGCTGGGTGTCAATATTGGTGGTGTCGGTACGCTGATTTCCTCTCTTGCCAGCCTAATCACCTTCCGGGAATACAGCAAGCAAAACAAAGGCAAGACCGGATACTATATCCTGCTGTTTTCCGCCTTTAATTTTGCATTCTTAATAATTTTGGCAGCTTTTAGTCTGTTATTCCAATAAATGCCAGAAGCACCACCCAAAATCGGGTGGTGCTTTTCATATTACAGCTCGTAATTCTTCAGCAGTTTTTTATAGAACTGTACGCCTTCCACAAGGGCAGCGAGGGTAACATTCTCGTCCACCGCGTGGCAGGAGGCATTCTGTGCATTGGTCATCCGTACAGGTGCAAACCGCAGCGCGGTATCCGTCAGCGCATGGAAATGACGGCAATCCGTACCGCCCATAATGAGGTAGGGCGCAACGCCCGCATCCGGGAAATGGCCGCGGATTGTCTTTTCTACAAAGCCGTATGCCTTGCTGTGGATGTCCGAAACAGGAGATGCATCCCGACTCAGCAATACCTCAAACTCCAAATCGTACTTTTTGCCGTACTTTTTCAGAACTTTCAGCGTTTCCTCACAGTTCTGATGGACGCTGCACCGCAGATTCGCAATCAGGTAAGGCTCCTTGGGAATCACGTTGGCCGCATCGCTGCCGCGCATCATTGTGAAACAGCAGGTAGTAGCCATCAGCGCCTCACCAAAAGGCGAAACCTTAGGCATTGCCGCCATCACCAGCGGCTTGGTGAGCCAAAGATTACTTAGCAAAAACCGCAGTGGGAAGGAAAAGGCTGGCGCCATCTGCCGGAACATCTCCTTCACTTCCGGAATCATCTTCTTTTTAAAAGGACGCTTGCGCTCAATCTCATTGGCAAAAGCGTAGAGCCGGGCAGCCGGGGTGTTGCGAGGCGGTGTGGAGCTGTGTCCACCCTTGCCTCTTGCCGTGATTTTTACGTCCATATACCCCTTTTCTGTAACGCCGATTACCGCATAGGGTCTGTCCATACCGGGTACAGCCTCATCAATGACCGCGCCGCCCTCGTCCATAACAAAAGCGAAACGGATACCTTTATCCCGTAGATAACGCATCGCCGCAGCTGCGCCGTCACCGCCGGTTTCTTCGTTGATGGAATACTCCAGATACACATCACAGGGAGGCACAAAGCCCTCAGCCAGAAGCTCTTCCACCGCCTGCATTTCCACATACATCGTACTCTTGCAGTCCAGCGCGCCTCGACCGTAGAGACAGCCGTCATCCTTTACTGTGCCGGAGAAGGCAGGCACAGACCAGCCATCATCAGAAGCAGGCACCACGTCCTGATGTCCCATAAATAAAACGGGGAGTTTTTTCTCATCTGCACCCTTCCAACGGTAGACAAGCGTGCCATTGAGAACGGTTTTCTCTAAGTTTTGATGAACCAAAGGAAATAATTTCTCCAGCTCCTGATGGAAGAGATAAAACTGGCTGAGATCTTCATTTTCGTGCTTGGAAACGGTGGGGATGCGAATCATCGCGCCCAGCTTTTCCGCTGCAATTTGAATATCTGTCATCATTCGCCTCTCTCTTTCCGCATAGCCGCCATATCCTTTTCAATGGGATGGAAGAATACGACTACCAGCATCACAACGGCAATGCACATAGGCACCCAGCCGAGGAGGGCGTTGATGGTATTGATGGCAGATTCGGGTTGGGTGGGCAGCTCCGCATTGAAGCCAGCAGCTGCCAGCGCGCCGGTCATCAGCAGGTTTGCGCCTGCCTTGCTGAGCTTCGCTGCCAGGTTATCGCAGGTGCAGACTAGGGAGTCGATACGGCGATGGCTTTTCCACTCGATGAGATCCGCAATATTGTTGCGGTTGGTGTTAAAGAGGACAAAGGCCAAAGTCATTGCATAGGCAACCGTAAGGGCGTTGACCATAATCGCGCCCATAGAGAAGGGGTCGAGAATGAACCAAATTTTACCCAGCACATATACAACTGCAGAACTGATCATCGTCTTGCGGCGGCCCAGCTTCTTATCGATGGGAATGGACAGCACAGAGAAGATAACGGATACCACCAAATACAGCGCCATAATAATGGTAGCTGCGGAGGAAGAACCGATAACATATGTAGCGTAATAATTGATAGTGCTCATAATCAGCAGGTTCAGCATACCGTAGCACAGCACATAAAGCGTGTTAAGGACCCAGCTGCGGCAGGCAAAAAGCATCTTAAATGCCTCGAAGAGACCAATTTTCTCCTCGTTCTCTTCTTCCTGCTTTACTCGCTCACGAGTGGTGAAATAATGAGCAAAGCTGCCGAGAATACATACCACGCCCATCACGATAGCCGCGTAGAAGAAAGCGTTCTTGCCGGGGTCACCGGGGAGAATGTTGCCCTTATCGTCAAGACCGCCAAAGAGGCCCAGCAGCGGATACATCGCAACCGCGCCGATGGCGCTGCCTACGCAGCCACCCAAATTACGGGCAACATTGATGGCGCGGCGGTCTTCGTCCCGGTTGGTAGCTAAAGAACCCATAGAGTTATAAGGGATAGCCGCAAAGGTGTTAAACAGTTCAAACAGAAAATAAATCGCCATCGCAATGGCAAGCTTAATGCCGTAGGCCACATCGAAGCAGGTAAACATCAAGACCACGGTAATTGCCCAGGGTACCGCGCACCACAGCGCAAAGGGGCGCACCTTTTCCCCGTTCTTAAACTTATGGTTAACAGCCCAAAAGCCTACCAGCGGGTCATTGATGGCATCCCAGACAATGCCGATAGCGGTGATGATACCGGCGTGGGCAATGCTGATGCCCATAACATTGGTCAAGAAGAACAGATAGAACAGATCCTTAAAGTTGAATACCACATTACTGGCGGTGGAGAAAGTGGCAAATCCCAATTTCTCAAGGACACCCACCTTGGGGGTCAGTCGGGTTGGTGCAGACATAATAAAGTCCTCTCTTTCTTGTAAATACAGTTGTCATTATAGCACGGACATTTGATAAGTGCAACCATAATTATAAAAATTCCGACTCCATATTGCTGCATCACAAACGCAGAGGACATTCTTGCTCCTTACAAGCATTGCAATCCTCTGGCCCGCGCGCCGTAAGACAGCAAAGCATATAATCACATTCGTCGCAGCAACATTCAATCCCCGGATGCTCGCCGTTCCCAAGGCAATCGGCTCCCCCATTCCCCGGCGTCAAAGTAATCCCTGTTACATCGATAAACATAAAAAACCTCCAAATCTTCCTTTTAACATTTTGTGAATGTCAATTTTGCAAGCATCATACCATATACTCTCACTAATGACAAGCACAAAATGTCAAAGTGAGGTGTATTGTATGTTTGCAAATAAATCCGCCGACGGGAGCGCCAATCGATGTGGAAAGGTCATTGCCGCCTGTCGTAAGAAAATGGGAAAATCTCAACGCCAGCTTGCAGATATGCTGCAAATCGCCGGTTTAGATATTGATAAAAACGCTGTTCAGCGCATTGAGGCCGGTAAACGGTTTGTAACCGATATTGAACTGGTGTATCTTGCTCAAGTGTTGCACTTATCTTATACGGATCTTTTGGACCTAGAGTAACAGGAGCATACCATATGATTAAACTCAACGCGTTGGCTTTGCTCGAAAAGCAAGGAAAAACCAAGTATTGGCTTTTTAAGCAGCTTGGTATGAGCTATCAAAACTTTAGCCGTATGATCAACAATGAAACAAAATCCATTCAATATGACAACATCGAAGCAATGTGTCTGCTGCTGAATTGCACACCAAACGAGCTACTTGTTATAACAGAAGATTGACCGTTTTCTCGACACAATTATACAGTGTCTCTTGCGCAAAATATGTCGAAAACACCCCTGGCAGATGATTCTACCAGGGGTGTTCTGTCTATTCGCGCCTTATTCATTTTCTTTCTCTAAAAGCCATTTCCGGGGATTGTTTTCTATATATTGCCATATTTCATCATAATCCCGCTGATTGCGAATCACATGGTCATAATAACGCGCCTGCCAGATATTTTTATCGTATTCCTTGTTACAAAACCGCTTGAATGTTCCAACAAACTGCGCAAGTGTAGAGGTTCTTTCCGTAGGGACACCCCTCCCGGGGTGTCCGCTAATGCGGATAAGCATATGTATGTGGTCCGGCATGATCACATATTTATCCACTGATATATGTTCATAGAATGCATGCATTTGTTGAATATGCTTGTCCGCAATTTTTCCATAAGGCAGCAATTCCGTACAGGGTTCTTGCGGACACCCGCGGACGGGTGTCCCTACGGATATTTTCGACAATATCTTTTTCCTATCTTGGGTGCAGATCGTGACGAAATATACACCTTCTTGACTGTAATCATACCCATCAATGCGATTAGGTTTTCTGTTGGGTAATTCCATAGATTTCCTCCATTTTCGGACACCCGGGGACGGGTGTCCCTACACCCTAAAATCAACGCTTCTCGTAGGGACACCCCTCCCGGGGTGTCCTTTCCGACATTATATCACACACCGCGGCCAGACGCAAATCCCCCGGCAGGAATCCTGCCGGGGGTATATTGTCTGCTTGGTTATTGTTTTTCTCTCAGGTGCAAAATGATGCTGTTTACAAGCTGAACATCCTTTTCGCTCAGCCCTTCTACGCTGATGGTTGCGGTGTTATCGACGCAGAGTAGGTGGTCTGTAGAAACCTTAAAAATCTGTGCAAGTTCTACGATATATTGGGTGGAAGGTACAGAAATGCCCAGCTCCCAAGCATTGACGCTGGACCGGGTAATCCCAAGCCGTTTTGCCAAATCCGTCTGTGTGAGATCATTCTGTTCCCGCAAAACCTTGATTCTATCTGCAATCATAATAACACCTCCTGATATTATTATGGTAAACGAATCGAAAAGATATTGCATTATCATAATGATATTTATAATTGACATTCTGTGGTTTTATACCTATAATGATGTTGTCGATATATCCGGCAAAACATAGAAAGAGGTGGTTATATGAACTACGAAGAATGGTACGAAAAAGCAACAAAGGCAATTGATACCCAAATTGAACCCGGCAACATATTTGAATTAAAACACTTGTTTCCCGGTCACGAATGGATCACATTGTCTGCTGCAGATCGTCGGAGTTTCGGTCGATATTTTTCCGCTGCAGTAAAGGATGGACGCATTGAAAACATAGAACGTTGCGAAGACGGCAACGCCCGACAAAATCAATATGTAAAAAAGGAGAAATAACTATGGAAGAAAAAATCTTAATTTCATCTGAACGATATTCCTTTCGGAAAATATTGACTATACTTGCGGTGCTCTTTTTTGCGAGCTTTGTACTAAACTGGATTATTGCAGCATGCAGAATGTTCCCGAAATATTTAGCCGAAATAGAAAAAGACCCCTATAGCCATCGTGCAACTTTAGAATACTGGTTTTTTAATGCGTACTTCATTTTTATTAAATATGCCACATTCAGTTGGCTGTTGATTCCAATTGGAGCAGTCTTACTTGTTGAGGTTATATTTTTCCTTGTAACGAGGAAAACCCAAATGGTCGTAACAAACAGACGCGTTTACGGTTCCATCATTTTCGGTAAGCGAGTCGACATTCCTATCGACTCGGTTTCTGCGGTTGCAACAATACCTCTCGTAAAAGGCATTGCAGTAGCTTCGTCATCAGGTCGCATTGCATTTCCCCTGATTAATAATGCATCAGAAATATTCAGCATTATCAACAACTTGTTGGTTAATAGACAAAACACAACACAAGCACAATCTTCAGTCATTCAATCAACTCCTCAAAGCAACGCCAGCGAGCTCAAACAATACAAAGAACTTCTTGATTCCGGCGTTATCACCCAAGAGGAATTTGACGCAAAGAAAAGGCAGTTATTAGACTTATAATATCCCTACACAACTCCGCCAGTCTTGCATAAAGGCTGGCGGTTTGTTATACTATTTGCGAAAGGCGGTGTTTTCTATGGCCGAATACGAGCTTGTCCGTGAAATCAAGAACTTATGTCCCAACAATCAGATGCGGGATGTGTTTTTCGAGGAGATCGAAACCGACGATCCCGTAAATTATGTAAACCAGTTTCTCAAAGGAAATGCCGTCTCCCTTTCTTCGGAAAGAAAAGAAGACGGCACGATAATCGTTCACGCCGATTGCGACGGACTGATTCAAAAATTCATTTTTACACCGGTGTAGCGACCTTACCAACCACAAGCTTCCGCACGCCCCGGTACATCCAGTAAGCGCCGGAGGTAAAGAGCACATCCATTACGGTGACGCACAGCACATAGAAGATCTTTGCCACCAATGTGCCTGTTACTGCCTCTACTGCCTGCCGGACAGCTTCCAGCGGCGGAATGTTGCAGACATAGAAGTTGTTGAAATTGACTTCCAAAAGCTGCGCTGTGGTTGCGGAAATCGCGCAGAAGCACAGAATAAAGATAATCACCGCTTTCTGCTCGCCCTTCTTGGCGGGCGTATGCAGGTTCAGCGTAGGAATCAGCAAAAATCCTAACATAATGAGGATATGTACGGTCACCGTATGGAAATCGAAATATCCCTTAAAATAATCAATGACATTCCAAGAGCCATAAATCAGGTTGGGATAAATGATCATCATCAGAAACTCTGCGCCGCAGAGTGCTGCGGTGATGCCACCCACTTTATCCTGATGCTTGCCACGATAGAATGCCATCACAGGCAGCATAAAGATAAACAGCGAGCAGTAGTGCAGCGGAATGTGATACAGATCATAGCCCTGCTTGAAGGACAGCGCCTGCTTGCCGATCTCCAACAGGACGACGATCACCGCCAAAATTTTAAAGGGGATCATTCGGGTCTCAAAGCTTTTCTTACCAATGGTAATGCGAAGCACAAAGCAAAGCAGGAGCATCACTGCCAGCGAGGGCAGCACAGAAATTGCGTGTTCTTTGGTCCAAAGCTGCATAATAGTATTCTCCTCTTTTTGTTTTTTTCTTTTCCCATATGGCCATTGTAACAAATTATTAATAAATTTGCAATCTTTTTTTAACGGAGTACCTATGTTTTATCAAAATATCGTTCCAGGGCGGTTCCTATCCCGCCCCAACCGCTTCATTGCCCACATCGAAATTGACGGGCAAGACACCGTCTGCCATGTCAAAAACACCGGCCGCTGCAAAGAACTTTTGATGCCCGGTGCTGCGGTATGGTGTGAAAAATCCGATAATCCCGCCCGAAAGACCCAGTACGATCTCATTGCTGTCCAAAAAGGCAGCCGCCTTATCAATATGGACTCCCACGCGCCTAATAAGGCCGCGCAGGAATGGCTCTCCGGCGGCGGCTTGGGAGAGATTGAAAATCTCCGAGCAGAAACCACTTGCGGAAATTCCCGGTTTGATTTCTCCTTTGAAAAGGGCGGAAAAAGGTGCTTTTTAGAGGTAAAAGGCGTCACTTTAGAGTGTGGCGGCATCTGCGCCTTCCCGGATGCGCCCACGGAGCGGGGCACAAAACACCTGAAGGAATTAACCGCCCTTGTCAGGGAGGGCTTTGGTGCCTATGTGCTTTTCGTCATCCAAATGTCCGATGTTTCTTATCTCCACCCCAATGATGACACCGACCCGGCATTCGGCGCAGCTCTCCGGGAAGCCGCAGAGGTAGGCGTTCAAATCCTCGCTATGGACTGCGCTGTCACTCCGAACGCGATGACCATCCAAAACCCCGTAGCGGTGAAATTATAGCCGGGGCATAAGAAAAGGCTCCCCTTGTAGGGGAGCTGTCAAAAATCTATTTGATTTTTGACTGAGGGGTTTACGGTGCTCATTGGCATTCTCTGTCTCGTTACCTCCTCAAACCCCTCCGTCAGCCTGTTCGGCTGCCACCTCCCCTACAGGGGAGGCTTTGCGGACGACCGATGTGCATTCCCTACTTTACAATCCCAAATGGATGGCATATAATGGTTTTATTCTATTTTTCGAGGGATTTTTATGATTGAAATTTCGCATCTCAACAAAATCTATAAGTCCAAAAAGCGGAAGAAATGCCACGCGCTGAAGGATATTCATCTGACCTTGCCGGATAATGGTTTGGTGTTCGTTCTCGGTAAAAGCGGCAGCGGTAAGAGTACACTCTTAAACCTGATTGGCGGACTGGATAATATCACCTCCGGCAGAATTACGGTGGACGGCAACGACCTTTCCAAGTTTGGTGAACGGAAATTCTGTAACTACCGCAATACCCATATCGGCTTTATCTTCCAAGATTATCACCTGATTGATGAACTGACTGTTTATGATAATATCGCCCTTTCTCTCAATCTGCGGAGAATTAAGGACAAAGAAGCGGTTTCCAAAGCATTGGAACGGGTTGACCTTGCAGGCTATGAAGACCGCTATCCCTCGGAGCTGTCCGGCGGTGAGCAGCAAAGAGTTGCTATTGCAAGAGCCATTGTGAAAAAGCCTCGTATCATATTAGCGGACGAGCCTACGGGCAACTTGGACACCAACACCGCAACAGCTATCGTAACCTTACTTAAAGAGCTGTCCAAGGATTGCCTGATTTTAATCGTCTCTCACAATATCAACGATGCCAATAATTACGCAGATCGCATTATTGAGCTTAAAAAGGGTCAGGTCATTTCTGATCTCAGTCGCAACCCCGATTTTGCCGACGAGGTGACCCTCTGCGGAGAGGAACTGATTTACCCGAAAGGTCTTGCCCTTAGCGATAAGGACATTGCCTTTATGAACGAAAACCTACACAAAAGGATTATCAAACGGACAGATAAATTTATCCCCACCTCTACCCTCGAAAAAACAGGCAAAAAGGTTAAAATTGAAAACAAGGGTCTTTCCCTTTGGAAAGAATTACCTTTGTCCGGCAAATTCCTAAAGAGTAAAACCATCGCCATTTCTTTCTCTTCCATTATGGTCGCCATCATTATGGTCATTATGTCTATGGCGCAGACCATTATTAATTTCGATGCCGGCAGAATTTTGCAGGACGAAATGAATAAGGCCGGACAGCAATCCATCCTATTAAACAAGGTGGTTAGCGAAGAGACCCAAAAACTATTAGACCAAATTTATCGTGTTCCCGCAGGTGAAAATGACATTCAGTCCTTTTATGATGCAGGCTACAAGGGCAAAATTTACCCGGTCTACAATATGTCCGTTCCCATTACAAGCAGCAAAAATGCCGCAGGCTTCAGCGCCCCCTATTTTGGAAACGGCATTTATATGACGGAAACCTTCGGCACGATGATCGTGGACGAAGCTTTCCTTGCCCGGAAATTTGGTGAGGTGAAATACCACGCAAAGCTGGACAATTTCAATCCCGCCGGTGTTATCATCACAGACTATATTGCCGACTGCCTCATTGCCGCAAAAGGCTACACCGCCCAAGACTACCCCTTTCTCCTGGGCGAGGTAGGAAACCTTACTATCAAACGAGGATTTATCAACGCAATCATCGACACCGGTTACCGGGAGCGGTACGGAGAATTTCTCGATAAGGTATCAGCCGATGAATTCGAGTCCATCGCCGAGATTTACGAAGACCCTGCATTTTTGAACCTCTCCAACGAAATCTACGACAATCTTGGCTATTCTTACTCTACAAACCCTGATTTCCCCAGCGCATACAATAACGAATTTTCTGATCGCTTTCCTTGGACGCAGCGACTGATGATCAACGACGTATTGCAATACAACCAAGGTCACTACATTATTTGGGGACAAAAGGCTAAACCGAATATGCTGGTCGATGGTTGGGCATATACAATAACTGCACCCGCAATTCCAGCGAATGCCAAATATATTCGCGTTGCATTAGGCGTAACAGGAAACCATGCAATAAATGACAAAAATAATGCGTTTTTACTGAATCTAATAGATCATAACACAACCACAATAAAGTTTAGTAATGGATATATTCCCAGTAAAGCGCAACTTAATTTTGAAAAAGGAGTGTATCTTGATCCGCAAAGTGGCAGCACCAAATCGGTCGCAACCTCCTATAAATCTTTCGTATCTGATTATCTTGAAATTCCTAAAGGTTGTACGATAACCGAATTTGCAACCTATACAGGAAAAGACAAAGCTTTCTGCGCCTTTTATGACGAAAATAAGAATTTCATTTCCTCTTATACGCCTGGCGGGGGGCGAGTAGACTTACCCAGCAAGACTATCTATATGAACTACGGGCAATATAACGAACTCTTCGGGACGGATTATACTGCCGAAACGGTTGGCACATTCAAGCCCCACAAGATTACGCTTACCCAATACCGCCATGCCGATGCTACAATGGAAAATCCCCTCTTTGCCGTAGAAGTTACCATTGGCGCATTACGGCCGGATAACAGTTCTATATTCGCCTCCAAAGATGTGATCGATCTGTTTGTCGCCAATGATACATACGTAAATGCCCTCTATTTAGACGGCACCGATGGCATTGAGAGCGTTCTTAAAATGTCCGACGAGCTACACTATGAACATCAGAGCATCGCCATTGAGGGCATCCACACGATGACGAAGGCGGTGGATGTGTTTGTGCCTATCTTTGAATTGGTTGCCATTTTCCTCTGCTTGGGTGTGATCTTCATCCTTGTGAATTTCGCTTCCAAGATGATTCGTGACAAAATGCACGAGATCGGTATCCTCAAGGCCCTTGGCACAAAGAACGGCGCAATCCTCATTGTCTTTGGCTTGCAGGTGTTCCTTGTGGCGATTCTGACCTGCGCTCTCTCCACAGTAGGCTATTATTTCTTTATCGATATTGCCAACGATGTGCTGTTCCAGTCGATGCAGCAGCTTGTGCCTAGTCAGGTGGTATTAGACCTTGATTTCTTTGTCTTTATGCCAAAGGTTGCAATTATGGACGGCATCCTCGTTTTCGCCCTCTCTATTCTCTCTCTTATCGCGCCTATGCTGAAAATCAAGGCCATCAAACCGGTGAAGATCATCAAGGCAAAGGAATAAATCCCCACATTCAACGCCGTAGGGCGGGGGCTTGCTCCCGCCGCCGACAACCTCTGCACCAAACGGCGGGACACGAGGCCCCGCCCTACAGGTTCTTTCAAAGCGCGGTTGTAGTCCAACAACGCAAGACAAAAACGCAAAAGGCTGTGGAAAAATCCACAGCCTTTTATAATTTCGTGAGTATTTCTTCCAGCTCGGTGATGCTTGCAATTTCAAAATCCGGTTTGTTTTCCGGAGGGGCTGTCTTTCCCTTGGGATTGACCCAGCAGGTATAGATCCCGGCATTTTTGCCGCCACGGATGTCGGAGCTGATGCTGTCACCCACGATTATCGCTTTCCTGCGGTCGAAGTTAGGTATTTTCGCAAAACAGCCGTCAAAATAGGCTTTATCCGGCTTATTTGCGCCGATATCTTGGGAAATAAATATCTCCTCAAAATAGGGGGCAAGTCCTGCGCTGGCAATTCTGCTCTCCTGCACGCGGCCTGTGCCGTTGCTCGCCATATACAGCTTATACTTTTTACTGAGAGACTTTACCGCTTCCTCTGCCCCGGGCAAAAAGTAATGCCCCTCAGAAAGATGGTCCATATATTTTTCAGCAGTCTCCTTTGGGTCAGCAACTACGCCCAGCACCTCGAAAAGCTCCCGGAATCGCTGCCAAATCAGTTCTTCTCTGGTTACTTCCCCTAGCTCCAGCATTTTCCAGTACCGGAGATTAATTTTGCTGTACAGCGCGCAATTTTCGTCCGTAGGCTCTATCCCCGCATCCGATAAAGTCTTGCGGATGGCCACCGATTCCTGCATATGGAAATCTAAAATGGTATCGTCTAAGTCCAGTAACAGAAATTCAATCACCGTTTTTTCTCCTTACAATGGCATTTGCGATATTTGCAAACTGCGCGATAGAGAGAGTCTCACCACGAACCGTTGCAGGCAGTCCGCACGCTTCAATAATCTCTCCTGCCCCACTTTTGCCCAGCTCCGGGAAACCGGAGGCAAGACCGTTCTGAAGGGTCTTTCTGCGCATGGCAAAGCTGGCTTTCACCACTCGGAAGAAGGTGGCTTCATCCAGAATTTCCCACGGCTTTTCCTGCCGTGTTTTTAAGGTAATGACCGCAGAAGTCACCTTCGGCTGGGGCAGGAAGCACCCGCCAGCCACATCAAACAGGAGCTCCGGCACCGCGTAGTATTGGCAGAACACCGTAAATGCGCTGTAATCTGCCGTACCCGGCTTGGCCGCGATCCGCACCGCCACCTCCTTCTGCACCATAACGGTGACAGATTCGAAGCAACCCGCCTCCAAAAGGGCAGTTAGTATCGGAGATGTAATATAATACGGCAGATTGGCGCAGGCCATAGGACGCAGTCCGGGAAATTTTTCCTTTACAAGCGCTGCCACATCTTGTTTCAGCACATCATCCCAGATGATTTCCAAATTATCAAATTCGCCTACCGTCATATCAAGGATCGGCTTCAGCCTCTGGTCCAATTCCACCGCGCAGACCTTTTTTGCCCGCAGGCAAAGCTGCTGGGTCAGCGGGCCGATACCCGGGCCAATCTCCAAGACACCGGCGGTCTCGTCCACACCGGCATCCTCTGCAATCCGCTCCGGCACCCACCGGGAAATAAGAAAATTTTGTCCTTTGGCTTTGGAAAAATGAAAGCCGTGCTCCGCAAGGAGGGGCTTCATAATGTGAATATTACAAACATCGATCATAGTTTAGCCGCCTTTCTGTCCTCATTATAGCAGGATATTTCTCTTTTTTCAATAAGGATTGACAGAGGAATAAAACTATGCTATATTTCTATCGTTAAAGGCTGTGAAAAAGACACATCCCTTTTGTAAGCTGCCCAGAGAGGAGCCGGTTTTGGTGCGACGGCTCTGCAAATCTGCAAAGGAGATACCACTTTTGAGCCGAGGATCGGAAATGATCTTCCGGGTGCGCCCGTTATAGCACTTGGTCAACTCGAAAAATCGCTTTCCCACCGCAACATCGGATCTTTTGTTACAATGCAGCACTGATAAAAACTCAAAATACACAAAGTATTCTTTCGTTTTTACAGTTTGCCTTGCACCAAAATCTCTGGCTGTGCGGCAGAAAATCCATTTTGCGAGCTGACCCCAATGAGTGGCGAAGCAATTCGCAACCAGGGTGGAACCGTGGAATACTTTTGTATCCCACCCCTGATTTTTCAGGGGTGGGATTATTTTTTCTCTCCCCAATCAAAAAGGAGGAATATAAAATGGAAAACGAAAATCTGTACACTTTTGAAAACCCCGAGTACCGCAAGACCTTTTGGCACACCAGCTCCCACGTGATGGCGCAGGCTGTCAAGCGGCTGTGGCCCGAGGTTCAGCTTGCCATCGGCCCTGCCATTGATGAGGGCTGGTACTACGACTTTGACGCGCCCTTTACCTTCACCCCCGACCATCTGTCCCAGATTGAGAATGAAATGAAGAAGATTGTCAAGGAGCCCACCCGCATCGAGCGCAGCGAGCTGCCCCGGGCAGAGGCGCTGGCTTGGGCAGACGCGCAAAATGAGCCTTATAAGCGGGAGCTGATTGAAGACCTGCCCGAAGGCGAGACCATCTCCTTCTATACCCAGGGCGATTTTACTGATCTGTGCGCCGGTCCTCACCTGGATCACACCGGCCGTCTCCGTCACAACGGCTTCAAGCTGACCAAGTCCTGCGGCGCATACTGGCGCGGCGACAGTAATCGCAAGATGCTGCAAAGAATTTACGGCATCGGCTTCCCCTCCAAGGACGAGCTGGACGCATACTTAGAGCGTCAGGCAGAGGCCCTGAAGCGCGACCACAACAAGCTGGGCCGCGAGTTGGAATTCTTCACCACTGTAGAAGAAATCGGCCAGGGTCTGCCTATCCTGCTGCCCAAGGGCGCGCGCGTCATCCAGCTGCTGCAGCGCTGGATCGAGGACGAGGAGCAGAAGCGCGGCTATCTGCTGACCAAGACCCCCTTGATGGCAAAGAGCGATCTTTATAAGATCTCCGGCCACTGGGATCACTATCTGGACGGTATGTTCGTACTGGGCGACCCTCAGGACGAAACCAAGGAATGCTTTGCCCTGCGCCCTATGACCTGCCCCTTCCAGTATCAGGTCTATCTCAACCGCGCCCGTTCCTACCGCGATCTGCCTATGCGCTTGGGTGAGACCTCTACCCTGTTCCGCAACGAGGATTCCGGTGAGATGCACGGTCTGATCCGTGTACGTCAGTTCACCATTTCCGAGGGTCACTTGGTACTCCGCCCCGATCAGCTGGAAGAAGAATTCCGCGGCTGCTTGGAGCTTGCCAAGTACTGTCTGGACACCGTTGGTATGCTGGAAAACTGCACCTTCCGCTTCTCCCAGTGGGATCCTGCCCGTGCAGGCATCAAGTACGAGGGTACTGCTGAGCAGTGGGAAGAGGCCCAGCGGGTTATGGGTGAAATTCTGGACAATCTGGGCGTAGAATACTCCGTCGGCATCGACGAAGCCGCTTTCTACGGCCCCAAACTGGACATTCAATATAAGAACGTCTTCGGCAAGGAAGATACCATCGTTACCATCCAGATCGATATGCTGCTGGCCCAGAAGTTCGGTATGGAATACACCGACTCCGACGGTCAGAAGAAGACCCCCTATATCATCCACCGCACCAGCCTTGGCTGCTACGAGCGGACGCTGGCATATCTTATCGAGCGTTTTGCCGGCGCGCTGCCTCTGTGGATGATGCCCACCCAGGTCAAGGTTCTGCCCATTACCGACCGGACTCACGAATACGCAAACGAGCTGGTTGCGAAACTGGATGCCGTGGGCATCCGTGCAGAAAGTGACTGCCGCAGCGAAAAGCTAGGCTACAAGATCCGGGAAGCGCAGCTGGAGAAGATCCCCTATATGCTGGTGGTTGGCGACCGGGATATGGAAAACGGCACTGTTTCCGTCCGTACCCGCGGTGGCGAGGACTTAGGCGCAATGACCCCTGACGAGTTCATCGCCAAGTGCCTGCTGCAGATTGCAAGCAAGTCTAAGGAAGTTTAATTAAATATGCAAAACAGACCACCCAATGGGTGGTCTGTTTTGTTGGCGGAGTGAGAGGGATTTGTTGCATTTTTGCCTTTGGCAAAAATGTAAGGTTCGCCGCCGTCCAGCCGTCGCCGGCAACAGTCCACCGGACTGTTGCATTTTACATCTTCAAATCCCTCTCGAACAAAGCACAAAAAGAGACACACCAAAAGGTGTGTCGCAACTTGGTAGAAAGTGAGAGGGATTTGTTTCATTTTTGCCCTTGGCAAAAATGTAAGGTTCGCCGCCGTCCAGCCGTCGCCGGCAACAGTCCACCGGACTGTTGCATTTTACATCTTCAAATCCCTCTCGAACAAAGCACAAAAAGAGACACACCAAAAGGTGTGTCTCTTTTTGTGGCGGAGTGAGAGGGATTTGAACCCTCGCGCGGCTTTAAGACCGCCTACTCCCTTAGCAGGGGAGCCCCTTCGGCCTCTTGGGTATCACTCCGAATCGATAAAGATATGCAGTTGCTCCGCTATTTTAGCACGGCAACATCTGTTTGTCAAGGACAAAAACACCACAAGCTACACCTGCGGTGTTTTTATTATCCCGGGAAAATGTTGGTGACCCAAAGCACCAAAGGCAGCGCAAGCGAAAACACACTGACCAGCCACGGGTACAGCACTTTCTTCGAAAGGAACATCGTAAGCAAAGAAACCGCTGTGATAAGCAACGGCACAAATACCGCCACATTTCGCTCAATCATCATCGCATACTCGCCGTTTGCCTGCAGGTTGATACCCACAAATTCCGGCAGCCGCGCCATATTCTGAAATGCCAGCTTGATAGCCACCGCCACCACAGGCACTGCAAGGATAATACTGCGAAGCTTATATATCCACTGCCAGGCTTCCGGAAGAAATTCCAGAGTCTTCTTGATCCATTCCGGTTGTGCCTTTTTTTCGGCAACCTTTTTCTTTTCCATAAAGCCACACACCCTTTCCAAGTGACTGTATCATAACACAATTCTCTTTTATATGCAAGCATCCATTTATTGTCCAATTTATCGGACATATCCTCTTTTATACTGACCCTAGAAACAAACTTAAAGGAGGAAACCCTTATGCTGACAACCGCCATTTGCCGTTATCTTGACCGTCCCGCGTCCCCCTGCCCTAACGCGGCTACTCGCCGTCAGGTTCTTGCAAAGCTCATCGACCACTTACTGATCCTCGCCATTTGCGCCGGGGTTGCCGCCTGCGCGGTGTTCCTTACCCTTTTCTTTTAACGTTTTCTTTATAGAGCGTCACAAGCCCCTTTGTAAGCAGATCCTTGTCGTAAACCATCTCTCTGCGGCAAAGGGGAATGATAAATTTCGCAATACCGCCGGTGGCGATCACCTTGGTCTGATAGCCAAGCTCCTCTTCCATCCGCTCGATGATTCCATCAAGCATACAAGCTGTACCCATCATAATACCGGAGCGCATCGCATCCACTGTGTTGCGTCCGATGGCGCGTTTGGGCTGGTCAAGCTGCAAACCGGGCAAAAGCGCTGTACGTTCTGTCAGGGCATCCATAGAGATTTTCACGCCGGGAATGATGGCGCCGCCAATATACGCACCGTTTTTATCCAATACAGAGACGGTGGTTGCCGTACCCATATCGATAACGGTCAACGGTGGCTCGTACTCCCGCAGAGCCGCCACACTGCCTACCACTAAATCCGCGCCGGTCTGTCCGGGATTTTCCAGCAGGATGTTCAGGCCGGTTTTTAAACCGGGGCCTACCACCAACGCTGTCTTTCCGGTCAGCTTTTTGATAGCCGTCTGGAAGGAGTTAAGCACCTGCGGCACAACGGACGCAATAATTGCGCCCTCTACCTGCGTCGGGTCTACCCCATAAACATCCATCAGGCTTTTTACATCCAGGCAGTACTCATCCGAGGTCTTGGTGGCCTCTGTCCGCAGTCTTGCTTCAAACAAAATCTCATCATCCCGGACACCGCCGATGACGATATTGGAATTACCGATATCTACTGTCAGTATCATATCATTTCCTCCAAATTCATACTGTTAATCAGGTAACAGGTTCTTATCTTCCCCTGCTCTGTTTCAATTACGCCGGCACTGCCTCCAAAAGAGCCGCAGGCGCCGGGATTGAGGAGCCACATTCCGTCTGGCAGGCAGCGACACTCGGCACTGTGGGTATGTCCATAAAGAGCCGCAGCCGCCTCATTTCTCGCCGCATCCGCCAGCAGCAACCCGGTGGTGATTTTTGCGTTGTGCCGATGCCCGTGGGTCATAAAGAGCCGCACGCCGCATACCTCATAGCAAAGCACCTCCGGTACAGGGCGCAAAAGCCGGTATTTATCGCAGTTACCCGGCACCGCATGGAAGGTAATATGGGAAAATTCTTCTGCAACCGTCTGTCCGTCGTCGTAATAGTCACCCAAATGGACAATGGCATCAGGCTGTATCTTTTTGATACAATGCCGCATAAAGCTCAGTCCCGCGTGGGAGTCGGAAAAAACCAATATTTTCGCCATTGCACCAACCCCTCCCCATCTGCATATAGTAGTACCGTAGAAAACTATTATAGCAGGCATTTTGACTGGAGGCAATAAAATGGAGAAAAAATCTCAGGAATTTTCTATGAAAGAAGCAAAACGCCTTGCCGGAACGCCGGCAGGCAAGCAACTGGCGCAGCTTTTACAGCAGACTGACCAGCAGGCGCTAAATGATGTTGTTGCAAAGGCAAAACAGGGAAATTATCAAGATGCGGCGGCGCAGCTCCAGCAGCTTTTATCTTCTCCCCAAGCTCAGGCGCTGCTAAAAGAACTGGAGAAATAGTTTTATGGCAGGTTTGGAAGAACAGTTAAACGCTGTACTCGGCAATCCCCAAATGATGCAACAAATTATGGCGATGGCGCAGAATTTCTCTCCACCGCCGGAAAATCCACCGCCCCAAAACGCACCCCCGCCACCCCCAACGCCGGAGGTTTCCCTGCCCGCATTTGACCCGGGTATGCTTCAAAAGCTTTCCGGACTGATGGGGCAAGGCGGTGTGGATAAAAATCAGCAGCACCTGCTACGGGCGCTTAGTCCTTACATAAGCCAAAGCCGGGTAACAAAGCTTGAAAAAGCGATGCAAGCCGCAAAAATGGCCCAGCTTGCCACGAAGCTTTTCGGCAATTCTAAGTAAGGCAGGTGATAGCTTGTATAACCGTTATACCCCTCAGGCGGACGGTTCATACCGTCGGGATCAAATGCCTGATCCTGCCCGAAAGCAAAATCCTCCGCCGATACCTCAGTCGCCGCAAATTATCCCTTGTCCCCCGCCTGCCAAAGAAATTGCCGGCATCGGCTCCTTTTTAAAACAGCTATTACCACAGAATTTCGATACCGGGGACTTATTTATTATACTTTTGCTTCTTTTAATGGCAGGCGACAGCGAGGAAGAAAAAGGCAATGCGCTTCTAACCCTCGCTTTTTATCTCTTTATGTAAAAACTCCGCAAAGCGTCTGCTTTGCGGAGTTTCTTTTAGCTGCCCAAATTTACGTGACCAAGCACAATCTTATTATAGTCAACATCCAGGGGACTTTTTTCCTTAAGGCTATTTAAGAACGCCTTGCTGGCTTCCATTCTCAGAACATAGTCTGCATAGCTTTGCCACTCTGTTTTACTGTCTACAAAGAACATAATGTGGTAACCGTAGGTGGACTTTACAAGACCGGTATCGCCATATTTGCGGGCATCATCAAAGCTCCAAGCCTCGAATTCCTTTACCATTTTACCGCGGGTAAAATCGGCATAGAGGCCTCCGTCGGCCTTAGAGCCGCCATCCTCCGTATACTCCTTAGCGAGGGCTGCAAAAGCTTCCTCGTCTATTTTACCATTCTTGAGATATTCTTCCAGCAGCTCTTCTGCTTCTTCCTTGCAGGCTGCCCAGGCGGCATCAGTATAGACATCTTTTCCGTTCTCGTCCTTCGTTGCCTCCGGCATAAGCAGAATATGGCGTACGCTTGTAGAGAATGTGTCATCGCCATCCACAAAGAACATTATGTGATAACCATAGGTAGACTTTACAAGACCGGTGTCGCCGTACTTACGGGCCGCATCAAAGCTCCACGCCTCAAATTCCTCTACCATCTTGCCACGGGTAAAGTCGGTATAAAGGCCGCCGTTAGACTTAGAGCCGCTGTCATCCGTATGCTCCTTGGCAAGGGCCGCAAAAGCCTCCTCGTCTATTTTACCTTTCTTGAGATATTCTTCCAGCAGCTTCTCTGCTTCTTCCTTGCAGGCTGCCCAAGCGGCATCAGTATAGACATCTTTTCCGTTCTCGTCCTTCGTTGCTTCGGGGGTAATTAAAATATGGCGCACGCTTGCGCAATAGTACTCATCCTTCAATGCGATCTTGTTCTCTTTGTACTCTTCGATATTGTCTGCGTATTGCTTGGCGATATCTTCCTCAGTAAGCTTTACATCCTTCGCAAACTGGCTGTAATAGCCCATACCCACAAAGGTTTCCTTGGTATATTTCACATAAGCATCCCAAGTTGCGCCGATGCTCATTTCCTTCTGTACCATATCCCCGCCGTCTGCATAACCGTACTTTTTGGCCTGCTCGTCCAAAGTGGCCTTGAGATTGTCCAGATATTCCTGCTCATTCTCAGGAAGCGCAAAGCCAGCCTCTTCGGCTGCGCCATAGAGCACAATATACTGATGCCAACCAGATAAGGTATTTTCAAGGAAATACTGCTGCCAAGAGATTTCTTTATCGAAATAACAAGCCTGCTCACTAAAATCCTTGGTGTAGTCCAGTCCCAAATAGGAAAGATAATAACTGTTTTCATCCAGGAAAGTGTAAATATAAGTCCAGTAATAAACTGAGAGCTCTGCATTGGTCAGCTTATGCTCACCGGCCGTAGCAACCACTTTGTTTTGGGCCGCAATCAGCTTCTTCTCCGAGGCGGTATAGCTCTTAAAAGGTTTTTTGAAATAATCCACCGCAAACAATGTGCCCAGTACGACAACCGCTACAGCCAGTACAGAAATACAAACTGTTGCCCACATCGGCAATCCACGGCCTTTTTTCTTCTTGGCCTTCGGCGTTTTCTTCTTTTCCGCCTTTTTTTCGCCAAATGCAAGGGTATCGAAATCCGGTTCTTCCGTAGTATCTTCCGTTTCTTCGGTATTTACCTCATCGCCATCGGCAGTCTGCTCCAAAACCGTTTCATTTTCCGGCTCCTGTGAAGAAATCTCCTCAACAGCGAGATTTTCTTCCTGCTCCGGCATATCATTTTGCTTTTCCAAATCCATAAATACCTCTTTCCGCTGCCAAAGGACAGCCTTTGATCACTATGAGTTTATCATTTCTGCTGGATAATTGCAAGTGCTTTCCAAATTGTTTACAATTTTCTGTTCCCGCCCGGAAAGCCTTGCAAAACCTGCAGAAAAATGTTATAATATATTGTTAGAATAGTATCGCTGTAAGGAGAACCGACTATGACCGGAAAGACTTCCGTAATTTCCAAAGAACAACTGAATATACAGAAGGCTTTCTGTGAAAAAATTGCCGCCTATTGGCAGCAAGAAGTGTTTGAGCCTACTGCCTATGTAGAGACATACGGCTGTCAGCAAAACGAAGCCGACTCTGAAAAGATTCGGGGTATGCTGATTGCCGCCGGCTATCTCATCACCGGCTCTCCCGAGGGCGCGGATGTGGTGGTGATGAACACCTGTGCCATCCGGGAACACGCCGAGCAGCGGGTTTTCGGCAACCTAGGCGCCCTGAGCCACACCAAACGCCGCCATCCCCGGCAGAAGATCTTCCTCTGCGGCTGTATGGCCGGCGAAGAAGCAGTAGTAAATCGCATTAAAAACAGCTATCCCCACGTGGACGGTGTATTCTCTACCCACCATTTGTGGCGTTTCCCGGAGCTTTTGTACCGGGTACTCACCGCTAAAAAACGCATCTTTTTTGTAGAGGACGAAGCCGGCTCTATCGCTGAAGGTATCCCTCAGGCGCGGGACAGCAAGCTGAAAGCTTGGGTCTCCATTATGTACGGCTGCAACAATTTCTGCACCTACTGTATCGTGCCCTATGTCCGCGGTCGTGAGCGAAGCCGCCGACCGGAGGATATTTTGCAGGAATGCCGGCAGGTTATCGCTGACGGCGCAAGAGAAATTACCCTTTTGGGTCAGAACGTCAATTCCTACGGCAAAGACTTGGATGCAGGCGTGGATTTTTCCGATCTTTTACAGCAGATTGCCGCTATTCCCGGTGATTTTCTTATTCGCTTTATGACCAGCCACCCCCGGGACGCAGGCAAGAAGCTCTTTGATACGATGGCTTCTGAGCCGAAGATCGCAAAGCAGCTCCATCTGCCCTTCCAGTCCGGTTCTTCCCGTGTACTGAAGGCAATGAACCGCCACTATGACCGGGAGAAATACCTCTCCTTAGTGGAATATGCCAAATCCGTTATGCCCGATTTGGTGCTGACCTCCGATGTGATCGTAGGCTTCCCCGGTGAGACAGAGGATGAATTTGAAGAAACCCTTTCCCTTATTGAGAAAGTCCGTTACGACTCCCTTTTCACCTTTATTTTCTCTCCCCGTATCGGTACGCCTGCCGCCAAAATGGAGGACCCCACCCCGAAAGAGGAGAAAAACCGCCGTTTTGACAAGCTGTGCGCTCTACAAAACGCCATTTCAGAAGAAATCCACAGTAGTTATATAGGAAAGACCTTCCGCTGTCTGGTAGACGGCAAGGACAAAGATATGCTCACCGCGCGAACGGAAGGCGGCAGATTGGTCCGCTTTGCGGGAGATGACAGTCTTATCGGCACTTTCGCCCAACTGACCATTACCGGCTCCGGCACATGGAGCCTTACAGGAATACAGAAAAAGGATGGATAATTATGGCCTCCAAAAGTCCGGAAATGACGCCTATGAAGCGTCAGTATTACCAAATTAAAGAGCAAAATCAGGACTCTATCCTGTTTTTCCGTCTCGGTGACTTCTATGAGATGTTTGATGAGGATGCCCGCATTGCCGCCAAAGAGCTGGATCTGACCCTGACCACCCGGGACAGAGGCAAACCCAAGGAAGAGCAGACCCCTATGTGCGGTGTACCCTACCATTCTGTAGATGCCTATATTGCCCGCCTGGTATCCAAGGGCTATAAAGTTGCCATTTGCGAGCAGATGGAAGACCCCGCCCAAGCCAAAGGTATTGTGGAACGGGACATCAGTCGCATTGTCACTCCCGGCACCGTTACCGAAAGCTGTATGCTGGACGAGACCCGCAATAACTATATGGGTTGTCTGTACGGTGTAGAAGACCGATACGGACTGGCCTTCTGCGACATTTCCACCGGCGCATTTTTTGTAACCACCTGTGCCGATGCCACCGCCGCCGCTTCCGAACTGGGTCGTTTCTCCCCTGCCGAGGTTATTCGCTGCGGTCCGGGTGCCACTGCGCCCATCATCAGCGACACGCTTTTGCGACGTCTTTCCTGTTGTGTCAACGAAGGCGGCGAAACCACCCTCTCCCCCGACGAAGCCGCTGACATACTCACATCTCACTTTTCTCAGGAGCTGGCTTCCCTTGGCCTTGCCGGTATGCCAGAGGCCGTCATTGCCGCAGGCACGTTGCTGAAAACCCTTGTCTTTGTCCAGAAAAACCCCCTTAAGCACATTCGCTGCCTGCAATACTACACCACCGGGCAGTTTATGGAGTTGGATATGGACGCCCGCCGCAACCTAGAGCTTTGCGAAACCATGCGCTCCAAGGAGCGCAAAGGGACACTCCTGTGGGTACTGGATAAGACAAAAACTGCTATGGGCAGCCGTATGCTCCGCAGCTGGCTGGAAAAACCCCTTTTGGACGAAAGCACCATTTTGCACCGGCAGGATGCCGTCGAAGAACTCTTGGGCGCTGTTTGGGCGCGGGGCGAGCTGATGGAAAATCTTCGGGATGTTTCCGATTTGGAGCGCATCACCAGCCGGGTAGTGACCGGTTCTGTGAACCCCCGGGATATGTTGGGACTTGCCCGGGGACTGCGGGCGCTGCCCCCCATTCTTCATACCCTTTCCGCTCTGCAAGCTCCTCTGCTGCAAACTCTCCGCGGTGAAATTGACGCGCTGCAGGACTGCGCCGACAGAATTGAAAACACCATCAAAGACGAACCGCCTCTGACTGTACGGGAAGGCGGCCTGATTCGCGCCGGCGCCAATGCCGAGGTAGACCGCCTGCAGGACATCCTTAACGGTGGAACCAGCACAATGGCCGCCATCGAGCTTTCCGAAAAAGAAAAGACCGGTATCCGTACATTAAAGGTGGGTTATAACCGGGTATTTGGCTATTATATTGAGGTTTCCAAATCTTTTATGGACCAGGTTCCCGACCATTATATCCGTAAGCAGACCCTCGCCAACTGTGAACGCTACATCACTCAGGAGCTGAAAGACCTGGAACAGCAAGTGCTGTCTGCCAAGGACCGCCTGATGGCGCTGGAATATCAAATTTTTACTGAACTGCGGGAATTTTTGGCCCAGCAAGCGCCCCGTATTCAAACCACAGCCATTGCGGTGGCGCAGGTGGATGCCCTTTGTTCTCTGGCGCTGGTTGCTGCGAAAAACAACTACTGCCGCCCGGAAATTACCGACGACGGCACGATCTCCATTGCCGATGGCCGCCACCCTGTTGTGGAACAGATGCTGACCGACGCGCTCTTTGTTCCCAACGACACCTATTTGGGTGAAAAGGACAATCGGGTGTGCATCATTACCGGCCCCAATATGGCAGGCAAATCCACCTATATGCGGCAAGTGGCGCTGATCGTGCTGATGGCGCAGATTGGCTCTTTCGTTCCTGCCCGCAATGCGAAAATCGGTATCGTAGACCGGGTATTTACCCGCATCGGTGCCAGCGATGATCTTTCCTCCGGCCAATCCACCTTTATGGTAGAGATGACCGAAGTGGCTTCTATCCTGAAATACGCCACCTCCCGAAGCTTACTGATTCTGGACGAAATTGGCAGAGGCACCTCCACTTACGACGGTATGTCCATTGCCCGGGCGGTTCTGGAATATGCCGCCTCTCCCCGGCAACTTTGCGCCAAGACCCTTTTTGCCACCCATTACCACGAGCTTTCCGTCATTGAAAATGAGCTTCCCAACGTGAAGAATTACAACATCGCCGTCAAAAAGCGGGGCGACCAGATGATTTTCCTGCGAAAAATCGTCCCCGGCTCTACTGACGACAGCTTCGGTATCGAGGTCGCAAAGCTGGCTGGTCTGCCGGATAGCGTCATTCGCCGCGCCCGGGAGATCCTCAAAGGACTGGAAGCAGGCGAAAAACCGGAATATAGCAAGGCTGCCCCCGCCCTGGAGGAACAGGTCTGTATGGAGGACCTCCGTTCCCGGCAGGTATGCGATGCGCTCTCCGAAATGAGCGTGGAGACCCTGACCCCCATTGAGGCAATGAACACCCTATATAAACTTAAAAAAATGCTGGAGTAATATGAAAAAACTTCCCGTTTCCTTGAGCCGAAGAGAGGCGCAGCAGGGATTGGGACTGCTGCTTTTTCAGCGCGCCATTCTTCCCTCCCTTCTCTTTTCTGTCTTTGCACTCCTCTCTCTTGCCCCTACCGAGGCAGAGCTCAATGCCCTTTATTTCTTTATTAATTTTCTTGCCGCCATCATCATTTTCCGGAATTTTCTTTGGGCGGAGCTGGATGAAGCGCTGTCAAAGCCCTCCCGGGTTCTTTCCTCTGCCGCTATCGGTTATGGCATTTATTATATTCTTTCTCTGGCCCTGTCTTATTTCATACAGTGGCTGGACCCGGAGTTCTACAACCTGAACGATGCCTATATCGGCGCTATGTCCGAAAGCCAGTTTGCTTTGATGGCAGTAAGTACGGTGCTTTTCGTGCCGCCGGCAGAGGAGCTGCTGTTTCGGGGCGTTCTTTTCAATAAAATCTACGAAAAGCGTCCCATTCTTGCCTGGTTCTTATCTATTACCCTTTTTTCCCTTGTACACATTGTGGGCTATATTGGGCAGTACTCTCCCGTAGGGCTTCTGCTTGCTTTTCTCCAATATCTGCCGGCAGGTATCGCCCTATGCTATGCCTATGTCCGTTCCGGCACGATTTTTGCGCCCATTCTTTTTCACACCGCCATCAACACCCTTGCGATTATATTAGAGCTTACTATGAGGTAACCTTATGGCAAAAATTCAAAAGCTATCCCCCCATATTGCCAATTTAATTGCCGCCGGCGAGGTGGTAGAACGCCCCGCCTCTGTGGTCAAGGAGCTGATTGAAAACGCCGTAGATGCCGGCGCTACCCAAATTACTGTGGAAGCCCGAAATGGCGGTATGACCTTTTTGCGTGTCACCGACAATGGCTGCGGTATGTCCCCGGAAGATGCCCGGGTGGCCTTTTTGCGCCACGCAACCTCCAAGCTGCGGACGGAAAAGGATTTGGAAACCATCGGTACCATGGGCTTCCGCGGCGAAGCGCTGGCCGCCATTGCCGCCGTCAGCCGCATTGACCTTTTGACAAAAAAACCCGACAGTCTCAGCGGTGTCAGCCTTCGCCTGGAAGCCGGAGAGATTTTGGAAGAATCCGAAGCCGGCTGTCCTGACGGCACTACCATTATTGTCCGTGACCTGTTTTACAACACCCCCGCCCGTATGGCCTTTATGCACTCGGACACCGTGGAGGGCGGTAAGGTATCCGCCGCTGTGCAGCTGCAAGCCCTCGCCCATCCGGAAATCGCTTTCCGCTTCCTGCGGGAAGATAAGGAAGTCCTTTCCACCCCCGGTACAGGCAAATTGCAGGATACCGTTTACTGTATTTACGGCAAAACCAGCGGACAAATGATTCCCGTAGACAGCGCTTGGGAGGGGTACAGGGTCACAGGCTACGTTACCCGTCCCACGGATGCCCGCCCCAGCCGGGCGCTGCAGACCTTCTTTGTCAACGACCGCCCGGTTCGCTCCCGGATTTTGATCTCCGCTCTGGAAGAAGCCTACCGGAACCGCCTGCTGCAAGGCAAATTCCCCGGCTGTGTGCTGCATTTGACCTTGCCGCTGAACGCAGTGGACGTAAACGTTCACCCGGCGAAAACCGAGGTAAAATTCTTAAACGAAAAAGCCGCTTTCCACTGTATCCATTACGGTGTTTTAGCCGCTCTCAATAAAGCCGAAGACCGTCCCGCGGTTCGTTTCGCTCCTGCCCCGGAGCGCGTCTCGCCCCCGGTTTCCAAGCTGGAACCGAAGTCCGCGCCCAGGCAGGACAGCTTCTTCCGTACTATGACCCCGGAGGAATTTAAAAATTTCTCCACCGCTGTCAAGGACGCGCCCCGTCCCACACCCCAAACTGCCGCAAAGGTAGCCGCAGCAGTGGAGCGCACCCCTCTGCCCCCTCTTCGGGAAGAAATCAAGCTTCCTACTATCCACCCGAACACCCCAAAAGCAACGCCCCCGCTGCCTGTGCCTTCCGCGCCCCAAGCAGAGCCGGAAATGGAGCAGGTGGAACTCATTATGCCTGCTTCTCAGCAGTGGCGCTATGTGGGAGAGCTTTATAACTGCTATATTTTGGTGGAGCAGGGCGACGATGCCTTCTTCATCGACAAGCACGCTGCCCACGAACGGATTTTATTCGAAAAGCTGAAAAAGAATCAGGAAGCCATTTCCTCCCAAGCCTTGCTCACGCCCATTCCCTGCCGTTTATCCCCGGATAATGCAGCGATTTTGCTGGATAACCGGGCAGAAATGGAGGCCCTCGGTTTTGTGTTGGAAGAATTTGGTGATAATACCTTGCTCATCCGTCAGATTCCTATGGATTTGGAGGAATCCCAAATCACCGACACCCTGGAGCAGTTAGCAACCGATCTCCAAAAGGGCCGTACAGAAAAAGTCGATACTGTGCGGGATGAGTTGCTGCACACGGTCGCCTGTAAAGCCGCCATCAAAGCCGGCTGGCAGACCTCGCAAGCAGAGCTTATGGCGCTTGTACGCGAGGTGATGTCCCGGGAGGACTTAAAGCACTGCCCTCACGGCAGACCCATCTGCGTCTCCCTTTCCCAAAAACAGCTGGAAAAGCAATTTAAGCGGAGTTGACGGCTATGGATAATATCATTTGCATTGCCGGTCCTACCGCATCGGGAAAAACTGCCCTATCCATCGCCCTTGCAAAAGAACTGGGCGGAGAGATTGTCTCCTGCGACTCTATGCAGGTCTATAAAAAAATGGACATTGGCACCGCCAAACCTACCGTCGAAGAGCGGGAAGGCATCCCCCATCATATGCTGGATGTGGCAGAGCCTTGGGAGGATTTTTCCGTCAGCCGCTACTGCGCTATGGCGGCCCCCATCGTGGACGACATCCTCGCCCGAAATAAAACCGCCATTGTCGTTGGCGGCACAGGCCTTTATATGGACGCCCTTATCCGAGGGAACGATTTCGCCCCCTACCCCTCCACCGGCCGCCGTCAGGAACTGGAAGCACTCGCCGATAGCGAAGGCATCGGGTCGGTTTTATGTAAACTCAGAGAAGTAGACCCGGACTCTGCCGCCCGCTTGCACCCCGGTGACCGGAAGCGGATTATCCGGGCAATGGAGGTCTATTTGGAGACCGGCGAGACCATCACCGCCCACAACGAAAGAACCAAAACCATCCCCGACCGCTATGCCCCAATTTGGTTTGCCTTGGAGGATGAAAACCGGCAGGATTTATATGACCGTATTGACCGCCGGGTAGATATTATGCTGAAAACGGGATTGCTTACAGAAATTGAGGATCTTCTGGCGCAAGGTATCCCGGAAAAATGCACCGCTATGCAGGCCATCGGCTACAAGGAGTTTCTTGCGGCGCGAAATGGCGAAATTTCTATAGAAGAAGCCGCCGCAGAGGTAAAAAAAGCCTCCCGTCACTATGCCAAGCGCCAACTGACTTGGTTTCGCCGGAACGAACGAATCCATTGGCTTCGCAGAGTGCCGGGGGAAGGCACACAGGAAATTCTTTCCCGGGCGCGACAGTTTCTTCGGGAATGTGACAAATAACCTTTGCTAAGATATGTGTATCCCAAAGAAAGAAGGAATACATATGTCAGATACAATCAATTTACAGGATGCCGTTTTAAGTGAAGTACGTCGGGACAAAATTCCCGTAACCCTATTTCTTATGAACGGCTTCCAGCTCCGGGGCATCATCACCGGCTACGACAGCTTTGTGGTGGTGCTGGTCAGTGAAGGCAAGCAGCAGATGATTTACAAGCACGCCATCTCTACCCTTGTCCCCATCCGGCCACTGAAAGCCACAGCACTCAGCGTATAGCAAGAGCAGGCGGCGGAGCAAAGCTTCCCCGCCTGGCTTTTTACAGAAAGAAGGTTTCCCTATGTCCATAACAGAAAATGTAATCCGCATTCGTTCGGAAATCGAAAAGGCCGCTATTGCTGCCGGGCGTGACCCCAAGGAAATCCGCCTTTGCGCCGCCACAAAAATGAACGATGCTGCCGCTGTCCGTCAGGCAATTGCTGCCGGTGTGGACTGCTGCGGTGAAAACCGGGTGCAGGAGCTGACCCAAAAGCTGTCCGAAAATGCATACGAAGGCGCAGAAATTCATTTCATCGGCCACTTGCAGACCAACAAAGTCCGTCAAGTGGTAGGAAAAGTCTCCCTCATCCACAGCATTGACTCTCTCCGTCTTATGGAAGCGGTCAGCCGCGAAGCCGCCCGACAGGGTATCACGCAGGATATTCTTCTGGAAATCAACATTGGTAACGAGGAGAGCAAATCCGGTTTCTCCCCAGAAGAACTTGCAGATGTATTGGAAATTGCGTCCCATTTACCGGGAATTTTCATCCGCGGGCTCATGGCAATCCCCCCGATTTGCCAAAATTCGGGAGATAATAATAAATTTTTTCAAAAAATGTATCAGCTATCTGTTGACATAACGACAAAAAAATACGATAATGTATGCAGTACTGTCCTTTCTATGGGTATGAGCGCCGACTATCGGGAAGCCATCTTATGCGGCAGTACAATGGTACGCATTGGCACAGATATTTTCGGTGCCAGAAATTATGCAGTAACAAAACCGTAAATAGATTCGGGAGGATATGACATATGAGCTTTTGGGATAATGTTAAGAAGATTACCCAGCCCTATTCCGACGAGGAATATGATGATGAATACGACGAAGAAACCGGTTACGCAGAAGAGCAGGAAGCCCCCCAGCCCCGCCGCAGCAATGCCGCACCCAAGCAGGAGAGCGGTTACTCCTCCGCGCCCGCCGGTGGTTTTAACGGTCAAGTCCTGAGTATGGGGTCCGGCAAGCAGGAGGTTGTGCTTTTCCATGCCAAGACCTTCGACGATGCCGCCAAGGCCGCTGACGAACTGCGTAGAAGAAAGGCCATCATCCTCAATATGGAGAACGTGGACAAATCCCTGACCCGCCGGGTCGTAGATTTCCTTTCCGGCAGCATTTACGCGCTGGACGGCAGCGTAAAGAAAATTGCCCAGGCCACTTATCTGTTCTGCCCTCACAATATGGACGTTGTGGGCGATTTGGAAAACGTAACCGCAGAGATGGAAAGCTACAACTAAGAGAGGAATGCCTATGTTTACACCTGAACAACTCGCTTCCCTCTCTTTTGCCAAGAAATTTGGCGGTGGCTACAATCCTGAGGACGTAAATAAGGTCTTTGAGCCTTTGGTTGCAGATTATACCACCCTTTATAATGAAAATCTCTCTATGCGCAGCAAGATGAAGGTTCTGGTCGCCAAGCTGGAAGAATACCGCAGCGTGGAAGACAGTATGAAGGAAGCCATTCTCAACACCCAGAAATCCTGCGACGCAAAGATTGCGGAAACCAAGGTGCAATGCGCCGGAATGATTCGGGACGCCCAGGCCGCCGCAAGAGAGGCAGACCGCAAAATTGCCGCTGAAGAAGCCCGGGTCGAAGATGCCCGTCAGCTTGCCGCCCGACAGATTGCTGACCTGCGTAGCCAGCTTGAAAGCTGCACACGGCTTCTTGCAGAAATTCAGGCGCAGCACCGTCCTGTCGGTCCTATCGTAACACCTTCCGCAGAAACCACCGATAAGGTCGCTGACGAAATTTCCGCCAGTTTGGAAGCCTTGGTGGGTACTACGGGCGAGCAAAAGCCCCTCAGTCCCTTAGCCCCCTTCGCCAACGACCCCAGTGCAGATATGTTTGCCAATCTGCAATTTGGCAAAAATTACGACCCCAATAAACGATAAATATTTCATGCATTGAAAAGGACAGGTGTCCGCCGCTTCCTGCTTTCAGAGAGCTGCCGTTTGGTGCGAGGCAGCAGCATAGTGGCTGACATATCCCCTTTGAGCAGCATACCGAACCCTTTGGGCAGTAGGCTATGCCGGTGGCACCCGATACCGTGCATACGAGTGCCGGGCAACCGGAACAAGAGTGGTACCGCAGAGGTCACAATGCCTTTGTCTCTTATTTGAGACAAAGGCGCTTTTTCATTGTAGGAAACATAATGTAGGGCGGGGGCTTGCTCCCGCCGCAACACAAAACAGTTATTATGACTTACTTTATTACAGAAGCACAGCGAAAACCTACTCACTCCACTTGTTTCTTCGAATTCCAGAAAGGAACGCCAAAAGGGCGGGGTAGGAACAGATTTTGGAAAGAAGACTCTTTGCTTCTCCATATGGATGTATTTGACCAACTAAATCTATATGCTGTTTTCAATGCCATACTCCCCGATTTTGATTATTACGGGGAAACCACCGTAACAATTGATCAGTACAAAAGTCTGAAAGCAACTGCCTTTGCACAAGACGGAGAGATTGCGATGGTGTTCTCTGAGTTGGACATTTGGGCAACTGAGTGTTTCAAGACAGAAAGCTGCTTTACTATACAGGGCATTTAAAAACGGGCGATTCGTGAATCGCCCCTACAATCCACATTTAAAAGTTTCGGCGGGAGCAAGCCCCCGCCCTACAATATAAATTTTCTGACGGAGGTAAAAATCCAATGGAATACAAAAACACGATCATCACCCCGAAAACCGACTTTCCTATGAAGGCGGGCCTGCCCCAGCGGGAGCCTGCAATGCTCGAGCGCTGGGAGGAAACCGACCTGTACAGCGCACTCCTTGAAAAGAACAAGGACCTGCCCCCCTTCATTCTCCACGATGGCCCTCCCTTCTCTAACGGCTATATCCATATGGGTCACGCACTGAACAAGTGTCTGAAGGACTTTATCGTCCGCAGCCATGCAATGATGGGCTTCTACACCCCCTATGTACCCGGCTGGGACAACCATGGCCTGCCCATCGAGCGCGCCATCGAAAATTCCAAGAAGAAGCTCAACAAAGATATGTCCGTCCCCGAGTTCCGCAAGGCCTGTGAGGACTTTGCCGAGGACTTTATTCAGAAGCAGATGGGCGGCTTTAAGCGTTTGGGCGTTGTGGGCGATTGGGAAAATCCCTACCGCACCATGGACAAGCACTTTGAAGCCCAAGAGGTCAAGGTCTTTGGCCGGATGTTCGACAAGGGCTATATCTATAAGGGTCTCAAGCCCGTTACCTGGTGTCCTTTCTGCGCCACCGCTGTGGCGGAAGCGGACATTGAGTACAAGGACGATCCCTGTACCTCTGTTTATGTAAAGTTCGCTCTGAAGGATGATCAGGGCAAACTGCCCGGCGTAGAAAATGCCTACTTTGTCATTTGGACCACCACCATCTGGACTCTGCCCGGCAATATGGCAATCTGCCTTCATCCCCGTGACAGCTATGTGCTGGTAAAGGCCGAAAATAGCGAAACCTACATTATGGCCGAGGCCCTGATGGAAAAGACCATGAAGATGGGCGGCTTTGAGAATTATGAAGTCATCGCCACCTA
>JAZOMT010000038.1:0-46141 GCA_045654085.1 Faecousia sp. | reverse complement strand
GTGGACATTGTATTCTGAAAAATGCTGCTTTGTCCCCTGGGTGCTATTCTATTATGGGTCAGAATATGGGTCAGGGTGGTTTTGGCTAGGTTTGCAGAAATTTAATTTGAACTTTTTAACCCATAAAACGCAAGAAAAAGTCCTGAAATCGTACGATTTCAGGACTTTTTATGGTTGCGGAGGCAGGACTCGAACCTACGACCTCCGGGTTATGAGCTGCAAAAAGTCCAATTTCCCTTGGCATTTCAAGGGTTTTTCCCACTTTTTTACGGAAAACCCGGAGGTCATAAATCCAATAAATTCTGCCCTATCCATTGCGTGATAATCCCGTATGGGTCAAAACATGGGTCAGCTATGTGGTCTTGCTACGGGTCAGCCAAACAGACAGCCTTTACCACTGAATTTGGACTTATGGCACATTTGAAGCCTATTGGGGTTCCGTTTTCCGCAGTTTGCGTTGCACCAGTTTCATCGGTGTTTTTCAGATCCGAATTTAGACACCACCAGCAGCGCAAGCACATATTTTCTTTCTTCCATTTTATCTCCCACCCATTTCCATCATGGGTCAAAAACATGGGTCAGGCGGTTTTCTATCACCCAAGAGCAGAACACACTCCCCTCTCCAGGGTTGCGTGATTGTACCATACATTTTGCAAATTGCAAGTCTTTTCTTTCCACAAAAACATCACCGCCAGACGGCATCTCCCGATGCCATCTGGCGGTAACTAACAAAACGAATAGAACAAATAAGGAATTGTGTTACTCTAGCAGATCTTCAACTTCACACCCCAGCACCTTGGCAATCGCGCTCAAGTGGTTATACTGGGCATTATTGATGTTACTCTTTCTTTGTTCAAAAAGCTGGATAGATCGGATGGATACCCCGCTCGCCTTTGCAAGTTGGGATTGGGACAAGCCTCTCATTTTTCGGTAATAGGCAAGGTTGGTCTCCTCTCTTCGTGTCAGGATTTGATCAAATACATCCGCAGCTTTACTGGGGTCTGCTTCATGAAGCACACCGTAGACATCCATCAGCATCCGGAATTTGATCTGCCGACAGATGAATGCAAAGGATTTTCCGGAATACCACTGGTAATAAGCCAGAATCCAACCACACCAATACTCAGGTGGATAATTGATATGGGCAATATCCGTATGCTCACCAACGCTTACTCCGCATTTCGATAAAACGTGCCGGGCCAGTTCAATGCCGGACATGCCAGAAATGTATTTCACATTGCCTCTACCAAACTCATCCGCCACACCACCAGCCACGAACAGATCCAAAAACTCCTGTCCGCCTACATTGCAGTGTAGTACCGCATACTCCACCGCAGCACCCAGACATTCCATAGCGTCATCCAGATACATTTCATCGTAGGCGCGGATCATCTTTTTTCATCCCTTCTCGAATAATATCCAACACATAGATCTCGTTGCTAACCACAGAAAAGTCAGTGCCGTGATTGCTCAGATATGCCTTTCTCGCCCGATCCTCTCTCGCCATACGACGGCTATTGTAAATACTGCCGTCAGCAATCTCATAACCCAGGAAGTGGATCTGCTCAAAAGCCTTCTCACTTTTTAGAACCACCTGTTCTCCCAATTCTCCCAGTTTCATAGCCTGTGAAAGCTGATTGACAGAGATGGTGTTGTTCAGGAAGTCCTTGGCATAACTGAAATAGGAATCGTCCGCCCGGTAGCCGACAATCACATCATACCCGGAAATATCCGGCAGGAACTCCTGCAGAATGTAGTTGTTCGCCTGCTGTGCTACTGGAGATCGCTTAGAAAAAATGCGATTCTGCAGCAGAATAGCGATCCAGTTGAGGATATGATGCCCATCGCTGTTCAGGTATAATACACGCAGGCCTTCCATATTAAGTTCGTACTTGTTGGAGAAGCCACTCTGCACAGTAGGGCAAGCCCACTCTTTCGCCAGATCGTTACTCTGGGTGCAGTAGAACCCCAAGCCATAGTCATTCTCCTTGGAGCCGAAACCATACTGTGGCGCTTCCACAGTTTTGGGAGAGCCATGATACAAAATCATACTAAACACCTCACTTTTCATATGTACTATATCATTTTATTGATATAATTGCAAGCAGAATTTGTAGAAACGCAGAACCATTTTCTCATTAAAATTACCGCCAGACGGCATCTCCTGATACCGCCTGACGGTGACTAACAAAACGAATAGCACTATTAAACATCACGGAGAGAGATTTGTTCCGGTTTATCTGTACATTCTGTCAAAACGAGCAATTCCTTTGCCAATTCTGCACTGCACAGACGCATAGTACCACTCGCCGTTTTCTCAAAGCCAAGGAAATTGATACCACCGTACCACACTGTGTGCCGATCTATCACCGCATAGCGCTGGTAGACCTGTGGCTTGCAAATCACTTGGACTTTGTTTTCCTCCAAGAAAGAAATCACTTTCTGCACTTTTTCCCATGTTTCTTCCTTGTAGGACTGCTCATTGCCGGTAACAACTGTCATCTTTATCTTTGCCGGCACCAAAGACAACACGCGCTTCACCTGCCCCATATGCAGATATGGGCTAACAATCAATACCTCTCTTTGCGCACTCTGAATATCCTCCGCAAACCGCAACCAATATTCATCTTGACCGAATATCCGTTCTCCCCCTGCTGTGTCGGTTTTTTCACCTCTCACACGATAGCCAATCGTAGCATAACCGGACAAGCGTTTTTGATACATCCGCTCCAGCATTGGAACTCGCAGGTCCACATAGTCATAGATCAACGCCTCCTGCTTACCTTCATAATTCCGGTGTAAGCGGCCAGCATACTGTGCAAGTGTACCCTTCCAGGATATGGGCATCGCCAGGAACAATGTGTCCAACCTTGGTAAATCGAAGCCTTCGCCCACATATCTGCCCGTCGCAACCAACACAAGCGATTCCTCCTGTGGGATCTGCGTAAGTTTTTGCAAAAGTTCCCGTTTTTCCTTTGCTGTTCCTTTGCCGGACAGCAAGATCACATTCTGTGCCTTACCTCTCAGCATCCGTGCCAACATCTGGGCATGCTCATATCGCTCGGATAGAACGATAGGCATTCTTCCTTCCGCCACTACTTGTATCACATCGTTCACGATTTGCGCATTTCGCTTTTCATCGATCTGCATTGCAGCGTAAGCATCTGTAATTTTCCAAGGAAGCGTATCCGTCAGCGGTTGTGAAAACGCGGTGAATCTTGGGAGTACCGCATGCGCAAAAGTCCTTTTCTCCGCTTGTTGCTTTGCATCTACTTGGTAACGGATCGGACCGCATTGCATAAAGATAATGGGCTGATGACCATCTTGCCGTGTAGGTGTTGCTGTTAATCCATAAACATACTTGGCATTTACTTCCTTCAGCACCTTTTCAAAGCTGACTGCGGATATGTGATGACATTCGTCAACGATGACCATACCATAATCCTTGACCAAGTCTCGAACCCCATCGTCGGAGATCAGCGATTGCATAATTGCAACATCTACAAATCCAGCCAGGTTGTCTTTTCCACCACCCAGTTGGCCAATCAACGATCGTTCTTTCTTGCGGCCTCGCTTCTTTGGCAATTCCGGTAAAGCTTCATCGATCTCCAAGAACTCCGACAGAGATCTCTTCCACTGATTCAGCAGAGCCTGCGTATGCACCAGAATCAGCGTATTGACCTTACGCTCACCAATCAAATACGCAGCTACTACCGTTTTACCAAAGGCAGTTGTGGCAGAGAGAACACCATTATTGTGCGCCAACAAAGCTTCCGCTGCCGGCACTTGTTCCTCACGCAGGAGACCCTTGAAGCTGGCACGAATTGGCTTGCCGGCACAAGTTTTATCTTCAACCTCATAGGTCGCGCCTGCCTGATCCAACAACTGAATCAATGCCTCCTCGCAACACCGCGGCAGCACCAGATAACCGTCCCTCTCCTCTGCAGCACATATAATGCGAGGTTTGTCATAAATTGGCAGACGCATCGCTTGGGATTTATAAAAATCTGGATTACGGAACGCTGCTAACCTCAGCAGCTGATTTCTTGCCCGGGGCGAAAAGCCATCCGCCGGAATATACAGCATATTCGCTCTTGTGATTTTTTGAACGCCATAGAAGTCCATTGCAGATAGTTTTGTTGGTCGTCTCTTCTCCCACGGCTTTACCTCTGCTTCCACGGCACATAAATTGCCCAAGGCATCACCGTAGCTATGGGCTTTTATCAAAGCCTCCACCCGCTCCGGTGACATAGTCTGCATCTGTGAAAGATAAGCCCATTGGTCTGAATAGGGTGCAAAGGACTGATCCACAAATACACTGTTGTCTTTCTTTCGAGCCTGACCCTGCAGCGGCAATGCAATCAAATTTCCAAATCCGCCATTGGGAAGCATATCCTGACAAGGAAACATTCGGTCATAGGCGTCCAGCTTCAGCTTCCCCTCCCGCTCCATGGCCGCTGTCAGCAAAGCGCTTCCCAGCTTTCTCGCCACTGTGCAGGACACCGCTGCCGAGAAAAAGATCCAAAGGTGAGCGCCTTGGCCACTACGAGATCGCTCCACACCGCACGGAACCTCCCATTCTTCACACACTCGCCTCACAGCAATTACATTTTCCTGCCACCCATCATCATCAAAATCGATAGTCAGAAAGTAGCAGGTATCCTCCGGCAGGATTGGATAAATGCCGATAACATCCCTTCCATAAAGGTCATTGCCACTAAGATGGTCATAAATTACTTGATCATTCAAAGCAACCAACTCACGATGTTCACATTTCGAGCAAGTACCCTTCGGTTTGACACAAACACCGTCTCTCCACTCGTTGGCGCATACCGGTGAATAACCACCCTTCTCTTTCTTGGTACTATACCACCGGCGGGCGAACACATCCTCTCGGCCACGGAACAAGCTTCGAAACAGCCGGATCTTATCATCTGTAGAGCTGCGCATATGTACTGTCGCTGCAGGTACTTGCTGTGTACGGGCTTCTCGAACTGGTGCAACAGGCACGGCTACTTCGGTCATCCCCAGCTTACTCCGCAACATTTTGATTTCCGCTTCCAATTCTTCAACTCTCCGTTGCAATGCCCTACACTTCGCTTCCCAATCCATAAACGCACCTCTCTTTCAAGTAAAAACCGCCGCAGGGTGGTATCCTGTAGCATACCGTCCTACGGCGATTATCGTTATTAATTATCTCACACGCATGCAAATTGTATTGGTTGACCATATACTTTGTGTGGTTTGGAATTATGCTTGCCCAGCAAATCCTCCATTGTCCAATTGTCCGGCAGCATACCATCATCAGCAAACGAATAGAACAAAAAACCTTTTATCACAGCGGTTCTGTATCTGCCTTTTCTTTCAGTTTGTATACCCGGCTCTTTTTCTCGCCCTCTGCTGTTACAATTTGGTCTTCAATTAAGCCGGAAAGCAGCTCACGAATGCGGGTAGACTTCAACCCAAGAAGTTCTGCCAAGTCCGTGTTTTTGGCTGTTCTATGCACAGTCAAGTATTCAATAACCGCATCCCTTTGCTGCTTCGTTTTCTCTGTTATTTTTCTATCAGCGGTTTTTATCAGCGGTTTTTTATCAGCGGTTTTTATCAGCGGTTTTTCAACAGTAGGCAATGTCAGCATAATTCTCGCAGGCTCAAAGCTCTCAGCGATCTGCGGTTCCTGCCAGCCTTGCTTTTCCCACACCTTATAAATTCGGGGAATACCACTTCCTGCTCGCTCACCTATATTGATCAGGTTAAACATTTTAATAAGCGTGGTATTTCTCGGATCAGAAACTCCACCGTTTTTCGCTTCAGCCACATCAATGCGGAATCCACCAGGATTGGAAATTGAGATTTCATTTTTCCCTTTAATGATTACAACTCCACGGCTTCCATAATAATCCGCATTGATCAGGCAGTTCGCCAGCGCCTCACGCAGAGCAACATGGACAGGCGTATCATCGATCCGTTCTCCGTTTTCCATTTTGAACGGCACTTTGATGTCCTGCGCAATGCGCTGGTACACCCGGAAATAGAAATCATAGATATTGCCGCTCCAATCACCGGAGGTTGACACAATGCGATCTGTCCAGCTATTCTCCTCATCCATTCTTTCTTGGTAATCCAGAAAATAATGCGGAAAATGCTTCACAATCTCATATTCAAAACCAAACATTAACAGGCCTGCAACCGTAGGATGCATCATTCCGTCCTCGCCACGGCCAACCGCACCCAGTCTATAGAGGAATGTCACATCGTCCAATTCGTCCCACACATGGCCGGGGCGATGATTACGCAGACGATTACGATAACGGTGAACGCTGTCATAATCGAAAACGCTCAAATCCATCTGTTCTATCAAGAGTGTGTCCTGCGTCTGTGTTGCAGCATCACGAAGCATCGCTCGTACTGCATCCTGCGTGCAGTGATAGTCTCCTTCACCGTTACGACGGTACGTACCGGTCATTGGATTACCATCGATGTAGACCGGCTTAACACTTCTTTCTGCTCTGGGGACAAATATCTCAATGATTCGGCAATCACCTACTTCAACAATCTGTACATCCTTATCGGAAAGAATATTCGCACTTGCTTTATTGGGATTGTTAACCGCGTCCCAGAATGCTTTTAGCAAGCCTTCCGGATCAGGCAATTTTACTGGATGCAACGATCTGTCTGTATGTTCTTCCACGCCAAGCAAAATCACGCCACCCAGCGTATTGGCAAAAGCAGAGTATGTCTCCCAAATGCTTTTGGGCAATCCCCCCACAGCTTTCTTTGCTTCAATTCTATTGTTTTCACGATACTTATCCAGGTTCTCAAAATCCAACATAGTCTCACCTCGCTAATTCTATTATACCATAATCATAGAATTCTTCAAGTGATTTATGTGCGAATACATTTCCGGAGTATCTGGTATTTCGTTATCTGCTCCAAATTTTATTTATTTCTTATTTATGCCGATTCTCTCTGGACTAATTGAAATTTCTGTTTATTCTTGTGGTGAGCTGCGAAAGGCAGGCTCAGAAAGGAAAAAACAGATATGAAGAAATTAGTCATCATCCTCGCAATCGTAAGGTCGAAGATCTCATATGTGAAGGCGAAGATCGTCCCGGAGAAGGAAAGCATTTCTGATAACAATACGCCCTCGCATCCATAGATGTGAGGGCGTATTTTTTGTCAGTTTATTTCCTTCATAAGATGCGCT
The DNA here is from genome assembly GCA_045654085.1 of Faecousia sp. Lineage (GTDB taxonomy): Bacteria > Bacillota > Clostridia > Oscillospirales > Oscillospiraceae > Faecousia. The sequence goes on along the minus strand of JAZOMT010000038.1, from coordinate 38,934 downwards.
CCGTAAAGAAGTCCGTCAACAAAGGCTTTGCGTTCATACGCAACACAAAGGCGACAGCAGAGGTTACAGACGGTATTGTTATCACGCAAAGGCAATGTGTGTAGAAGCTCCTCCAGCTCCTCGAAGCCCTTGCGGATTTCCGGTGGATCTGATTCGTGAGAGTTCGCATAAGCAAGGTAGAGTTGATCCAGTACAGTCGTGCAATCGTCACTACCTGAATCAAAGGGATGGGTTTCTAAGTAAGCTTTCATTGCTTCGGGTATGGTTTTCATAAGGTAACACCTCCAAAAAGTTTGTCGTATGTTACCTTGCGGAAAGCGAAAAATCAAGTGTCAATTATGCCGAAAATTACGGACTGCGATGTAACGCTTTGAGGTCTGAAAGCCCAAAAAACACAAGGACTTTTAGGGGTGACTTTTAAGAGGGTAGGATGTTTTTACCTTTTTCTCGTTTTTGGGGATAAAAGCGTTACATTTTTTTAGCAGGTGCGCTTTTCCCCAAAAACAAGCGCCACGAATATCCAAAAATTCAGATCGCAGATGTGACGCTTTTACCCCTTGAAAGTCCGCTGAATACAAGGGTTTTCGAAGTCGATTTTGAAAGGGTAGGGTATGTATACCTTACCCTCGATTTTCGAGAGTAAAAGCGTCACGCCTTTGTCACCCTCGTGTGCAGTTTCTTCTTCCGTAACATCCTCGCATATCCATAAAATTCTTTCGCCTGTCGCAAGCGTATGTGCCGAGAAGCACCTCTTCTCTGACCACATATGGTAACAGCGCAAAAAGTATTGACAAGCGATATTCGTTTGCTATAATAGCGTAGCTAATTAGATATTTGTTCATCAGACTCCGAGAAGGCACTCCGCGTTTGCGTTGGCGGGTGAAATCCAGTACCGGGCGTGAACGAACCAGGACATTCAATGATGTCCTTGTTCGCTTGCGCCCGGTTTTCTTTTTCATCGGCTAAATCTGCAATAAGCATACTACTCCCACTTTTTAGAAAGGACTGATACCCATGGCTAAGTAAACCTTTGCAAACCATCAACCAACAACAAATGAAGGAAAGGAGAAAAAAGAAATGAGAAGTACAAAATTCAAAAACTATGAAGACCTGCCGCTGACGCTGACAGCGCCGGAGGTAGGCGAAGCGCTGGGGATCTCCCGGGCATCGGCATACGAATTGGTCCGCAGTAAGGGCTTCCCTTCTATACGGATCGGCACAAGAATCATTGTACCAAAGGACAAGCTTATCGCTTGGATCAACGAGCAGGTGGAGGTGAATGAATGAGAAAATACCAAGCACCTACCGATAATTTCTTCCGCCTCCCCAACAATATCTTTGACCTTGGACTGACGCCCATTCAGTTCGCAGCCTATGCCTATCTCGTAAGCTGTGCCGGAAGCAAAGGCTACTGCTGGCCCAGCATCGAGAAGATCGCAAGAAAGATTGGTGCCGGCAAGACATCCACCCAGGAGCACTTGAATGTGCTGCAACAGCGACAGATCATCGCCAAGAGCAAGCGTAAGACTACGTCCGGTCATCTAAATAATGTCTATACCTTACTGAGTTTAGATAACCCGGAGGTCTACCGTGACCTGACTCCGCTGGAGGAGCTACCCCTGAATATCTACGATGATTTGCCCGCCTAAAAGGCAGTTTTTCACGGAATTTATTTAAAAGCAGGTTAAAGGATGCCAGCATCGGCTTTGGCATCCGGCAAACATCGGCCCGCAACGCGGGCCGAATAGATGCTTTTCTAAAAAACTACCCCCTATTTCAAACTTTTAGGAGAAATAATGGATACTGGCATTTTTCTAAAAAAGCCAGGTTTTTACCGGCATCTGCTTTTAGGGCAGAAAAGCACCGCCAGACGGTAGCAACTACACCCGTCTGGCGGCAAGTAACAAAACGAATAGAACAAATAGAGATATTAATTCGGAGGTCAATAACCCTAAGTAAATATGGGTCAAAAATATACCTCTATTTTTGTTGGTATTGGTGAATAGCTATTTCACAGCATATGTGGTAATGTGTTGCACTACGAAAGGAGTTGATAAAATGGCAAAACGCAGAAGCAACGGTGAAGGCAATATCCGCAAGAGAAAGGACGGAAGATGGGAAGGACGCTACACAGCAGGTCGTGATCCCATCACCGGAAAGCAAATCTTCAAGAACGTCCTTGGTAAAACACAGGCAGAAGTGAAAGAGAAACTCAAAAAAGCATTGGAAGAAACCAAGAAGGTAGACATCACCCGCACAGGCAAATACACAGTAGCAGGTTGGATGGATGAGTGGTTTGAGAATGTGGCAAAGTTAAAGGTACGCCCATCCTCGCACCAGACCTACCGTGGTTATATCGACCATCACATTGCTCCGAACATTGGCAAGATTCCCTTAGAGAAGCTCAGTACAATGGATCTTCAAAAGCTATACCACAAGTTGATGAATAAAGGTCGTGTAGAGAGAATTGAAGCGGAGCACCAACCGAAAGGTTTGTCCGCTAAGACAGTGCGGAACATCAATCAGGTCATATCCTCAGCTATGGACTTTGCTGTGGCGCAGAGAATCATATCAGAAAACCCCTGCAAAGCGGTAGCACTACCGAAGATCGAGCACAAGGAAATGCAGACCATTCCCGCCGAGCAGCTACAGGCATTCCTCAAAGAAGCCAAGGAAACCGGAGTGTACGAGATGTACTACATTGAACTGGCCACCGGACTGCGAAGAGGCGAACTGCTGGGTCTCAAATGGACAGATATAGATTGGAAAAACGGCATTATCAAGGTACGAAGATCCATCGCCAGAGTGAACGGTGAAATCGTAGAATCCACGCTAAAAACAAAGAACTCCTACCGTGCCGTGACAATCTCACAGCAAGCGATAGAAGTTCTAAAACAGCAAAAAGTCAAGACAAACGACGCATACGTCTTCCCTTCCTCCAACGGTGGTCCCATCTCGCCCGACAGCGTAAATAATATGCTCAAGCGGGTCCTCGCCAGAGCCGGCATCCCGAAGGTACGATTTCACGATCTCCGCCACACCTTCGCAACTATCGCACTACAAAACGGCGTGGATATTAAGACTGTTAGCGGAATGTTAGGTCACTTCTCTGCCGGCTTTACGCTTGACACCTACACCCATGTCACAACCTCCGCCCAAAAAGAAGCCGCCGCCATAATTGGCAACATCCTCAGCGCATAAAAGCAGCATGCAGCCAACAGACAAGCCTGGGACGAGCAATGCATCGTCCCAGGCTGCATCATTATTTGCGGATCTGTTTTAGGGTTAGCACAGGCCGTCCTGGAGCGCATTTGATGCGGGTCTACTATTTTTTTAAAAAACCTCTTGACTTCTTATTATCTTTATGATAATATCAAAACAGTAAAAAGAGAAAGGCGTGATTTCTATGGACTACTACCCAGCCGGCATTAGCAGAAAATCCACGTACACTCACAACAATAAATAGGAGGTTTGAATTATGTACATTAAATTTTCTCCCAATCAGTACGTTCTACGCTACAAGAAGGGCCAGCTGGTGGCCCAAGGCACAGGTCTTTCCTTCTTCTTTTGGGAGCGAAACACTTCGGCCTGCGCGATCCCTGTTTCCGGCACTGACATTGACTTTATGTTTGAAGAATCCACACAAGACTTCCAAACCGTCACAGTTCAGGGTCAGTTAACCTGCCGCATTACCGATTATGAAAAGGCTGCAGCGGCTCTGGATTTTACCGTCAATCTGCGAAACGGCAGTTATACGGACCAACCTATAGAAAAGCTGTCCAAGCGTATGGTAAACCTGGCCCATGTGCAGATAAAAAGCCATATCGGAGCTATGGGACTGACGGAAGCCATCCAGGCTAGCCGCACGCTTGCGGACCAAGTGCTCATAGAAATGGCGCAAAGTGAAGAATGTGCAGAGATAGGGGTATCTGTTACCGGTTTCTCCATTTTGAAGATTCGGGCAAATCCCGAAACTGCCCGGGCATTGGAAGCTAAGACTAGGGAGGACATCCTGCGGGAGTCCGATGATGCCATTTATGACCGCCGCAACGCTTCCATCGAGCAGGAGCGGAAGGTAAAGGAAAATGAGCTTAACACGCAGATCAGCGTGGAAGAAAAGAAGAAGGCCATTAAGGAAACGGAGCTGCAGACCAAACGGCTGGAGCTGGAAGGCGAGGGTGAGCTGCAGAAGATCGAAGTCCGCAGCAGCACCGAGCAGGAGCAGATGCGTCTGGATGCGGCTATCTCGCTGGAGCGCAAGCGGCAGGAACTGACCGATCTGCGACTGGCCAACGCGAAAAAGGATGCCGATGCAGAGGCCTATCGGATCAGCGCCATTATGGAAGCGTACAACAAACTGAGTGCGGATGTACTTGTGGCCTTGGCAACTATGAGCATGGAGCCGGAGAAGATTATTGCGCAGGCATTTCATCAACTGGCAGCAAACCCCGGAAAAATCGGCACTCTGAACATTACCCCGGATTTATTAGAAAGTCTGAAAGGACGGTAAAATAGAATGGACAGCAACCGAAAAATCGTTCTCGTCACCCAGCGCACCCGATTAGAAGATTTGATTCGCCGGTACAACACCTATGGGCAGGCGGAGTTCTATATCAGCAACAACGGCGGTGACTTTGCGGATTATCGTTTGGAACACGAAACCTATCATATGGCTGTGCAGACTGCACTTTCTGCCCTGCAGGCCTTTGGCAGAGTGCAGGTGCTGGACCGGGATTTTATCCCCAACTACCTCTTCGGCAAGCAGGATATTGTGGTTGCATTAGGGCGGGACGGTTTGGTTGCCAATGTGCTCAAATACCTGAAAGACGGTCAAACGCTCATCGGTGTAAATCCGGATCCCAAGCGCTGGGACGGCCAACTGCTCCCTTTTTTACCGGAGGATCTTTCGAAGATACTGCCGGAGGTGATACGGGAGAGCCGGAATACCCAATCTATCACGCTGGCGCAGGCCACACTCAATGACGGACAGGTGCTATGGGCTGTCAATGACCTGTTTATCGGGAGGCACTCTCATGCTTCGGCGCGATATGAGATTCGGCAGGAGACTGCGCAAGAAGTGCAAAGCTCCAGTGGCGTCATTGTTTCTACAGGATTGGGCGCAACCGGCTGGCTGAAAAGTGTACTGGCCGGCGCTGCCGGGATTGCCCGCTTCTGCGGTATTTACGCTCCGATAGAGCTGGATCCTTCTTTTGACCGTTCTGCACCGATGCTCTACTACACCGTTCGGGAGCCCTATCCCAGCGCCTCTACCGGCGCCACGATGGTCTTTGGCAGAATTACCGAAAAGACGCCCTTGCAGATGGTATCTCAAATGCCAGAAAACGGCGTGATCTTCAGCGACGGTATGGAACAGGATTTCCTACAGTTCAATTCCGGTGCGGTCGTCACCATCGGCGTTGCAGACCAAAAGGGCTATCTGGTAATATAAACGGCATTTGCGGCTCTGCCAATCGGCAGGGCCGCATAATTCTTGACATCATATAGCAGCAGTGATATAATCAACTCGAAAATATCATAGGAGAGAATAACTATGAACGAACAGCAGTTTTTGCAGAATTATTCCCAAGATCGCTATGATCGCCCTTCTATTGCTACGGATATTGCTGCCTTTTCTTTGCGGACCGTCAAAAGCGAGGCATATCGGGCAAGCCCGGAGCCGAAGCTGTGTGTGTTGCTGGTAAGACGGGGAGGACATCCTTTTAAGGATCATTGGGCGCTTCCCGGCGGTTTTTTGCAGCGGGGGGAAAGCATTGACGAATGTGCCTTCCGGGAGCTGAAGGAAGAAACCAATTTACACCCGGTTTCCATGCTGTGGGTGGATACCTTCAGCCAGCCGGACCGAGACCCCAGAGGCTGGATCATTTCCCATGCCTATGCCTCTGTGATCGCGGAAGAGGATTCCAAGATCATAGGCGGTTCCGATGCAGCAGAGGCCCGATGGTTCGAAGTGACGTTCCAAGAAAAGAGCAAGGACTGCTGGCACTTATCGCTGCAAAGTGGAGAAGCCGTGCTTTCTGCAATTGTGCAGGCCGCGCCTTCTGCTACGGCAAAAACCCGCTTCGCGATTTTGGAAAACCAAGGTCTGGCTTTTGATCATACTTCCATTTTGGCAAGCGCCTTGGAGACGCTGCGGAGAGAGGGAGAGAAGATGGAAACGGTGTTTGCCTTCCTGCCGGAAAAATTCACCCTGTTTACTCTGCAAAAGGTACAGGAGACTCTGCTGGGAATCTCTCTGCTAACAGCCAATTTCCGCAGAAAGATTGCAGACTTTGTGGAAGAGACTGATGAATATACCGAAGGTGCCGGCCACCGCCCCGCCAGATTGTTCCGCAAAAAGACATTATCATAATAGCAAGGAGGACAGAATATGGATTGGTTTATTTTAGGTATCGAACCTACAAAAGATAAAAAGGCCATCACAGATGCCTACCGCCAAAAGCTGCGTAAGACAAATCCCGAGGATAAGCCCGAGGAGTTTAAGGCGCTGCGCACGGCCTACGAAGAAGCGCTGTCCTTTGCCGATCAGGCAGATGCTGCGTCTGTTCGGGACGAAAGCCCTGTTGGCCTTTGGATGGAAGCCATCGCAAAGCTATATGAAGATTTTGCCTCCCGTATCGATCCTGCTTGTTGGAAAGAATTAATGGGCAGCGATGTGTGCATCGGTCTGGACACCCGTCCTGCAGCAGAAGAAGTGCTGCTGAAATTTCTAATGGAAAACTTCTGCCTGCCGAAAGAGGTTTGGCAGGTGCTGGATGAAACCTTCCAGTTCAGCCAGCGCGTAGAAGAGCTTTACGAAAGCTGGCCCAGGGAGTTTATTGACCATGCGATTATGGCAGGTCTTCGGCTGGAGCCAGCATTGGATTACAGATTATTCACCCCGGGTATCAGCGGCAAGGATTGCGACGCCTATCGCAGACTCTATTTTGATGCCAATCAGATCCCGCTCAATGAAATCGGCCCTATTCTTGAAAAGATGGAGGCCTTGTCCGAACACCATCCTTATGGGGACGCCCTTCGTTATCGCTTTTATATAGAAACGGGGCGCGTACAGGAGGGTAAGGACGGCTTCTGTCAGCTATCTGCCGCTTATCCGGATAATGCCATATTGGCAATTTCCTGGGCAAACCTGTGTCTGGAAGACGGGAACACAGAGGAAGCGGAACGCGTTGCTTGCCACATTCTGGAGTTGGACGCGAAACAGATTGGTGCTATGACAGTCTATGCCAAGTGTCTGGCTGCTCAGGAGCGGTATCACGAAGCGAAAGAAACTGCCTATGAGATCATAAAAGCTTCCGCAAACGACCCTATGCTATTGGAACACATAACGCAGCTGGTGAAGACTTGGAACGGGGAGTTGATCCGTCAGAGGGAAGCAACATACGCAGAAGATCCTGAGGATACAAATAATGCGATCGAGCTTGCCTGGTGCTATGCACAGAATGAACGGACAGAAGAAGCAATTGCGCTTGCACAGAAGATCGATTCAAATTACGAAGATGTATTTGCCTATCATAACCTCATGGGAAAGCTTCACCACAATACCGGGAAATATGCCGAAGCGCTGCCCCATCTGCAGGCGGTGGAGACCATCCTGCGGAATATGACAGATGACGGCACAAAGGAAACGCAGAAGCGTTTAGTGAGATTGCCGGAAATGCTGCAAATCCAAGGAAACTGTCTGATGCAGCTGGGGCGCACAGCAGAAGCAAAGGAAAAATTTACGCAGGCGCTGGAGATCGCGCCGGAGGACACGGATGTGCTGACCACGATGGGGCGGATCCTGTTTTCCATCGGGGATTATCCCGGTGCAGCAAAAAGCTTACGGCAGTTGCTCCAGTTATCTCCTGATGCTTGGTTTGCGGAGATGCTGTTGGCGGTGTGCCTATACCATATGCGTCAAGATCGGGAAGCATTCGATGCTGTCAATCGCGCACTAGCTATGCAAGGAAACGATCTGAGCCTTTACGTCATAAAAATGCAGATCCTGATCCGCAATGAGATATACGAAGATGTGCATGAGATCCTGAATTTCCTGAAGGAAGGCGGTGCGCCGGAGAACATTGCGACGGACTTCATCCAAGCGGAACTGTTGGAACTAGAGAAAAAGGACAAAAACGGCGCATTGAGAGCATATCGCGCGCTGCAAAAACGGGTGGAAGCCGGCGAGGAACTGATTTGGAGTGCAGAGCTATACGGCCGTTTGGCAGTTCTTACAGGCAATCAGATGGATGTGAGCCAGGAAAGAAACCGGAATACCGTGCTTGAAATAGTGGATAAGGGCCTTGCCGTTAACGAACAGGACCCGGAACTGCTGGCTTATAAAGCTTGGGTGCTAAAGGCTGGCGGCCAGCTGGACAAAGCCATCGGCATGTACAAAGCGATTTTAGAAAAGAATCCCCGATCCGATGTTGCGCTGCGCGGCATTGCGGATATGTATTATGAAAACCTCAACTGCTATGCGGAACAGGCCCTTGCCTATTACGAGCAGCTTTTGGAAAACCAGAAGACTGCGGAGCTATATTTCTTTGCTGCTACCTGTAAGCGGCATTTGGGTGACATGGAAGGCGCAAGAGTGTATTACCTGAAGGAACTGGAAATGGACCCGGAAGATATTGACGGTTTCCGCGGCTTGGCTTTCCTTTGCGATGCCCAAGGAAAGTATGCACAGTCCATGGAACTGCTCGATCAGGCCTTGGCCATTATGAAAGAGTATGATCGTCCCTACGATTGGATGGTAGAGCATAAGGCGAAAATACTGCGCCGTTTAGGGCGGTTCGAGGAGGCCATTTCCTTTGCCGCAGATGCCGAAAAGCGCTACCATTACGGTGATTCCTTGCAGCTGCAATTTGATATTTGCTGTCAGGCCGGTTGGTGGGATCGGGCAGAGCAGGTGCTGCAGGCATGGAAGCAATCAAAGCCCAATGATCCTAACCGGATGGCGGCAAGCGGCAGACTGAATCTGCTGCAGGAGAAAATGTTCAAAGCTGCCGTCGCCATGGGCCCTGCAAAGCACAAATTACCTTTGGGGCAGATACAGGATTTCCGCCTGCAGCTGGCAGAGTTGGAACAGAACTACTCCAGACAGGCCGTTTTATTGCGGCAGCGTCTTTATTTAGAGCCGAATAACGATCATCTGCTTACGCTTCTGGCACTGGCCTATTGGCGCGCTGGCAAAAAAGATTCGGCCAAAATGATCGCCCGGAAGGCTTTGACTCTGCTTGACGGCATCCTCTCCCAGCATTTAACAGACGAGCCTATGTACCGGGGGCGTAGAAGCCTGATGCTGGCAATCCTGTGCAGGGAGGAAGAAGCGAAAGAGGAGCTGGCTAAAACAAGAGGCCTGCCGTTGTGCGACTTCTGCGAGTACGGTAGCTGCAAGGACGCAGATATTTACGAGGCACAGCTCGAGGAAATTCTGGGCAATAAAGACAATGCCCAAAAGCTTTACACCGCAGGCAAAGCAAAATGGCCAGATGATTTGGATTTCATATCCGGCCAGCGGCGTATGAAAAAGAAGGGAAGAAAGTAAATGCTGGTCGGAATTGATTTAGGCACCACAAATTCCTTGGTTGCCTGCTTCCGAAACGGAAAGACGGAGATCATTCCCAACCGTCTTGGAGAAAAATTAACACCCTCTGTTGTCAGTGTGGATAGTAACGGAACGGTATATGTAGGTCGCAGTGCCAAGGAGCGGGCTATGCTGCACCCTCTGGAAAGCGCCAGTGTCTTTAAGCGGAGTATGGGTACGGACAGGGAATACCACTTGGGAGACTGGAAGCTTCGTGCTGAGGAGCTTTCCAGCTTAGTGCTGCGCAGCCTGAAGGAAGACGCGGAAAGCTATTTGGGCGAACCGGTTACGGATGCGATCATCAGTGTTCCCGCCTATTTTAACGACTTGCAGCGCAAGGCCACAAAACGGGCAGGAGAATTGGCAGGTCTGAATGTGGTTCGTATCATAAACGAGCCCACTGCCGCCGCCATCGCCCACGGTATGACAGAGCAAAACGACTCCCGTTATTTGGTGTTTGACTTAGGCGGCGGTACATTTGATGTGTCCATTTTGGAGTTGTATCAGCCCATTATGGAGGTCCACGCCATTGCCGGTGATAATTTCATCGGCGGCGAGGATTTTACGGATGTACTGTACGATCTGTTTCTGCAAAGCGCCGGTCTTGCCCCTGAAACGCTGGATCTGAAGACCCTCAGCGAGGTGCGCAAAACGGCAGAAAACTGCAAATGCGCTTTTTCTCACAGCAGTGAGATCATTATGTGCTGCACGATTCAAGGGCAGATGCACGTTTTGCCGCTGACGCTGGAAGAATACGAGCGAGCCTGCGCGCCTCTTTTAGACCGACTGCGCAAGCCCATTGAGCGAAGCTTGCGGGATGCGGGTGTTAGTCTGCAAGAGATTGATCAGATTGTACTGGTGGGCGGCGCAACCCGCTGCCCTGTGGTTCGTAAATTTGTAGCCAAGTTATTCGGACGCATACCCGGCTTTGGCGTCAATCCGGATGAAGCTGTGGCAATTGGCGCAGCACTGCAGTGCGGTATGAAATCCCGGGAAAAGGAAATTCAGGAAGTCGTTCTAACCGACGTATGCCCCTTTACCCTTGGCACAGAGGTGATGGTGGATAACGGCGTATTCGAAGAGCCAGGGCATTATCTGCCCATCATCGAGCGCAATACGGTGATTCCCGTCAGCCGCACAGAAACTGTGTACACCGCCCACGAGAACCAAACCAAAATCACAGTAAAGATTCTACAGGGCGAAAGCCGCCTGTCGCAGAACAATCTGCTGTTGGGAGAGTTGTCCGTTCCCGTTCCGGCGGGACCGAAAGGTAATGAAGCGGTGGACATCACCTATACCTATGATGTGAATTCTCTGCTGGAGGTGGAAGTCTATGTCCGTTCTTCCAAACTCCGCCGGAAGATCCTGATCCAAGGCAACAAAAGCCGTCTGTCCCAGGAAGAGGCAGAAAAGCGACTGGAAGCTTTGCAGTATCTCAAGCAGAATCCAAGAGATGAAGAGCCCAACCGCTTGGTTTTGCTCCGAGGGGAACGTCTATATGAGGAATCCACCGGTGAAACGCGCATGGCGATTGACCGGGCTATGATGGACTTCGATCGCGCACTGAAAAAGCAGGATCGCGCAGAAATCGAGCGAGCCAGAGAGAAACTAAATAAGTTCCTTGACGAAATGGAATACAACTCATAACATTTACGGGATCAGGCCAAAAGCCTGATCCCGATTCTTTATAACGCCTCCGCAAAACGGTCTCATCGAATATCGCCAAACGGCAACTAACAAAACGAAATAAACAAGTAAAACCTCTCCCGATGCCGATGATCCGCATGAGAGAGGTTTTGAATATTATGGCCTTTTGCGAATCACTCCGCAGGCAATTTTCTTTCCGGCATTACCAGCAGGTTGAGAAAGAAAGTCATCCGGGTCACTGTGGATCACAACAGTCCGCCCCAGAATATCCTCCACACAAAACCGATCCGTTTTCACGGACAAATACGCGCTGCCTTGGCATGACAATAACGGCGTCAGGTCGCCTGCATGTTCAGGATGGGGTTGATTAGTTGGATTATAATGGCTTCCCGTTTTGGAAAAGTCAGTCCCGGAACAGCTTTCTCCTTGATGAATATGGAACCCAAAGAATCCTGTTTCGCTTTCCCTTGGCAGACCGCTAATCCTCGCCTCAATCAATACGCATCCATTCTCCTGATAAAATCGAACACATCCGGTCAATTGCGGTACTTCCATTCCACCTCGAATTTCCGCCATCGCATCCGGACATTTTCTGCAATTCTGCATTGGATCACCTCATATCAGACTATGCTGCCAGCCGTGTTTTGCAACATGAGATATTTTGAACATCGAGTGAAAAACCCGGAGGTCATAGAATTTTCTTTTCAAAAAGCTTTGAAACTTCTCGGTTTTTACGATTTACTGGTCATTGTATTCTGAAAAAATCTAACTTGTCCACTCGGTGATAATCTATTATGGGTCAAAATATGGGTCAGGGTGGTTTTGGCGAGGTTTGCAGAAATTTAGTTTGAACTTTTTCACCCCAAAAGTAAAGAAAAAGTCCTGAAATCGTACGATCTCAGGACTTTTTATGGTTGCGGAGGCAGGACTCGATTTGCATCTGCGCCCGTGAATGGGCGCAGATATATGTAGGCGTTGGCGTCATAATTGGCGTCAAACATCATCACGTGCGTCGCCAGTCTATATGCGAAATTATACAAGCAAATCCCTACAGTTCATATCGCACCAGCAATCGCATCCTGAATAGGGGTATCAAAAAACGAATAGCGCGCTGTAGATTATCCTTTATTGTCGCCACCGGAAACAACAAAAATCCCGGAGGGCGGTAACCTCCCGGGGTCGAATGAATGTATTTACTTTACCATTGGAACAGATGACTTCAGATACAGCTGTTAGCGCAGTTGACTGAGAAATTTCTATTGCGCTTGAATGGACTATATGATATATTCATTATATGGCACTTCTAAAGATTCGTTTTATAGGTGTACTGCAAGCAAGCGAAAGGATGAGTATTGTGGAAATCATTATAAAGCAGATATCCTCCCTTCATAAGGTCAGAAAAACAGCTAAGCAAGATTTTACTGAAATACAGAATAAAACTGCGCTTGCGGGGGAAAGGTTTTCCTATCAACTGTATTTGAAGGCTGAGAAGCCTCTTTTTGCTTCTGTATCAGTAGAGTCGGAGCTGGCTGAGAATATCCGTATATACTGCGTCAAGGATGCTGTTATGGATACACCGGTCGTCGGCGATACGCCTATTGAGGATTATATTACACAGGAACCGGGATTGATGCCAGATATACTTGTTCCTATAGAAGAATCCGGTTCCCGGTTGTCAGTTGATGAAATACCGCGTACATTGTGGGTCAAGGTAGATATCCCGGCAAATACAAAACCTGGCAGATACTCTGTATGTGTAAACCTCTGCTTTGTCCATCCCGGGAATGATCCAGTGGGAGATTACTGCCAAAGGATGGATATTGAGGTGCTTCCCGTTGTTATGCCGGAGCAAAAGCTGATTTATACACGGTGGATATATCTTGATTGCATTGCGTAGGTTCACGGAGCGCAGATTTTTTCTGAGCTGCACTGGGATTTGATCGATCAGTATATTGCCGCTGCCGCGGACGTGGGCATTAATATGATGCTGGTTCCTATCCACACACCACCTCTTGACACGGAGATCGGCACGGCAAGACCTTGCGTACAGCTTGTGGATATTGAAAAAACAGGAGATACCTATACATTTGACTTTACCCGGTTTCGGCGTTATATTTCCATTTGCAAAAAACACGGTATCCACTACTATGAGATTGCCCATATGTTCTCTCAGTGGGGCGCAAAGAGCGCACCAAATATTATGGTTTCAGAAAACGGCAAGGCAGAATACCGTTTTGGCTGGCATGTGGCAGCTAATGACCCGGAATATATTTCTTTCCTGAAGCAGTATATTGTTGCCATTTATTGTGCGCTGGAAAAAGAAGGGATCAGCGAAAATACTTATTTCCATATTTCAGATGAACCGAGCCTTGATACTATGCAGGCCTATAAAACCGCGGCGGAAATCATTCGCCCTCTCATAGGAAATAGCAAGACCTATGATGCCATCTCCGATTATGCGTTTTATGAGAAGGGACTCATCGAATGTCCGGTAACCAGTATCCATAATATCCACACGTTTTTGCAGCACGATATTCCAAATCAGTGGCTGTACTACTGCAGTTCACCGCAAACCGTCTATTCCAATGTGTTTATGGCAATGCCTTCCTATCGGACGCGCATTTTGGGCTTTTTGCTTTACAAATACAATATCAAAGGCTTTCTACATTGGGGCTTTAATTTTTATAATAACTGTCGTTCTGTTTATGCCATCAATCCCTATGTAACCACCTCAGGCGACGGCGCATGGCCCTCCGGCGATCCCTTTATCGTCTATCCGGGTAAAAACTGCGTGTACACGTCTATCAGAGGCGAAGTGACATACGAGGCTGTTCAGGATATGAATATTTGCTTTGCCCTTGAGGGGGTCATTGGCAGGGATAAGGTTGTCCAAATGATCGATGAAGCAGCCGGCGGGAATCTACGGTTTGATGCTTATCCCAAAAACAATGAATTTATAGAAGCACTTCGGCAGAAAATGATCCAAAGAATCGCACAATAAAAATACCATATTGATGGTCTCCAATGTGGTACCGACCTACTTTCAGATCTATATCACTCAGAAAACACCAATTTTAATGCAACATTGGCGTCAAAATTGGTGTCAAACAGAATTTGGTATGTTCCATTTCGCCTTAAAAAGTTATAAAAACAAAGAAAAACCACGGCAAAAGCCGTGGTTTTTATGTGTTAAGTAGTAGATATTAATAGAAAGTACAGGGGGGTGCAATTTAGATTGTTGAGGGGGTGCATTTTTTTGAAAGGGGGTGCAAAGAAGTGCGCTCCGGTGCATTTTTTTGAAAGGGGGTGCAAAAAAGTGCGCTCCGGTGCATTTTTTAGCGGAGCGGTGCAAAGGGTATTTTTGAGCGTTTTTTATCACTCCCCGTGAGCAAAAGAAAAAGAGAAATACCGCCCACATCGAAATTGGTGTAGGCGGTATTGTCTTTATGCGTTGAATGACGGGGAGAAAACCTCGATGGCGATTCTTGCTCCGAGACGGAATGCATACACGAATATTTCGCGTTCATTTATATCCGTCAGCTCGGCGTAGCAATCGTCAAACTTTTCAAGAATCTCCCTCTGCTTGTCCGTAAGCGTTTCCTGCAGATTGTCGTGATGGTCTGCGATGTACTTCATAAGCTGTTTGGCTTCAGGAGTCAATTCGCGGCATCTCCCATTCGGGCAAACATTTCCGTACCACAATTCTTCAAGTATACTTCTCATAAGCGCACCTCCTTGTAGCACCATACATTACCACAAGTCGGGGCATAAGTCCAGATAACTTTTTGTGAACGAAAGTGTGGCCCAAGGGCACAATGATATTAAGCCATTACTGGTTGAGCGATGGTTTTTACATCCGTATCGTATTCTGTATCGGTAATATCAGACCGTGTATATCGCTCGTCCAATAGGTCTATCAATCTTTCGACCTCGGCATATGTTTTTATAACTATTTTATTTGTCGTTTCATCAATGCAGAACTTGTCCTTCCACCGTTCTACTGTTTGAATTTTGTGTAACAGTTCGTTTGCATCTAATGATAACACCTTTGATGCTGCAATGCGCATCATTTTCTTTGCATATTTGGGCTTTCCTCTGCTGATATATTCAGTGAGCTTGTCCGTATTACTCAACAAATTTGTTGAGGCAATACTGGTAATAGTTTGTTGCGCAGCTTGATAAATATATGTTTGGAATCCAAAATTGTTTTGCAAAAGAGAAGTGTTGGCTGTTATCAAAGAATCATTGATTATTAATATATCAATTTTTCTAGCTATTGTTAGAAGACTTTCACTTTGTTCTTCAAATACAGTTTGATTCTCAAAGCCGTTAAGTCGTGCCATTATGTTATTCTTTTTTCGGTTAGGAACCATTATGCTCCATAAATGCTGATAACACCAAATTATCTGTTCTCCTTTTCGCAATTTGAAGGCAAGACCGGCGGAATTGCTTAGATCATCTTCTGAAAAAGGGGATATCGCATCTGTATTGTTTAAAAACGAAAATGGCACAAAATCGCCGCTTTGCGGTATTATCAAAAATTTATGCTGATCGTCAGCCAAGCTTGTACCGTCAACATATTCTGCTTCTTCGGAAATGTAGTTATCGTTTATAACTGAGAAAAGCATATTTTTCAAGACAGTGCGAAGGGTATCACCCTCGTTGTTTGTTTTCTCCGACAATGATATTCTTTTGAGCATTGGTGCATTTTTCATAACAACAAACACATCCAATCCACATTGATTACTATTTGAGTGAAAATCAGTTAAAAGTGCCTTTATGGTTGTTTGGGTTAATGCGTTCTCGGACATTTTGATCCCTCCGTTCTTTTAGTCATTATAAATTAGAAAAACACCATCAGTTATATATTTTCGTCTAATAGTTGCCTCTTCCGAAATACCTTTACCGTATGTTATGGCAACATACTCTTTATTTGCGTCTTCAATATCATCTGCAGGATTAACAAATTTAAAAGTATATGTTTTATATTGAAGCAACGAAAGTATGGGGTTGTTATAAAAATTTTTGGAATGAATTAAAAGCATAACTATCATGAAGAGAAGAGCAATAAAAACAAGAAAACTTCTCCAATTATTGATGTCATCCATTAGTAGGGGTAGAATATATGTCACTAAGAATATTGCACCGCCGTCGGTCTCTTTTTCTGCAACTATGATTTGCTCGCCTGCGGCTGTGAATCCATTGTTTTGTATGCCTCTAAATCCACACGCGATAAAAATCGTTACAATTAGCCAAGCTATACTTATAGAAAAAACAATCATCTCCCAGAAAGACGGATGTTGAATTGTAGAAGCAACAGTTTCCCCAAAGTTATTCTTTATTTTATCAAAAAACTTGCAAATAAGATTGCAGTATGCGCAGATATGCGAATACTTGATGGCTAACAACAGAAACAGCGGTGCGAATGATTGAATGATCAAACTACGCTTGACTTTTAAATTTTCGTGCTTCATTTTTTGTTCCTCGAAATAAGATTTCTTGTTATGTGCGCACAAGACGCTTTTTTACCCACGGCACAAGACGTTTACGGTCGTGTTCAAACCATTGGCTACAAACATAAAGTGCTTGTCCGTTGTAATAAATGGGTGTAGTCCAGTAGCGTTTTTGTCCTGCATCGTCTGTAACCTCGTCTTCAGAATAAACAAACAACGGGAATGCACAGCCTAGGTGCTCCATACTGTAGTCTTTGCTCTTCAAATGCTCAAAATCATCGTCCGTCAGCAACCCCTGCGTTACAAGATATTCAATAGATTTTTTTGCAACTATTCCAATTTTTTCAAGTCTAAAGAAATCATCGGTGAAAGTTTCAAGCGAAACAGCCGCCTCCGCTACCGGAATAATTGCCGTTGTATCATCAGCCGAGAAACCAAGTGCTGTCAAGAATTTTTGTTTGATGGTAATGCATCTAGCTTGTAAGTATTCAAAATACTCTTCTCGCAATGTTGCAAAATCTCCTGCTTGATATGGGAGATCCATCCACTCCAGCATCGTCACCTCGGTGAAGCTGTACTTTTCTTCTATGTATTGGAGCGTGCATTTTGCCTTTGCCAAATATCCGGTATCTTGATAGAAATTGAGATCTTGCTTGGTGCGGTTGATTCCCTCGGGCAAATAACATATGTTAGCAATGTGCGAAATCGGCAATCCGGTACCCTTACATTTTTTAATCAAGCCCTTCATTTGGCTCTTGGTAGCAATGTGCTCTACATCAAAGGCATCCAATGATAACTGATCCATAGCCGTGAACAACGATAGATATATGGTATTGAGGATAACATAGTCCTTTTCATTGGGGTTATGAACATTCTTGGCTTCCTCGATGTTGTTGCAGTATTCAACGTAGTTATCAAACGCCGTGGAGAACATTCCCCTGGTGAGAGGAGAAAGATATCTCTTGTCACCGTTGGCAGAGTGGATTTTCGTAGTGCCGCCTTCAGCCCAGTGCTTTGAGAGAATATCATATACGTAATATTTCCAAAAGTTATCTTTCAGCGTGACGGCACTATTTTTCCAAGAATCCTTCTCCTCCAGGTCAGCATCAAACATTTCTCGGAAGGTAAAGGAGATCATTGATAAAATTTGGAACTGCGAATGCATAATTTTAATCGTGTGTCTCGTGTTACCTTTGAATCTAATGATGGGAGCGATAGCACTGTCCACAAACTCAATGGCTTTAATAAGGCAACTTTCAAGAACATCAATTTTGTCTTTATACAGCAGAACCGAACTATAAACATCCTTTACCCGGTTATGGCTTGAATTAAAGCAGGCGTTCAGCAACAAGAAAGCAACGGGGTTTGTCTCATCCGCAGATAGATTCGTTTGGAAAGCAAGTATTGGGTATTTTGTTGTAATATATTTTGACAATCCGAACACATACTCAAACGCACTCAAATTCTTGCTCTTTCGGATGGCGTCTCTATCGTAACCGTGAACCTCGTATCCGTCATCGTTTAAGCAATCATATTTTTTGAGTACATAATCTACGATTGCATCATTAGAGACGTGGAACTTTTGCGAGGGCCATGAAGCCGCATAAATTTCGTAATCCGTCAGAGGAGTACCCTGTGAATTCATCAATGTGAAGATGTCTGCAAGAGTTTCTTCCTCGCCGGAATATACGATAGCCGGGATTTGAGAACGGCTCAAATCGTTATATTCATCTTTAATACTCTGGAATACCGGTTTCACAAGAGCGGTAAACTGCTTCAGTTTTGCTCCTACAATAGGATATTTATCCGCAAGTTCAGTAAACAGCTCGGCGATTTCAAAGGTATCAAAAGAAGCAAGTTGATGCACATATTCCATTATAATGGCATCAATATCGGCGTATTCCTCGGCAGGGGCTTCGGTAAGTGCATAGATTGAGGATAGCACGTCCGCAGGGATTTGCTCAATCTTAAAGAAGTGCGTGGGGTTGGACAAATACTTCTTTATCGCCGTGCCTCGCTGCAATCCATCAATAAGCGTATAAATCTGCTGATCGTTTTTCGTGGTTTTATAAAACAGCAACGTGCCTATAGGGTAACTCTTCTTCAAAGATTCGATAAAAGACTCTTGCTGCTTGGAAGACCACCGCTTTCCGCGCTGAAACATAGGGATAACAATCTTCTTATCCCCATTGTAACCCTTTGATAATGATTGATATATTTCTTTTAGTGTCCATAATTCAGGAATGCATTTTGACATGACCATATCTCCATTCTTTCAATCAAAGTTCGGGCAATGAACAAACTTCAGTAATTTTTCGCCATTGAATATTATATTTTTTATCCATAAGCCCAAGTGATTGCCATAAGATTTTTTCGTATTTCAGAAAACCTGTTTTCGATGCATCGCCTGCAACTCTATTGGGGTTTCTTTTGATATATCCTTTGAGCTCATAGTCTGTTTCCATAATTGCAAGAACTTCATCGATATCTTTATCGGGATGCTTTTTGGAAGTGGAGTCAATGTCAAGCAACAAATCCAAATGGTGACCAACAGTGAGAACTTCTCTGGTAAAATAATCAGCAAACACCTTACTGGTGGGACCGTTTGAAAGACCTATATGATACAGCTTAAAGCCAGAATCGGTTAAACTACCTTCAGAGTCAATCACCTGTATATGTTTCAAAAAAGTGACATAATTCTTTTTGATAGAGTTGTAATAGTTGTCACCAACAAAGGTGGTGTCAATATCTTGGGAAATAATTGCTGCCCAGTGCTCCTGTGGTATTTTTTTACGCATAGCCGCCACTTTCTTTTCCAAGAAAGTAAGGGGCTTTCCAGTTTGAAGTGTACCGATTACATTGCCTGCGATATCCTTTACAGGCGCTGTACGGAAATCTGTCAAAATGCTTATTGGAATAATCTTTTCTTTCCAGCACGCGGCAAAAGCATCCCCTTCCACAATGCCCACTTTTTTTAAATAGTAATAGTGTAAAAGTAGATGAAACATTGCAATCGGCAGGTCTTGATGCTTTGCCCAAAATCGATCAGCTGTCGGCTTGTGAGCATAATCTGTATCGGTTGAAAGAGTGGTAACATTATGGGCTAAAGTTAAATTGTTGGGGTTGTTATTATCATAGACAATAAGACCAACAGGGATTTTATCTCCGATTTGTGCGTTGTACAAATCTGTAAGGAAATTTCCCATATTAAAGCCATCAATTATTTGAGGCGAAATGAGGTACGCCAAGTCACAACTTTTAAGATAAGCAATACTTTGTCCAACGCCGGTAAGCATACCTCTTTTAGTTTCTGTTGCAGGTTTGAACTCAAAAGAAGCAAGCTTTTTGTTTGTCGGATCATAAAAAGCGGCATCAGGAGATGGAAAATCCGCACTTGTGCCAACTCTATAGAAATCAGCTCCCCAGCTTCCGTTATACTGCCATGTGGCAGTTTTAAAGTTTTGTAAAATCGCATCGGTTGTTGCTTTAGCAAGAACATGATGATTTAATGCCACGGTTTATTCCTCCTCCAACATAGATTTCTTTGCGAGATGTGTTGCAGAGTCGATGCTCCACTCTTTGTTAACAACAGTTCTTAATCTTTCACCAAATGTTTGAGCTACAATACAAGGGAATGCATTGCCTACCTGTAGGCACTGGTTAATAATAGGCCCAACAAACTCAAAATCGTCTGGGAAGGTTTGGATACGTGCAGCTTCTCTAACAGTAAGTGTTCTGTTTAATGTAGGATGAACCGGAAGTGCATTGTGCCCCGGAACAATTGTGCAAGAAGGTTTTTTACGGTCAAGTCGTGCAAATACATGGCTAAAGTTAGCAACCGGCTTGCCCGTTTTAGTACCCAACTTTAGATGTTCGGGTAATGCGTCAACATCCATTTTTTCTCCTTCGGGAATATAGGAAAAACGTTCTGCAACCACCTTTGAGTGGCTGGGCGCACGATGATTTTTTAACTTGCCCAATGTAGATTCATCCGCAAGATCCGTCAGCACCTCTTCAACTGTTCTATACGGATGTTGCCAAGATTCAGGGTTTTCAAAATATTTAGCTTTAGGGTAAGGGAATGCAAAATCGGTTTTTGTGCCAATCAAAATGAAACGACGACGTAACTGTGGCGCACCATAATCGGCAGCGTTGATTACTCTGTGCTCGGTGCGGTAACCGTGTTCTCTAAAATATTGCTCAATAGTATTAACATACTCTCCGTTGTGCGCAGAAAGGATTCCGGGGACATTTTCCATAATAAACCATGGGGTTTCTGAACGCACAACAATATTTGCAAAAGCATAAACTAAATTGTTTCTTTGATCTTTCGTTAAATCGTGCTTTTTGGTATTAACAAATCTACGATTTCCAAACATAGAAAAGCCTTGGCACGGAGGTCCACCAACAACGAGATCAACTTTGGCGTGTTTTAATTTTTCTGCTACCAAAATTTGATTTTCTTCAACAGAAAGATCAATTTGCAAACATTCATGAGTAAAGTTTTTTCTATAGGCTTCAACAGCATAATCGTTGAACTCAGCTCCGAGTACACATTCCAAGCCTGCTTGCTCCAATCCCTGTGTAAATCCACCTGCACCACAGAACAAGTCACCAAACTTCAGCGTTGCACGTTTTGCCTTGCGTTCTTTGCGAAGGGCAATTCCAAGATCTGTTTTTACATAAAAAGAGTTATCAGGCATAATTCCAGAATATTTTTCTCCTTCAATAAATCGACGAACACAATCTGCAATTTTAGCTGCCATAAGAGGAGGCACGGCGTTTCCTACCTGAATGCACTGAGATCTGCGGTCTCCTCTAAAAATATAGGAGTCCGGGAAGGTTTGGATACGCGCACCCTCTCGAGGAGTCAAGCTACGATTGAGCACAGGGTGCACCGGGAGTGCATTGTTACCAGGGACAATAGTAGAAGAGACTTCTTGGCGATGCAAACGAGTGTAAGTGTTTCCAAAATTCTTACGTCTAATATCCTCTGGAAGATCCTCGGGTTTAGGAAGTTTTCCACCTTCGGGAATAAGTTGATATCTCCGAACAACAACATCGGAATGATTAAGAGCGATGTGATTAGGAAATTCTTCGCCCTTATCCATGAGATCGTTTATAGCTTCACCGACATTTCTGAAAGCATTGATATTACCATAAGAATCAGAACTGTGTGCAGGGAAAAAGAATTGTTCTTCCGATGTTGTTCCGACGATGAATACACGCTCTCTTTTTTGAGGCACTCCATAATTGGATGTATCGATCATTGAATAATGCAAATTGTAGCCAATAGCCATAAATGCATTAACCACTTGCTCAAAGTATCTACCCTCAAACATAGTGAATAGGCCCTTTACATTTTCAAAAACAAAGCACTTAGGGCGAATTGCGTCAACGATTTTTACATAGCTTTCAAAAAGCGTGTTTCTGGGATCGGCAGAGTTTTTGTTTCCCATGTTGGAAAAACCCTGACAGGGAGGACCGCCAATAATTACATCAATTTTCTTGTCTCCAATATATGCTTTGATGTCCGATATGGACAGCTTTCGAATGTCCTCCAACAAGTATGGCTCATCAGGAAAATTAATAGTAAAAGAGTCTTTCGCTTGGGGCATTATATCACTTGCTAACAATCCTATAAATCCAGCTTCTTTGAAACCAATATCTAAACCGCCAGCGCCAGTGAAAAGAGAAATATAATAATGCTTATTATCAATCATCGCTCTTTTCCCCCCATGCACTCAACACTAAAATCCAAAACCATACCACATTTCTTGCAATAATCATCCAAAAGTTTCAGCGTTTTATATGTAGGTTTGGTTTTGCCAGACTCCCATCTGTTTACGGTGGCAAATGAAACACCAAGTTCCTTGGCAAATGCTTCTTGGCTCAAGAATTGTAACTGTCTAATATGTTTGATTTGTTCCGGGAAATTCATAAAGCACCTCTCGTACAATTTAGTTATAACATCATTATAACATATTTATAGCATTTTTGCAATATGAAAAGAAATATTTTTTGAAAAATGTCGATATTAGAGGTGTGGTACTCACATTCATTATACCACAAAAACCCTGCTCACCGTCACTTACATTTTCGCAAAAATCATTTACATTTTGGAATAATTGCTGTATGATGATCTCGTAAGAGGTAGCGGTCGCACTCCCCTCGATTGGGGACTTGCTTACCCGTAAAATAATCGGCGATGTATGTTTTCTGCAAGCATACATCGCCGTAATATTTTTCATTATTCAAGATTTTACGGACGGTTTCAACGCCCCATATATCGCCGCCCCTCGGAGCTTTTATCCTCATATCCATAAGACGGCTTGCGATGGTACGCAGGGAAGCGCCTTCCGATTTCCAATCGAATATCAAAGTAACAACGGCGGCTTCTTCGGGGACGATCTTCAAAGTGCCGTCTGCACCCTGCTTATAACCATAGCAGGGGCGATTATAAAATTTTGCATCTCCGCTTTTGAAACGGACATGGAAGCCCCACTTGATGCCGTAGCTTTTACTTTCGCTTTCGTTTTGATACATACCCGCGTATATGGTCAAGAGCCGAACCGCATACGGGTCATTGATATGCAGATTTTCAACCTCAAAATAAACATCAACACCAAGGTCTTTCAGCTCGTTGCAGGCTTGCAAAAACTGTAGAGTATTCCGTCCGAGACGGCTGATGGACTTGACGAGTATAAAGTCGATATTCCCGGCGCGGCAGTCTGCCATCATCCTTTGAAATTCTTTCATTTTGGCATTGTGCCGTCCCGACGCTTGTTCGGCATACACGCCGACGAAGATCCAATTTAATTTGGAATCAATATACTTTTCAAAGTGTTTCCGTTGGGCTTCCAAACTGTGGTATTGCATCTCCTGGGGCGTGCTGACACGGCAATATGCTGCAACACGGTAAGGGCGGGGAATATTGAAAACCGGACTCGCGGGGATAACTTTTACTTTACTCATAACAATATCGCCTCCGTTGCTTTTTGTGGTTCATATTACCATAAAAATTCTGCATACGGAAGCGATATTGAAATAGTTATCACTTTGTTTTCAATTCTTGGACTTTATCGAAGACGTCTTGGGAGATAAGCGGGGGATACTCTTCAGAACCCAAGTAATGAGGGTTGGAGAGAATATTGGAGAGGGTCTGCTTTCCCCAGGTTGGCTTGTTTTGCGGGGAGGGAATCCCTACGCCCTCCAAAATTTCTTTGATTGCGGATAGGCTTTTGCCCTCCAAATAATAATCGAATATCATCTTTACGCAGGCAGCTTGCCCCTCGTTGACAACGATCTTATTTCCGTCACGGTTGTACCCGAAAGCGATTCTTTTTTGTGCGGATGCCGGATTCATAAATACACCTCCTTGGCATAAATTCTTTACACTTATATTATATCATAAGCGGCATATCGGGTCAATAGCGCTAACTTCACAAACTTCATAAAACGGAAGAAAAATTTTCAACAAAAATAAAAAAAGACAGCAGAACGCTGTCGACGTATATACCAAATTAGTCGGGGAGTGAAGGCAAAAAAATAAGTGGGCAAACACCGAAGTGCTGTCCACTTATTTTGGTTGCGGAGGCAGGACTCGAACCTACGACCTCCGGGTTATGAGCCCGACGAGCTTCCAACTGCTCTACTCCGCGATATGATGCTCCAGAAAGCTTTAATATAGTACCACACAGGCCGACCTTTGTCAACCCCTATTTTCCCTCCCTGTTTAATATATCCCTCCCGAAGCCGTTTTATGCATCCAATTTATTGGACACTTTCTATTTTATTATTTTTTTAAGAAAAATCTCTTTCTCTCTTGACAAGTACGCGTTCAAGTACTATTATAATAGTGAGCGCGGCATATTGTACTTTACTGTGTACTTTTGTCGAAATAGAGAGAGGCTGCAGGAATCCCCTGCGTCTTGCACCGAAGGTGCGGAGGAAAAGAAATATGGGAAATCTCTACGAAACTATCGAAGGTCTTTGCGCCCAGCGCAATATCCGTCCTGGTCGGCTTTGCGCCGATTTAGGCCTCAGCCGCGGACTTATGACCGATCTGAAAATGGGTCGCAAAAAGGGACTCAGCGCTGAAACTGCCCAGAAAATTGCCGATTATTTGGGCGTTTCCGTAGGCTATCTCTTGGGTCAGGAGACTGTCCGGGATATTTTGGACGAGGTAGACATTGCATTTTACGGAGATTTCAAGGAATTGGATGAAGAGGAGAAGACCGCCGTCCGGGATATGGTGCGGATTATGCGGCAACGGCGGCGCACAGAGGAGTAACTATGTTTGAGCTTTCGGATTTTTATGGCTACTGTCAAAAAAATCAGATAGATGTCATTCCATACCGTGGCTGTCCCCAACCCGGCGCAACGATTCGGGATCAAGAGGAATACGCCATTTTCTTGGATTTCACAAAAATCCACTCTACCCGTCTGCTGAGAGGTGTCTGCTACCACGAACTCGGTCACGCTGCTACCGGGGCGCTTCACAAGGTGGACAGTCCCTACGAGCTTGTAGAACGCAGCGAGCACCGGGCAAACCGCTGGGCCGCGGAACAATATCTACCGGAAAGTGAGCTCCGGGAAGCCTTTGCCTGCGGTTTTACAGAGCCTTGACAGCTTGCAGAATATTTCGATCTTCCCCAGCGGGATATCGAAAATGCCCTGCATTACTGGACCGTCTGCCGCGGCATTGATTTCAATAAATAAAACCCGATGTGCGCGCACATCGGGTTTTCTATTAAGGATTAAAGAAATTCTGATACTGCTCAGTACACTTATTCAGGCTCTCAAAGAGAGATGTGAACAACTCATCCGTATCTAAGCCTGCATTTTCGTCCTCTGTGGGAGTATACTGGGCATCCGGCTGCCAAAGGCCATTGTCCCCAAAGTAGCAGGGAATTCCGTTGACGGTGTGCCAACCCTTGGCTTGGGCGCCATTGCTCATCAAGTAGTAAGTACCCTTCTCTGCCTCATACCAACCGGTACGCATTATGCCGGTAGGCGTAAAGTAGCGATTTTCACCGTTGATCTCCACGCAGCCAGTAGCGGCAGTGCCATCTTCTAAAATGTAGTAATCTGCACCGTTATCGAAAATCCAGCCCTGCGCCAATTCACCGTTCTCATAGAACTTCCATTTGCCGGATTCGGCATCATAGTGCCAACCGCTCAGAACCGCGACCTCGGGAAGCTGTTCCTGCGTAGCAGGAACCTCCACATTGCCAACAGCAAAGTCCTTCTTAACCAGAGTGACCGTCTCGGTCTCAGCGAGCAGTTCGCCACCCTCTATGTAATAATTTATCAAATCGCAGGTAACGGTATAGGTGTACACACCCATCTCCAGCTTACTGAACTTCATCATATCGCTGGCAGCCTTATTAATGGATGCCATCGCGCCATCCTTTTGGATTTCGCAGCTATATAGCGCATTGCCCTTGCGGTCTGTGATAGACAGCTTCAGGCCGGAAAGGCCACCCTGCTTTGCCAAAACTGTGCCGCCAACGGTAAAGCCCTTGCCCTTTTGCAGCGTTTCGGGCGCGTTAAATCCGGACGCGGTATGCTGGAAATTAAAGCGAATAACCTCCGTTTTATCTGTCTCTACATAACCGGTCATGGCGCCGTAATTGACCTCATAGAACCACTGGCCCGCCTTGTTCTGATAAAGGCCCACAACCTCCAGCCGCTCTTTCGCCAAGGCAGTGGTAAGCTGTTTTGCGGTATAACCTTCCACATCCACCGCGCTGGGGATAGAATAGACAGGCAGCTCCTGCGTAGTCTTTACAAAAAGGTCCGCCGGATAGCCGGTGCAGAAATCTGCGTAACGCTTTGTGCCGAAATGGATCACGCCTTCAAAGGTGGTCCAGTCACGGTAGCTCTTCACAAACTCCTTGATGGTGCAAACAATAGGCTTGCCCTCAGCAACGCCCAAATGCACAAAGCTCTCGGTAAAATAAACGTTACCGTTGAGAATGCCGTAGATAACCACAGCGTGGCCGTATTTCTTGCCGGCGGCGGTGTTGGTCTTTTGGAAACCAACCAAAATGTTGTATACATCCCGGGTACCACCCTCACTGATTGCGTTGAGCGCTTCCTCAAGAGTGTATTCAGCAGCGGGGTAGGTCTCTACCATATAACCGCCGGTGGTCTTTTCCAAATTCTTGTAGGCATCGTATTCGTCTTTGCCGTTATGTACGTGGACTTTCTTATCCACACCTAAATAATAAAGGGTATATGCTGCCATTTTACCGCAATAACCGTTATACGAGTCATAGTCGTTGCTGGCCCGTAAGCGCTTATAGGTCTTTGTAATCATCTGACGAAGCGCGGCCTCTTCACTGCTGGTAGCGGCGTTTGTGGGAAGCACAATCACAGACATCAGCAGCGCCATAGTCAGCACCATTGCCAATATACGCTTACGCAAACATATCCCTCCTTCTCGAAAAGTATATGGTAATCGGGTTCAAAAATCCCAATATCGGGAGATATTCTACCACAAATCCCATCGGAAATCAAGACAAATCTTTGGCATTCCTTGTACTATCTCCCATTAATCGCTATATTTCGCAATTTTTACTATATGAATGGGTCCGATTTTGTCATCCCACGGGCAATTCCTGAATCGCCCTTACGTCCCCTATATTTCTGCGCTGCCGATATTGATAACCGTAAGACTGCGCTTTTGGGCGCGCTTTACGTATTTATACGCGCCGCCCCAGGTGTGGTCGATATAGCAAATGCAAGTATCGGAGACATCTGTCATCCAGTTATTTCTTTTGTCTATGGCATATTTAGGATGCACCAGCTCTAACCCCTCCGGGAACATAGAATCGGAGATTTCCAAATCCGTCTCTGTGGGGAGATAAGCAAGCACAACACAGACCCGGATATGGGGGTATTCTTCCCGAAGGGCTTTCAGGCAACCATACACCGCAATATCAAACGACCCCTGATGGCCTACATAGAAAATATCGTCTCCCTGCAATATCCGCTGCCGGATGGTCTCCAAAAGCCGTGTGCAGTCTAAATGATACGCATCCCTGTGACCGAAAAATGTACACGCTGACATAATATTACCTCCAATTTTGTGATATATCGCAATTATAACATGTTCCCTATAAAATTGCGATATATCCCATACGATTTATCGCATTTTTGGGTAAACTCAATTTGCGATAAATCAAAAAGGGAGGGAACGGCTGTGAATACAAAAGAGGCGATTGCAAATCGTATTATTGCGCTTTGCGACAATCGCCATATTGCGATTAACGAACTGGCAAGTATGTCCGGTGTTTCTCCTTCAACAGTATACAGCATTTTAAATGAGAAAAGCAAAAACCCCGGAGCGGTTACGTTAAAGAAACTTTGTGATGGCTTAGGAATTACATTGGGCGAGTTCTTCAGCACACCGGAGTTTGATGCTTTGGAGCAAGAAATCAAGTAAATATAAAATCCCACAGTGTATACGCACCGTGGGATTTCCTGTTTGTAGGGGTCGGCGTCCTCGACGACCCGAAATAAAATCGTCCCTCGATGGTGCGATTTTATTGTAGTGTAGTGATGATTGAGAGACTGTACCGGGAGTGGTGCTCCGCGCAGCGAATCAAAAATATTAATGATTGCCAGTGGCAATCATACATTGATTAAATGCCACGGACGGCAAAGCCGTCCTCGCAATGGCAACGAAAAATTGTCCATTGTCAATTAAAAAACCCGCCCGTATGGGCGGCTTTTTATATTACAGCATCGGGATTGCCATTGCAATCAGACCCAGCAGCAAAACCGCTGCCAGTATCAAGCAAACGACCTGCTTAAAGTTCATCTTTTTCTCCTTACTTGCCGCACAGCTCTTTGGCTACGGCAACAATATTCTCGCAGGACAGGCCGAACTGCTTCAGCAGGTCAACCGCGGGGCCGGAGTGACCGAACTCGTCGTTGACACCGATACGGCGTACCAAAGTGGGGCACTTTTCCGCCAGCAGGGAGCAAACAGCTTCGCCCAAACCGCCGATAACGGAGTGCTCCTCGCAGGTAATAACCTTGCCACATTCCTTTGCCGCAGTCAGCACCAGCTCCTCATCCAGAGGCTTAATGGTAGCCATATTGATAATGCGGGCGTGGATGCCCAGCTTCTCCAGCTCTTCGCCGGCCAGGATGGCTTCATAGGTCAGCAAACCGTTGGCAATGATGGCAACGTCGTTGCCTTCCTTCAGTACTTCGCCCTTGCCGATTTCGAACTTGTAGTCCTCGCTGTGGAATACCGGCACAGCCAGTCTGCCAAAGCGCAGGTACACAGGACCATCCATCAGGTAAGCGGCCTTTACAGCAGCCTTTGCCTCCACATCGTCAGCGGGGCAGATGACGGTCATACCGGGAATGCTGCGCATCAGCGCGAAATCCTCGCAGCACTGGTGAGATGCGCCGTCCTCACCGACGGAGATACCGCCGTGGGTTGCGCCGATCTTCACATTCAGGTGGGGGTAGCCAATGGAGTTGCGAACCTGCTCAAAGGCGCGGCCGGCAGCAAACATAGCAAAGCTGGATGCGAAAGGCACCAAGCCTGCGGTGGACATACCGGCGGCCATACAGATCATATTAGCCTCTGCGATGCCGCAGTCAAAGAAACGGTCGGGGAAAGCCTTCTTAAAGACGCCGGTCTTGGTAGCACCCGCTAGGTCAGCATCCAAAACCACCAGGTTTTCGTACTCAGCGCCCAGCTCTTTCAGCGCATTACCGTAGCTGTCACGGGTAGCAACTTTCTTCATATCAGCCATAATTATGCCTCCACTTCTGCAAGCTGTGCCTTCAGCTCAGCCATTGCCTGCTCGTATTCTGCATCGTTGGGTGCCTTGCCGTGCCAGCCGGCGTCATTTTCCATAAAGGAAACGCCCTTGCCCTTAACGGAGGTGATCACGATGGCGGTAGGCATACCCTTCGTTGCCTTTGCGGTGTTAAATGCTTCCTCGATGGCATCAAAGTCGTGACCGTCGATAGCCAGTGTACGGAAACCGAAGGCATCCAGCTTGTCCACGATGGGATAGGGACTCATAACGTCCTTGATGTTGCCGTCGATCTGCAGGCCGTTGTTGTCCACAATGATGCACAGGTTGTCCAGCTTGTAGTGGGCAGCAGCCATGCATGCCTCCCAAACCTGACCTTCCTGAATTTCGCCGTCACCCAGCAGAGAATAAACGCGATTATTCTTACCGGTCTGCTTGGCGGCCAGCGCCATACCAACCGCCACAGAGATGCCCTGACCCAGAGAGCCGGTGGACATATCCACGCCAGGAACCATATTCATATTGGGGTGGCCCTGCAGATAGCTGTCGATCTTACGCAGCGTCTTCAGGTCCTCCACGGGGAAATAGCCGCGGTGCGCCAAAGTGGCATAGAGGCCGGGGGCGGTGTGGCCCTTGCTGAGAACAAAGCGGTCCCGATCCTCCCACTTGGGGTTCTTGGGGTCGATGTTCATTTCCTTAAAGTAGAGATAAGTAAAAATCTCTGTTGCGGACAGAGAGCCGCCGGGGTGGCCTGCCTTGGCGGAATGGGTAGACTCAATGATACCCATACGAACCTTGCAGGCTGTGATCTGCAATTGCTTCTTTTCGTTGGAAGTCATAATGCTCCTCCTTTATTGTTTTACCGATAATCGGTATTTGTTCACATAGAACCTCAATGTATATTCTACCATTAATTCCCCTTCCTTGCAATACCTTTTCTCAAAAAAAGCCAAATCCCACCTGAGACTTTCAGGTGGGACTTACAATTATTGGTTTTTCTCCCGACAGCTCCGGATAAAACGGTAAATGCCAACGCCAATCTGCACCGCAGAGAGCACCACTGCAAAGAAAATGGGGATCCAGCCCAATGGATTGCCGTTGTCTGTCAGCAGAACAATGCCCCACAGAAACAGTGCCATCACACCGATAAAATTTAGCACAGCAACAAGGGCGATGGCTCCTTTTTTCTTCGTCCATTTGCTCTCGGGAATAATGAGCATCATCAGCTCCCCGTAAATCTCCAAAAATATCTCGAAAATAATGTCCATTTATTGCACCGATATCGCCTTATTCCGTCTTAAAAATCCACCGGATAAAGCCGTTCTTTTCTCCGTTTTCATAGTGGCCGTACACCAAAAGCCTTGTGCCATCCTTTTGCAACAGAAAATAGTAAAGGTCAACACTCTCAGGATCTTCAGGATATATTTCAAAAGCTCTGAAATTATTTCGCAGGATATTCTCCGCCAGTTCGCTGTATTGGCCGTCGTAACCATTAAACAGCGGCTGAAGCATCTCTTGGGTCAGCGTGATCTCCAAGGTTGCGCCTAAAGTCTGCACCCCACGATACTTATACAAGATTCTATTACTTAAGACCACTTCCGGAACATCTGACGTAACCCACGAAAGGGACGGTTCCGCAAACATAAGCGTTGTCTCCGGTTTTCCTCCCAAAAGCGCTTTCCCTTTGTAGTAAAATTGCGCTTTTCCCTCCGCAAAGGCAATATCGATCCGGCGAGTTTCCGACAGATCCCCATCCTGACACTGTGCTTCAATATACATCCGTCCCAGCGCATCCTCAACAAAGATCATACTTCTGTAATCAATATACCCATTTTTGTAGCGGTGTTTGCTCACGATGCCGCTGTCATATTTCCATTTCTTCTCTCCTTTTTCTCTGGCAAGAAAGCGATAAAAAGGAAAGTTGCCGATGACACCTTCTTCTGTAATCAAGCACATTTCTTTTTTGCCGTCACCGTCGATATCCACCGTTATGCTGTCGCAATAGTTGCTGCCGGGAAATTCCGCATCAAACTCCAGTAAGAGGAAACGGATCTCCTCCCGGTAGTCCGCCTGCCTTTCCGCAAATTCTTCCTCACTCTCCCCTGCTTTGCGTGTCCAATATGCACCTCTATAAGACGGCACTATAGGATCTTCCCATGGAACAATGTATATTTTGTCTTTATCTATCGGATAGAAGGATAATATGCTGCGCATAGTATATGCAGGGACTTCCTCTACCTTTATCAGCTTTGCATCTATCTCTTGCGGTGATGCTTCGCAATGGGGCAACAAAGCAAATTCATACTTGTTCTCTGCCAGCTGAAATACATAAACATCCAAGCCGTTGGAGGCATCCAGCCCAAAATATTCCGGATACTCTTCCATTAGTATAACTTGCCATTTCTCCAGCTCAGGATCGGTGGGATCCGGATTCTCTGTTTTGGGGTCGGTGAGTGTGCAGGCGGCAAAGAAAACGCATAGCACGACCGCCACGACCGTCACCCAAAGTGCCGCTTTTTTATACTTTAACACGGTTTTCACCCTTTCTTTTACACCAACCTCGCCAAAGGCAAGGGGGCAGGCCGCAATAATGCGGCGGTTGACACTGCAGGTAAGGAGTGCCTGCGAGTAGTCGGCTTTTTCCTGCATATCCAATCGTTTAATGACCTTTTCGTCACAAGCAAGCTCAATATCCCGGCAGAGAAGAACATATCCCAGCCACATAAGCGGATTAAACCAATGGAGCGCAAGCAGCAAAAAGCCAAGGGGTTTCCACAGGTGATCCTTGCGGGCAATGTGCGCTTCCTCATGGGCAATAACATGGGACATATCCTGCCCGTTTATTTGAAACGGCAAATAAATCTTCGGCTTCACGATACCAAGCACAAAGGGGGATATCACATTTTCGCTTTGGAATATATTGCCACGCAGCAAAACTGCCGTCCCGATTTTTCTTCTCACCTGCCCGTAGCTCACGACCGTATAGATAAGCATAGCAACCATTCCGGCAATCCAAATTGCCGCCAAGATAGGAATCCATATCTGCAAAGGATTTACGCTGACGCCGGGCATCGGGGTGAAGGTCTCCTCAATGATCGGGTTTATGGTACTGTTGATGGCCGGAACACCTGAGCTGATCGCAGGGATTTCGTCGGTCATAATCGTAGGGCTCACCGTCTCCTTGCTGGGTATCATACTCAGTACACTTTCAATGGAGAAAGGGCAGACAAGACGCACCGCCACAATACCCCAAAGAACGACCGTGATCCACTTAGGCGCTTTCTTGAGCAGCAACCGAAGCGCCACTATGGCAAGCACGATCCAGCCGGCAGAAATGCTCATATTGAGGGTTTTCAGGAAAAGGTCCGTCATTACGCCTCCCCCTTTCGGTAACGGTCGATTAGCCTCTGGATCTCGTCGACCTCCTTGTCTGACAGCTTTTGGTGCCTCGTAAACGCCGCCACAAAGGCGGGCAGCGACCCATCAAAGGTCTTTTCCACCATTTCACTGATCTCCGCTGCCTGTACCGCGTCCTTGCTTACAAGAGAAGTCACAACCGTATTTTCGTTTTTTAGCACCCCCCGCTCGGATAAGCGTTTAATAACCGTGTAGGTAGTAGTCGGCTTCCATCCCAACTGCTCCCGACAGAGCCTTACAAGCTCGCTGCTTTTGATCGGCTCGCGCTCCCACAAAATGCAGCAAAACCGGTATTCGCTTTCAAATATCTTAGGTGTTTCCATATCACATTCCTCCTCTAATCCATTAGAGTAATTATACTCTAACATATTAGAGCGCCTTTGTCAAGCACAAAAACAGACCGCACGAGGCGGTCTGTTCGTAGTTTATTCCATTTCCTTAAAGGTTTTAATCCACAGTCTCTTGAGGAGCTCGTGGCCGAAGGCGGTGGGATGTACGCCGTCATAGACCCAATGGCTTGCCGGCGCTTTGGTGCAGGCTTCGTCCATGGCGGGCTGCAGCTCAAGCAGCGGGAGATTGTACTTTTCGGCAATTCTCTTTGCAACTGCAGCTTTTTCCGCCAGATCCTTGCGGAATCTGTCCAGTCTGTCCGGCTCTTCTTCCGTATTGCAAGTGCCGGAGCCTTCCAACACGTAAGGCGAGATAATCATAAGCTTGGTCTCAGGGCAGGCAGCCTTTACATCTTCAATAAGCATGGTGTAAATATTTTCAAAACGGTCTGTATCCACGCCATTATTATTTTCGAGTTCGTGCCACGTATCATTTACGCCAATAAAAATGCTGGCATAATCCGGCTTTAAATTGATAAAATCCACCTTAACTCTTGCATAGAGGTCAACAATTGAGTTACCGGCGACGCCGCGATTGATAAACTCATATTCGTTGGGATAGTCCGTGTTCATAGACACCTTAACCATATTGGCATATCCAACACCCAAATGATAAAAATCATCCTTGGTTCTGCCTGCATCGGTTATGGAGTCACCTTGAAAAAGAATTCTTTTAGACATATATGTCCCCTCCTTTTTTTCGCATTATAGCACAGCAAATCAAAGAACGCAACCGAAAATATTACAAAAGCATCCCCCTGTAAAGCCGCCATCATAACATAGCTTTGACTATTTTACAAGCTTTAACAGGGTTTCTCCGGGCGCGATATATTCTGTTGCGATTTTTTGTATCCGCTCCTGTCCGAAATTAAAGGGGTCATATATTCCGACCGTAGGAAATCCAACTTTTGTTGCCGTTTCAATAGCGGTAAGCGAGTCTTCAAACACCCAGGTTTCCTGGATCTCAGCCCCTAAAAATGCAGCGGCCTGTAAGAAAACATCCGGTTCCTCTTTTCCCTTGCCGATGGCACCGCAGGAAAACACCTTCAAAAAGTACTTTTCAATATCGCAATGCTTCATTGCCACATCAATAAGTTCCGGCGC
The DNA here is from genome assembly GCA_045654085.1 of Faecousia sp. Taxonomy (GTDB): domain Bacteria; phylum Bacillota; class Clostridia; order Oscillospirales; family Oscillospiraceae; genus Faecousia. The sequence goes on along the minus strand of JAZOMT010000038.1, from coordinate 4,547 downwards.
TGTTGCTGATGCGACGCACATTTTGACACCATTATTTTTACAATGCCCTAAAAATTCCCTCACACCGCTCTTCAATTCAACGCTGCTGGCATAAAAGTCCTCAATAATCCTATTCGCGAGCGCCAGCAACTCTTCTCCACTTTCGCCAATATTATAATTGTTATGAATGAGAAGCATAGCATCTTTTAATGTAAGCGTGCGGACTTTTTTATCATCTTCCGGGCTTGGCGCAAAGGTTTTGTCGTTTAAAAATCTTTCCCCAAAGGCAGACCACAACACACCCCAAATCATTAAAGAATCGATTAATGTGCCATCCATATCGAAAATTGCCGCCTTCATATGCATACACTCATTTCCCTTCATATGTAATTTGATTGCGTTCTAAACAAAATTAAGCGCAGGATTCCTGATTCCTGTACCGGACCAGCGCGACAATTGTGGAGATGGTACAAAACAGATCGTTGGCAAGGGCCACAGGATACATTTTGCATACACTGTTCAGCAGCCAGGACAAGCACCAAAATACCGAAAACTGCCGCAGTCGTCTTTCGGTAGCGCGGCTGTTTGCAATAACCGCAAACACACCGGCAAGAAGGGGAAATATATCGCTCCATACCCGAAAAGAAAGCAGGGAGAACCCAGAGAGAAGTACTATAAAAAACGCAATGCTGTATGGACTTGTTGCCCACGCCCATTTGTCCTTTCGGGAAAAAACCGCAAGCATAATCGCACTCAATCCACAGGCAATCGCGCTCGTCAGATCGCCCTGCAGCAGGAAGTGGATAACCCAGCAGGATTGGCCCAAGAAATTGCCCAGAATGATTGTAACTCTCTTCTTAAATTGAAAGGCAAAAACAGAAAAAATCATTGCAAGCAGGCCTACGCCATAAACCAGAACATAGTAAGCCATCCCCATAGAATGAATGATTCCCTCAACATCAAAGCTTAACACAGCACATATTCCCCCAAATAAATATAGGTTAGATTGTAATATATTACCACAGGTCTGTCAAGCAAAACACCCCGCTTAAAGCACCAATATCCTTACTGCTGATCCTTTATGCAGTCGCGAAGACCCGCAATCGAATCGCGATAAAGATCAGTGATTTTATAACAAATCATTGTCCCGAAATTGCAGGCTGTACAAATCCTTGTACATTCCACCGGCAGCCATCAGCGCCTCATGGGTACCTCTTTCGGTGATCTCGCCGTTCATGACCACCGCAATTTCATCCGCATTGCGGATGGTGGAGAGTCTGTGGGCTACCACCAGCGTTGTGCGGCCCTTGCACAGCTCATCCAGCGCCTGCTGGATCAGCACCTCGGTGGTATTATCCAGCGCACTGGTCGCCTCGTCCAAAATGAGAATGGCAGGATCCTTCAAAAACACCCGGGCAATGGACAGTCGTTGCTTCTGTCCTCCGGAAAGCTTCACCCCCCGCTCACCGATTTCCGTATCGTAGCCCTTCTCCAGCGTCATCACATAATCGTGAATATTGGCCCGCTTGGCCGCCGCATAAACCTCTTCCTCCGTGGCATCGGGTCTGCCGTAGAGGATATTTTCCCGAATCGTACCCACAAAAAGGAATACATCCTGCTGAACGATACCGATATTGCGGCGAACGGAATCGAGGGTCAGACTCCGAATATCCTGACCGTCAATCAAAATTGCGCCCTCTTCCGCGCCCAGCTTGTAAAAATTGGGCAGCAGATGGCAGAGCGTTGTCTTGCCGCCGCCGGAAGGACCTACCAGCGCCAGCTTGCGGCCTTTTTCCAGCTTCAGATTGACATTTCGCAGCACTTCCTTGGATGAATCGTATCCGTAAGATACATTTCTAAATTCGATGGTACCCTCCACATTTGTCAGCTCCCGGGCATCGGCAGCTTCGTTTTCAGGCGCTTCGTCCATGATCTCCAAAAAGCGCTTAAAGCCGCTGACACCGTTCTGGAACTGCTCCATAAAACCGATAAGGGTATTTACGGGCTTAATAAACAAATTCACAGAGACGATAAAGGTGGAATAGTCCGCAAAATTGATGCGCCCGGCATACATAAACAGGCCGCCGGCAATGAGTATCACAACATTGAACACTTCTGTAACGAACATTGTTGATGAATGGAACTTCGCCATAGCGCGATAGGCGCTGCGGGAGGCTTCCACAAACTGGTCGTTACCGACCTTGAATTTTTCCTTTTCGCGGTCTGCATTCGTATATGCTTTTGTAACCCGTATACCGGTAACACTGCTTTCAATGGCGGCATTAATGGTTGCGTTACTCTTTCTGCGGGCATCAAAGGCCTTGCTCATAGCCTTGCGGAAATACATCGTTACCACCACAAGGATGGGCACGCAGGCAAATACGATCAGCGTTAAAATGGGATCAATGCTTAATAAGTACACAAAAGACAAAACGATCATGACCGAGCTGATAATTAGATTTTCCGGGCCGTGATGGGCAAGCTCCGACACCTCAAAGAGGTCGCTGGTCATCCGGGTCATAATACGCCCGGTTTCGTGGTTATCATAGAAGCTAAAGGGCAGCTTTTGCAGATGGGCAAAGAGATCGAGGCGCATTTGCGACTGCATACCAACGCCGATCAGGTGTCCATAATACTCCACAAAGTAACGCAGGAGCATACAAATCACATACATAGCCAGTACCGTAAGACCTGCAATCACAATGGTAGAATACATTTTGTTGGGGATATAGATGTTAAGCATATTCCGGGTAGTGATCGGATATACCATACCAATCACAGAAATCAAAAGGGATGCCAGCAAATCCAGGATTAGCATCTTTTTATAGGGTTTATAATAGTGAATAAATCGTTTAATCATCCGTTTTGCCTCTTTATCCTATGTATTTTCCGTACAAATACGAGCTTTTTACTCATTATATCACAAAAGGCAAACGTTTTTCAACCGATGTTTCCCTTGGTTAGACCAAATCTGCACTGTTCCATAAGAAAGTCAAAAAGGACACCACCCGCGGTGTCCTTTTTAAGCAAGCGAAAACGATTGCAGTCAAACCCTATTTGCCCATCTTTACTATTTATGTATATTCAAAATCCGTTTGTTAGCCACATTCTTATCGAATTACCGCCTGACCGCTAACCGAAACAACCACCACTTCAAATGTCGGATTGCTCGAAACAAATTTTTGGAAACCAGACCCTAATGAGTATTGTTTTGTCATTGTCCCATTAAACGGAATTCGTAATGTATCCTTAAACTCGATATCCTGCCCATGTGCCTCGCTGTATTGATAGATCGTTGCCCAACCATATTCAGCTTGAGGCGATCTCAGCATAATTTCAATATTTAAATCAACAAACTCTACATTGCGCATCGGTACTGCTGAAACAGTTACATTTCTTCTGTGATACTCTTTATCCGAAAATTCTGTAACTTTTGTTAACTCAGAACTAACGCTGAACATAAGATAGTCATCGATATTATTTTTAGTCAGTTGGATCTGTTGCTGCAGATTTGACGGATTATTAGTCACAGAAGATTCTCCGCAACCATATGCAGTGATAGTTATCACAACGAACAAAAACAAGCTAAGTAATCTTTTCATAACAAAGTCCCCTTTCAATGTCTTATTCTTTCAATTTCCAATGCATCTCTGCAAAGTTTTCGCACTGCGGAAACAAATGAAGACAGTCCATGTGCGCGCTGATAATCAACAATTAAATTGATTAAGTCACTGTCACTGTCAATAAAGGTAATTATCTTTTTCATAACATTCCTCCATATAGATTATATGCTCTATTAATTGAGCATAGCGAAATTATACTCGATTTGTAGAGCATTGTCAAGCAAAAGAGTATATCATATCATAATTTGTAGAGGTGATTTGATGATTTCATATGCACCATTGTACAAAACATTAAAAGAAAAGGGCATCTCGACATACAAACTCGTTTGCGAGTATGGTATAAGCCGCAGCTTACTTGACCGGCTTAAGCACAATCGGCCAATCAGCACTGTGACGCTCAACGATCTTTGCAACATTCTGCATTGCAGAGTAGAAGATGTTTTGGTCTTCATTGAAGATAATCCAAACGAACAATAAAACCGAAAACAGAATTCTGTTTTCGGTTTTATTATTCAATCAACAGTTTAGACTTTGCTGGTAGTATACAGATTAACAGTCCGTCTGGACGTTTGCGGTTCCCAGCGAATGTCCTCGGCTAAATAGCCTTCGTCCCTCGCTGACCGCGGCACACGCTGCGCCCTCGCTTCATCTGCCACCGGCAGCGCTCAGGCTCGCGGCTACCTCCTTCGCTCGCTCAGTCGGTTTCGCGACGGATAAGCACATCGTCGCGCAGCTCCATCGGAAAGCAAAAAGAACACCACCCGGATGTGGTGTTCTCAGACTGTTAAAAAAGCACTTGCAGAGGCAAGTGCTTTTCATGATACGAAATTTTGTCTTAAAGATTCTTAATGAAGCATCGGCTTACGCCGATATGATGTTATGCTTTGCATAATGATGTTGTTCATTTCATTCACAATGATGCGATGTTTGCCAATAACATTAGCG
>JAZOMT010000037.1:0-36890 GCA_045654085.1 Faecousia sp. | reverse complement strand
TTGCTCTTAGCAATTTATTACTCAAGAATTTCGTTGGCTGTTCTTTTTCGCTTACGCTTAAACAATCCATTGTTTGTTGTTCAAGGTGTTTTGTTCGTCTTTGCGTTATTCAATTTACAAGGTACATCCCCGCTACCCTCCTCGCAGATAGCTTGGTTATTCTAACATCATATTTATTGTTTGTCAAGAACTATTTTCAATAATCTTTAAAATTCTTTTTTATTCTTTCTTCTTCGGTTTCAGAAGACCTAACGAGGGGAAAAACAGCCATAAAACCCCGCAGATAATCACAGAAAATGCCGGATTAATTTGTATTCTCAATAGCATCAGTGCTGCCGCTATAATCCCAGCTGTCACAATCATTTCTTTTTCGTGACCTAATGCCTTAGCATTCGTTCTAACTGTGCAAAAGAGCATACTGTATAATGCGTAATTTCCCACCGTTACACCAACACTTACAAGGGATTCAAACCGTTTGGCAATATCCAGCAATTGCACACTCTTTGCAGCCTCATAAAACGGCCATTTAAGTTGTCCTGCAACCTGCGCTGATAATGTCCCTGCTATCCATAGCGAGATACCTCCGGCTATTGCGGTGACAGCAACAAACGGAATTGGCGAGCATTTTTCCTTATTCAGTAAACCGGCAGCTGCGGGAAGGATTAAAACAAGGAGCATTCTTGCATCCACCCTCTGCGCTCTGGACTGCAGATAATCCACATCAATATTTCCAATTCCGAAGAGTATCACCGCTCCGATTAAAGCTGAAACGATCCAGAACAGAACACTAATCCCATTTGCTGCATTCCTATCTCCCTTAATTGCAGATACCCCAGCTAACGCAAGCATAGTCAAAGGAATTACCGGAAACGTCCGTTCACCGGTTGGCCAACAATCCGCGCTATATCCGGCTATTTGAGAAAGCAATACCGAAATCCATAATATCTGCACGAGAGCATATATTGGACCCTCCCAGTGCCGACCGAACCGTATTGCAGTCCAATTCAGCAGCCCCATTACGCAAGCCGCAATCAACGTACATAACCAGTTGCCATCAGAAAAGTATACAACAGGGCCAATCATTGCAGTTATAATCCATACTGTTAACTGCGCCGAAGTAATTTTATTACTGCACAATACGAACACTCTCCCCTTCCTTAACCAAAAGCGGGATATTCACCTCCTCTTGTACGCAACGCAACACGGTTGCCTGAGAGGGATGGCTTTCCAGGTATTTTCCTATTTCTTCGTATTTCCCCTCGCCTTTATAGTAATAAACTTGACAGGCAGGACGGACATAATCCCAAAGGCGAATAATCTGCTCTTTGCAGTCTTGGGTAACAAGTAAATAGTTTGCCGTGTCTAAAAAAATATTTCCCGATGTTGAAAGACGCAGGCTCAGCAATGCCTCCTCGATATTCTCTCCGGTCCCGGACATACCGCTATCCGTCTGCAAAAGTAGCGCATTTCCTATGCGACTGACCATCAATACCTCCACAGGATGGAGCTTTGCAATATCTGTACCATCAAAAGGTAATAATCCTGTTGATGACACAAGCGCAATAACTGCAACAAGCAATATAACTTTTTTCATCCTTGGTTTCTCCTATCCTCCGGATGAAGCGCCGGATTCCTATTTTTCCTTTTAAAATGACGGGGGCGCAGCAATGACATATCGCGCCATCGGCTGTAAGGCGCCAGGTAAGATACCCCCAGACTTGTAAGACCAGACAGATGAATAACGAGCGCAATCAATCCCACAGTAACGCCAAACAAACCGGCAATCGCACCCAAAATTGCCAATATGAAGCGCCAAACCCGGACCGCCTCAGCAAAATCACGGTTTGGCTGTACAAAACCACAGATTCCTGCAATACTAACTGCTATAAGCGCTGCCGGAGAAATAAGTTTTGCTTCAACTGCAGCAGTTCCGATTACAATACCGCCGATTATAGAAACGGACTGTCCAATTGCCCGGGGCAAATGAATTCCCGATTCCTGCAACAATTCAAAGGCTACCAATAATCCGAGTATCTCCACCGCTGTCGAAAACGGAACAAAAGCTTTACTCTCAATAATTGACCGCAGTAAGGGCAACGGTATCATCTCCTGATGGTGTATTGCCATCGCCACATACACACCGGGAAGCAGCAAGCTGAGAAAAAGCGCGATATACCGCAAAACACGGATGCAGGATGCGGAGACATAGTCGATGCTGTGATCTTCTGGACTCTCCATAAAATAGCCCACATCCACCGGCGCTAAATAGCCAAGGGGCAAACCATCCACCAAAAGTCCTACGCGTCCTTCCAATATCCCCTGACAAAAACGATCCGTGCGTTCTGTGTACTGCAGCAAGGGAAAAGCTGTTGGTCGTGACCCTGTTACATACTCCTCCACACCAGTAGGATAAAGGAGACCGTCAATGTCAATCTCGCTTAACCGCTCTTTCATACGCGCCACCAGCATAGGATTTGTGATTCCGTCCAGATATACAACCGTAACATTTGTAAGCGTCCGTTTACCAACTGTGGTTTCGTAAAGGCGAAGATCAGGACTGCGAAGGTGTCTGCGGACATAGCTTGTGTTGGAGCGAATGGTTTCTACAAACGCATCCTTTGCGCCCTTCACTGTGCTTTCTACCTCAGGGGCAGATGTGCCGCGTTTATCAGGCGTCTTCACCTCAAACCCGATAGCGCCAACACCTGGGAATAATATGACGCAAAAACCGTTAACCAGCAATTTTGCCACAGTATCCAGATCAGCGCACTGTGTTGCCACATTATTGTATATACTCCCGTGTAAGGCCTGAATATAAATATCTCTCATTGTTTCACCACGGAGGTTATTTGCGATCGGCTTAAATATATAATCGGAGGCATATGCCGACGCGATCAAGCCATCAATTGCATAGGCATACACACTATGTGAACCACAGGAAAGCTCCCGTCTCATAAAATCAGCCGCTCCACGAAATATACGGCTTATATTTTCGTCATTGAGTTCCCCGGAATATACGCGCATACACTCACCTCAAATGTAGTATGCCTGCAAAAACTTGGGTTATGTGGAATATTGCATTTTTCATCAGAGAGTGATATGATAACAAAAACAAAAGGGAGTATTTTTATGTCGAACACTATCGCTGCCATTTCCACAGGGCATTCAGTCAGCGCAATCGGAATATTAAGACTCAGCGGCAATGACTGCGCGGAAATCGCCGGCTCTGTATTTACATTACAAAATAATAAACCTTTGAAAGAAGCACCCAACAGAAAACTGATGTTGGGCACTCTCCGGGACAGAAACGGCAGAGTCATAGACCAGTGCATGGCCGTTTATACCCGTGCGCCCCACACCTATACCGGCGAGGATACCGTGGAAATCCAGTGCCACGGCTCCCCTGCTGTACTGGCAGCAGGATTAGATGCCTTATTTGCCGCTGGTGCGCGGCCCGCAAAACGGGGCGAATTTACGAAGCGAGCATTTTTAAATGGACAATTAGGTCTTAGTCAGGCGGAAGCTGTCATTGATCTTATTGAAGCAGAAACTGCCGATGCAGCCGCCAATGCGGCCGGGCAGGTTGGTGGCATACTGCAGAAGAAGCTCGCTCACATCTATGATTGCCTGACCAATTTGTGCAGCCATTTCCACGCAGTGCTGGACTATCCTGACGAGGATATAGAGGACTTTGGGCTGGAGCAGTACAGTAGCGTCCTTCGCAGCAGCGCAAAAGAGCTTTATGGGCTACTGCAAACCTACGGACAGGGTCGCATCTTGAAGCAAGGTGTAGCTGCCGCCATCGTGGGTAAGCCCAATGTTGGCAAATCCAGTCTGCTCAATGCCCTTGCAGGCTATGAACGTGTGATTGTGACCGAAATTGCAGGTACAACCCGGGATACCGTAGAGGAATCCGTTTTGGTAGGCAGCACACGCCTGCGGCTCATTGATACAGCCGGAATCCGGAACACCGACGACCGCATCGAAGCCATCGGTGTGGAGCGTTCCAAGCAAGCTGTTGAAAATGCTGACCTTGTCCTCTTTGTCTGCGACGGTTCGAAGCCACTCACGGACGAAGACCGTGAAGTCATTCGGGTCTGTATGGATGCAGAAAATGCCATTGCTCTCATCAACAAGTCCGACCTTGGTTCAGTTGTTGTCCCGTCAGATCTTCCCTTTATGCATGTGATTTTCATTTCCGCGGAAACCGGCAAAGGACTGGACCAGCTTGCAGATGTAATTGATATGATGTTCGCAAATAACACACCTTGCGACGGTTCTGTACTAACCAATCCCCGACAATTTGATGCCATTGGCCGTGCATACGACAGTATGCTTAGCGCTTTGCAAGGGCTAAAACTCGGTCTTTCTCCGGACGCGGTTCTAACCGACGTGGAAATTGCTATGGCGGCAATCGGTGAGGTTACAGGCAATACGGTACGCGAAGATATTACTGCGCGAATCTTTGAACGTTTTTGTGTAGGAAAGTGAGATTTAAATGATCTATCTTGATAATTCAGCAACCACACGGCCTTGCATTGCGGCCATTGAAGCGATGCAGCTTGCTATGACGGAGGGTTGGGGAAATCCCAGCGCCTTATACAGCTTTGGCATTGGCGCCGCAGATAACCTCCGCACAGCCAGAAGCAAGGTAGCCGCCGCAATGGGTGCAGAAGCGAGACGCATCTTCTTTACCTCCGGTGGTACAGAAGCAGATAACTGGGCAATCTTTGGCAGTATCCGTCGTATGGGCAAACGCGGTAGGCATATTATCACAACAGAGATTGAACACCCCGCAGTATTAAACTGCATAAAGAAACTTCAAGACGACGGCTACGAAATAACCTATCTAAAACCGGATGATACTGGCCGTGTTGCTTTTGAAGATTTGAAGAGTGCTCTCCGGAAGGATACCATCCTTGTATCCATTATGATGGTTAACAACGAAACCGGCGCAGTAATGCCCATCGAAAAGATGGCAAAGCTAACCCACCGTTTATGCCCGGACGCCATTTTCCACACCGATGCCGTCCAAGGTTTTCTAAAAGTTCCCTTTCAGGCAAAAACCTTAGGCGCAGATTTAATCAGCATATCTTCCCATAAAGTCCACGGACCGAAAGGCGCCGGTGCTTTATATATCAGTCCACGATTAAAGAACTTCCCTCCCCTTCTCTTTGGCGGTGGGCAGGAAAATGGATTCCGCAGCGGAACAGAAGCCACCCCGGCAATTTTTGCTTTTGCCGCCGCTTGCGAAGCCTGCAAGCAAACATTCCCTGAAGATGTTGCAAGAGAAAAAGAATTGCTGAGTGAACTGATAAACAAATTATCGAGCCTTGCCGGGGTTAAAATCAACGGCGCCCACGATGCGCCCCACATTCTCTCTATCGCAATCCCCGGTCTGCCGACCCAGAACTCTATCAATATTTTACAGGATGCAGGCATCTGCGTGTCTGCCGGTTCTGCCTGCGCCAAAGGTCACAGAAGCCCGGTGCTTGTCGCCATGAACGTTGCGCCGGAGGTTATTGACGGAACATTCCGTGTCTCCCTTTGCCGGGATACAACCGCCGACGAATTGGAGAAGCTTGTTTCCGTGATTGAAAACGATCTTCTACCCCGCGTGATGAAATAGAATAAGGGCGTGTGCAAAGCACACGCCCTTATTTCATTAGGTGATTATCTCCACGATTGCGCCCTTTCAATTATGTTAATACCCTTTTGTGTAAGTTCTTCTGTAACCACCGGACTGGTTATTCTACCGGCGCTGATACAATCAGCAATATGCTTCGCTTCGTAAATAAGCTCATGCTCGCAAGGCACTTCAACCACTTCCGGCGCGCAACCGTTCCTATGAAAGATAGCCCTTCTTGCCTTCCAGTATTCCGGAATCTCTACATACCCTTCCGTACCGTAGAAAAACGCCCTGTTATCCAGCTCTACCTGGGTCGAATTTTTAATAGAGAATAATACGCCACTGTCCATTTCACCGGAAAGAATATATTGCCACTCCGCGCCACTGGAATATACCGATTTGGAACCAGACATCTCCGCTATATCTCCAAAAAGCCACAATAGCAGTTCCACCGCATAAATACCGCTGGAGAGCAGTGTTCCTCCGCCAAGTGACTTATCAAATTGCCACGCATTATAGCTTGCAGAGAAACTGTGGCTCATTTCTGCCATATGGATTTTTCCAAGGTATCCTTCCTTGATTCGCTTACGGACTTCCTCCATAACCGGCAGAAACAGCATTTTCTGCGCCTCCATAAGGAACAGTCCTTTTTCCCTTGCCAAGGCAAACAATTCTCGGGTATTTACAGAGGATGTGGTGCATGGCTTTTCGCAGATTACGTGCTTCCCCATTTGAAGTGCTTGCTTTGCGAGAGGATAATGCTCAGAATTCACGGCAGATATATAAACGATATTTACGTCCGTATCCTCCAGTAAATCCATATGGCTGCCGTAGGCCTTTGAGATTTGCCACTGGGTCGCTTTTTCCTGCGCATTTTCCAGTGTTCTGGAAGAGACGGCCACAATCTCCCCTGCTCCCGCGGCGCGAACTGCCGCAATAAATCTGGGTGCAATGGAGGACGTACTTAATATACCGTAATGAAGTTTAGTCATAATTCCCTCCCGTTAGTTGCTGATTTTTTCATCTCCCGGCAAATTGTATCCAAAAGAAAACCGGCAATATAAAATACCGTTTCATAAAAGATAAAGCTCAGAGTGTTTTCATCCCACAGGAGCGTTATGCTTGCCGGAAAATCTTCATCACTATGATAGAATTTCAGGATTACATGCATTTTATCAAAGACCGGGAAGACAAAACCCATATCGCCCATCTCAATCATTGCGCCGCCTAATGCATAGCAGGCAGCCTTAAATGCTTCAGAATTCCTGTCCAGGAACGTTGCTGTCTTTCCGTGAAATTCTGCATTCACGCCCACAGAAACCGGGCGGCCACGCAGACTGTTCACCGGCGCAAACCGGCCTGTTAAAAACTGGTCATTTCCATTATGGCACAGCAAATCAAAGATAGAAAGCGCCTCAGTATATCCAGCCTGACAGCTGTCAAACATTCGGTCCACACGTCCCGTCCTGCGGCATATGCGGTAGGGTCTGCCTATAAAATCCAAATACAAGTAATCTGCATCATATCCCAAGCGCCAACGGTCAATGATGGTTCGTTGATCGAAATTCAGAAAATAAGCCTGCGCCCGATCTCGTGCGATTTCATAATTATCCATAGCTGCTCAACAGGAGGAAATCATAATATCAATGATCTCCCGGTCAGTGTCCACCATACCATTTTTCGCAACGCGCCCCACATTACGGATTGTGTTTTCCACGCCCTTCGTTACGATACCATCACCGCCGGTAAATTCGGAGCCTTGGACTTGCATTTGCCAGCCTAAGAGTCCAGCCTCCACAGCCGATGCAATCTTCGCCGCACAGCTTGCTTTTGCGCCGTCACAAATCATACCGGAATTAATAGCCAGTGCATTAACAACTGTATGGGCTACCGCCTTGTTCTTTCCACCGTGCAGATAACAAATGCCTGCGCCTGCGCCGCAGCCTGCGCTGGTAGCGCCGCAATAGGCGGAAAGCGTACCGATACCGGTTTTCAAATGAATAGTAACAAGATTAGAAAGTACCAATGCACGGTATAGCATTTCCTTTGTTGCGCCCATTTCCTCTGCATATACGATTACAGGCAGAGAAGTCGTTAGCCCCTGATTACCACTGCCGGAGTTAATCACAACCGGCATCTCACAACCGCTCATACGGGCATCGGAACCAGCGGCAGCCATAGCCTTAGCACGGGTATGTACGTTATCGCCATAGGCCTGCAAAAGGACGCGACCAATATTGGAACCCCAACGGCCGGAAAGACCTTCCTTGGCGATGGCTGTGTTGCAGGCGAGCTGTCTGCCAATAACCGCTTCCACATCCTCTATCTTCACTATATCTGCAAATTCCACAATATCAGCGATATTCAGAAGATCACGGTTTCCTTTATTCGCCGCGACTTGCTCCTCATAGGCGTTTTGGTGCAAAATCTCATCGTTTTTCGACAAGCAAACAACATTGGTGTGATGTCCTGCAATCTGACAAAATGCAGTACTATCACCGCTATAAACACGCACCTGAATATCAAACACGTAGGGCATATCCGAGGGTTTCACGGAAATAGGAGTCCCCTCTGAGAAGACAGCGATTTTCTCCGCCTCCGCTGTCGTAACATTGGACAGCACCTGCAACTGATCGTCAGCCCGTCCGGCAACAATTCCAGCCGCCGCAGCCGCCGCAATGCCACGCAGCTCACCGGTATGCGGCACAACCACGCTCTTTACATTTTTAATAATGTTTGCGCTGGCCTTTACCTCAACGCGCTCCGGCATACAGCCCAGCGCCTGACGGGCCAATGCAGCAGCATAAGCAATAGCAATCGGCTCAGTACAGCCCATTGCCGGTACAAGCTCCTCATGGAGTATTTGGAGATACTGGTCATAAACTCGCTTTTCCATTTGTCTCACTCCGTTTGTAATTTATCAAGCAGCCCCGTGAGCATCACGGGGCTGCAAAAATTATTCTCCTTCCGCGCTGCGGAATGTAATTCTTCCGTTATTGGGATCCATCCAGTCAATAATTGCCAAAGACTGCAAATCGTAGCCTAAATTGCGAATACGGTGGCCACCTTCCTGAAACCCTTTTTCAATCACGATGCCCAATCCTGCAACATTGGCCTCTGCGGTCTCAACCAAAGAAATAAGGGACTGCAGCGCGCCACCATTTGCGAGAATATCATCAATGATCAGAACGCTGTCGTCAGGGCGCAAAAACTTTTGGGAAATAATGACCTTTCCCGGCTTCTTCTTTGTAAGAGACGGAATTTCAGCAACATACCGCTCTCCATCCATATTGATAGAGTCACCCTTTTTGGCATAGACAAGCGGAACGCCAAACAAGCGGGCAACAGGATAAGCCACTGCAATGCCCGAGGTTTCGATGGTCAGCACTTTGGTAATCTTCCGGTCACAAAAGCGCGCATAAAATGCCTGACCGATTTGCTCCAACAGCTCCACGTCAATCTGGTGATTGAGAAAACTGTCTACTTTTAGGACCTCTTTGCTCTTCACAATTCCATCCCGGCAAATTCTTTCTTCCAAGAGCTGCATACGGCCACCTCCTCTGTTTCTATATTTACTATAACACACGATTTTGCAAATGTCAGCAAATTATTTTAATTATTTCCAATCACAGTCCGCATTTTCTTACCGCAATGAGCGCGACAACGAGCGTAAACAGCTCTGTAACGGGATACGCGATCCAAACACCGAAAATGCCGAAGACTCGGGAAAGCACCACAGCAAAAAAAACAATGGCCACAATGCCCCGGCAGACTGACAGAATGCCACAAAGCCGATCCCGGCCAATGGCACCGAAATATCCGCACAGCGCAATGTTAACAGAGGCTGGCAAAAAGCCAAGAACATATAGCTGCAAATTTGGTACTGCAAGGGCGGCCATAGCTTTATCCTTTTCACTATTGAAAAGCGCTACGACCTGGGGCGCAAAAAGAACCAGTGAAGACACAATTCCTACCGCAATCCATACAGCGACCTTAATAGCATAACGGCAAATGGCTTTTCGGCCTGAAATGTCTCCACTTCCCTGGGACTCGCTGGCCATTGGCTGCAAGCCTTGCGCCACACCGGAAAAGACAGCCGTTCCGATTACCGCCACATTGCATACAATCCCGTAGGCCGCTACGGCAATATTGCCGCTTAATCTAAGCAAGATGGTATTAAATACGAAGCCAGTAACGCCGCCTGCAATTTCCCCCACAAAGTAGCCAACACCCAGTCTGCAGGAACGAATGACCTTCTTTATTTTCGGAAGCAACAACCGGAAGCGGATTGTATTCTTCTTAGACAGGAAGTGCCAAAGGGTAATGAGCATACTAACAAGCGGGGAGATACCCGTCGCCAGCGCCGCGCCAAACATACCCCAGTCCAGCAGGAAAATCAAAATATAGTCGAATACTACATTGAAAAGGCTGCTGGAGAGTGTGGCCGCCATTGCAATATTGGGAGAGCCGTCATTCCGGACAAAGGCTGTACAAGTCGAATTTGCCAAATACAAGGGTGTGCAGATTAGTACTGTACTGATATAATCCCGCCCGACCTGTGTAATCATCTCATCCGCGCCCAAAAGTCCAATCACTTCCTCGGGGAAGAAGACACCCAAAATAACGAGTGGGACACTAACGAGGATGTCTGTTACGACAGCAACCGAAAAATAATCATCTGCTCTTCCGCCCGGTGTTGCCTTTTCCAGCGAAAAAGCCGTTGCCGCGCCATTGCCCAACATTCCGCCAATGGCAAAAATCACACTAAACACCGGGATAATCAAATTTAGCGCCGTAATACCATTGGTGCCTGCGTAAGCAGCAATAAAGTAAGTATCAACAATGATATATAAGGATATGCCGAGCATAGCCAGCATATTGGGGAAAAGGTATCCCCGTAATTTTTTAGTCGACATTTTAATCTCCATAAAAACCTGTTAAATATCGCAGGAAGCTTTATTTTATTATACTAAGCTATCATATAGATGTCAACGCACCGCGCCCTGTTTAACAAAGGAAAAAAATTAGTAGATTTTTGGCGAACTTTGTAGTATACTATCCATAAGCTTCCAAGATTTTAACAATGAGGTGATATATTTGAAAGACGAAAACGCAAGAAAAGAACTTGTTCGTTCCATTAAGTTCTTTTTCTTCTCTGTCAGTGCTGGCGTAATCCAAATGGGTTCTTTTGCTTTGTTAAATGAGCTTTTGCACCTTGACTATTGGTTTTCCTATCTGATTTCCCTAATTCTTTCTGTTCTGTGGAATTTTACGCTCAATCGCAAATTCACATTTAAATCCGCAGCCAATGTTCCTGTTGCAATGGCAAAGGTAGCGCTCTTTTACGCAATCTTTACGCCACTGTCAACTTGGTGGACAGCCGTCTTGACCGAAGCTGGCTATGGCATTATGTGGAACGAGTATTTGGTGGTTTTTCTTACAATGGCGGTAAACTTTGTTACCGAATACATATACGACCGTTTCTTTGTCTTTGGAAAGTCATTGGATACCGCAAAATAACAGAAAGAAGGTGCCCATAGCACCTTCTTTTTTGTTGTCAGTTAAAGCCTTCCATATCGAACTCGACTACCGTGTAATATGTAGCCTCATCCAATTCAGCCAATGCTTTATCAAGAGCATCCTTTATTTCAAACCGCTTTGGCATTTTCTCAGAGGGAAGTACCATATCGAAAATCAAATTCGTGTGGTCTGTGCCGGAAACCATCCGGAAATCATGGATGGTAATTCGCGCATCCTGCCGATGCAGTATTTCCTCTACAGCGCAGCGCAGGCGTCTAAGTTCCGTATCATCAGTCACAATAGGATCGTAATGGATAACAATATGGGTATTGTACCGCTCCAGACAAATACGTTCCAAATTATCAATAATATCGTGGCATTCCAATGGACTGTCCTTGCAGTCCATCTCTATATGCAGACTGCCAAATCGTTGTCCTGGGCCGTAATCGTGGATCATAAGGTCGTGATAGCCCAAAACGCGCGGTTCACTCTCCAAAACAGATAGGATATTTTCCCTTAGCTCCGGACTGGCAGATTCACCCAAAAGGGGGCTGATTGTCTGCTTGGCAAGCTGGACACCGCTGTACATAATAAATACAGACAGCGCAAGGCTCACAACGCCATCCATATTAAGGCCGGATAGCTTTGCAATCAATGCAGATATCAAAATCGTGCCGGTGGTAATCGCGTCATTGCGGCTGTCAATGGCCGTCGCCTCTAAAGCCGCGGAAGAGATCATCTTCCCTAACTTTCGGTTAAACAGGAACATCCAAAACTTAATACCAACCGAAAGCGCAAGCACCACATACAGCGGAATGGTATAGGCAATCTGCTCCGGGTGTAAAATCTTATCAAAGGATGTTTTCAGTAGTTCAAAACCAACAAGAATGATGAGTGCTGCTACCGCAAGGCCGGATAGATATTCGTAGCGGGCATGACCGTAAGGATGGTCCTTATCCGCTGGCTTTTCCGCCAGTTTGAAGCCAATAAGGGTCACAACAGCGCTGGCAGCGTCCATTAAATTATTGAGTGCATCTGCAATGACAGAAAATGCGCCTGTCAAAATGCCAACCGTCAGCTTCATAGCTACAACGATTAGATTGCAGACCACTCCCACTATACCAGAGAAACTTCCAATCCTTGACCTTGTCTGCTGCGAAGAAGTATCCGTATCCTTCCCTATAAAAATAGATAAAAGAAGCTTTGTCATAATAGCCTCCGCCCAAATAATTTTACCTATATTAACATATATTTCATTCCATTGCAAGACGAAAGGATGCCAGGCGGCATCCTTTCGCGTTTATCTGAGATAGATTTTTTTAAGTTTCAGGAGAAGGTCGCTCATCGGCAAGATCAGCAACCCTGCGGCAAAATTTCCAATGGCGTGGGTTATATCAAACACAAAGCCGCTTGCAATCCACGCCAGCATTCCGTTAAAGTCAAGGCCGTGGAGCAGCGCCTCCGCCGGCGCATAGAGTACGCCAAAAAACAGACCGTGAATACAGCAAACCAGTGGATATACAACCGCTGCTGCCTTCCGGGGCATTTTCTTGGGCAAGAGCATTGTAATGCCCCAAAGCACCGTCCAAACATAGAGGTAAGGAATCCACCAGGTGGCAAATCCCGCAAAAAGGCCGTTGAGCATAATCCAGATATACATTGGAATTAATGCCTTCGCCCGGAATGCAATGGTGTAGACCATAATGAGCAGACCAAGGATATGGATGTTGGGCAGAACCTCCATAATCAGCTTGGAAGCAAACATCAGGGCGCCCAGCATTGCAAATACGCAAAGCTCCCGAACAGTAATTCCTTTACCCGACTGTATAGACAAGTTCGTAAACGCCTCCGTCTGTAATATCCGTCATATCCACGCCTGTGAGCGAGGTTTCTCCATTGACGTTAAAACCCCAATAAGCGCGGTCTTTATCGTAATCTGCACGGAGACCGTTTACAACCTTAATATACATACCGTACATACCATCTTCACCGGCAATTAACTTATTTTCAAGAAGCGCATCGCCCACAGTCTTGGCATCTGTCTTAATGGTAAAGACCACAGCCTTACTTTCGTGGTCCTTAACGGTCACCGTAATGGTCTTGCTTCCCTCACCCAAGGTGGTATCCTCAGTGTACTTTGCCGTGCCGTCAACATAAACGGGTCCCTTGCTGCAGCCAACAAATATTGCAGCAACGCAAAGGATGATTAGGAAATTGCGGATTGTTTTTTTCATAGTTTCTACCTGCTTTCATAATTTTTCGTATGAAAGAAAACGCAAAAAGCACCCCTCTTCAGAAGGGTGCCAAACTCACTTTTGGTGTGGCTGATTTCCCTTCTCTTGCCCAAGGGTCTTATTTGCCGGACCACAGAACGATAGGCATCCCGACTTATGCGTTATACGCAAATACGGTAATGGCTGTTGCCACGGACTCTCACCGTGTTCCCCTATCCCCTCTCGCTGAAGCGTTCAGAAAGACATTCGTCATGAACTGTGGGTATTCTTTTATACGCAGGTAGTATAACCCGAAAGTACCCAAAAGTCAATAGAAAAAGCACCACGGGAAATCCCGTGGTGCAAATTAAATTTCAATGAATACAGTGATCTCTATTGCGTCGCTTACTTCTTCATCTTCTTATCAGCCTTTTTCTTGGCTTTCTCTTCGGCTGCCTTCTTGGCCTCTTCCTTTGCTTTTTCCGAAGCGGTTTCATTGGTAGACAGCGCCCACATTGCAAACTCGATGCGAACCTGATCGGCGCCGGTCTCGATGACGAACTTGTCAGACTTAACATCCACAACTACGCCATAAATGCCACCGATGGTAGTAATGCGGTCACCATTTTTCAGGTTGCTGCGCATCTGCTCTGCTTCCTTCTTACGCTTGTTCTCAGGACGAATCAGCATAAAGTAAAATAGGGCGATACAAATAACCATCATAGGTAACATACCCAGCAGTCCAGTCGGATCGGGATTCACAACTTCCTCTAAAAAGTGAAACATAAATATATCTCCTTTGTGTAATTTCCAGATGATTATACCATTAATTAGAAAAAATGCAACTATAAATTAAATTCTCCGGGATAATTTAATGGAATATTCATTTCTGAAGGCTTCAAATGTGCCGTTATCCAGGTGCTGCCGAATTTTTTCCATCAGTTTGTTATAGAAATACAGGTTATGCATAACCGACAAACGCATTGCCAGCATTTCATCCGCAACGAAAAGATGGCGGATGTAGGCTCTTGTATATCTCCGGCAAACCGGGCAGTCACACTGCGGGTCGATAGGCAGCATATCTAGTTGGTATTTGGCATTCTTCAAGTTGATTGCCCCCTCCCAGGTAAAGAGTCGGGCGTGTCGGGCGTTGCGGGCGGGCATAACGCAGTCAAAGAAATCCACGCCCCGGGCAACTGCTTCGATAATATTGGAAGGCGTACCCACGCCCATTAAATACCGGGTCTTGTTTACAGGCATATGGGGTTCAACCGCTTCAATGATGTCATACATCTCTTCCGCAGTTTCACCGACCGCAAGACCGCCAATAGCGTAACCGGGCAAATCCAAATCGGCGATCCGCTTCATATGGTCAACACGGATATCCGCATAAGTACCACCCTGATTGATGCCCCAGAGCATCTGTTGCGGATTAACAGTATCCGCAAGCGCATTTAAGCGTGCGTTTTCATTTTTACAGCGAACGAGCCAGCGATAAGTTCTGTGTACACTGTCCTGCACATATTTCCGGGGCGCAGGATTTTCAATGCACTCGTCAAAAGCCATACAAATATCAGAACCCAGATTTGACTGAATTTGCATACTTTCTTCCGGACCCATAAAGATCTTATGCCCGTCAATATGGGAAGCAAAGGTAACGCCCTCTTCTTTGATTTTCCGAAGAGATGCCAGCGAAAAAACCTGAAATCCGCCGGAATCCGTAAGAATCGGCTTGTCCCAAGTCATAAATTTATGGAGACCACCACACTTTTTGACCACCTCATCACCGGGACGGAGGTGCAGATGGTAGGTATTGGAAAGCTCCACCTGACAGCCGATATTTTCAAGGTCTTCCGCGCTCAGTGCACCCTTAATTGCCGCCTGTGTGCCAACATTCATAAAGACCGGAGTTTGAACAGTACCGTGGGCGCAGGTAAATTCGCCACGTCGGGCCTTGCCTTCCGTTTTAAGAAGCTTAAACATTTATATTCATCCTTTTACGGTTTTTGATATAGAAAGGTATATAAGGAATTGCGTGAATCAGCAAATACAGCCCATAGACGATCAGCACGCAGAAGATTGTCGGCAACGCCTCACCGATGGGCGCAAAAAAGAAGGACTTTAGTTTAAAGAACATATAGTCCGAATTGATAGGAGAGAAATTTACAATATTCGCAGGGATAGACATCACAAGGCAAGGAATGGCGGGAACAATCAAGTCACCGAAAGTCCTTGCATCTTTATATGTATGATAACCACTCAGGAGCATAGCAAACGCGCAAAATACCAATGTGCCGTGATAGATAAGGGTATGGAAGCCTGCAAAGGAAAGGCAGGAGTAATTATTAAGAATATTGGCAGGATAAACGAAATTGATAAGTCCACCAAGTAAACCCAATGTGCAAACATAACCGCAGGCGGCCTTCCGCACAATTCCCTTGCCCCAAATAGCAAAGGGCATTGCATACATAAAAATACTGCATGGATAAAGAGGCAATATTCCGCCCCATTCGAAGCTTACTACCTTACCGCTTACAGATTCCCATACAATTTTAGTAACCTCAAAGATTACAAGAAATGCCCAAAGAACAGCAAAAACGGTTTTTAGTTTCTTCTCCCCCGTCTTCCTGCAGCGAACGCAGGCAAATGCAACGATTCCCACAAGAATCAGGGAAAAGAGAAAATGCATTGGGGTAAATAATGTACCTGGCAGTTTATCTGCGGAGGGCAGAAAATCCTTATGGGTAAAGAAATTTGCAATCAGGTCCGAAATCGTCCACATAACGGTCTCCCCTATTCTCAATTTATAGGATCAGCATTGCGTCTCCAAAGGAGAAGAAGCGATATTTCTCCCTTACTGCCTCTTCATAGGCAGAAAGCACATTTTCTCTGCCTGCAAATGCAGATACCAGCATCACAAGGGTACTCTCCGGCAGATGGAAATTGGTGATAAGGCCATCCATTGCTTTAAATGTATATCCGGGATAGATAAAAATATCTGTCCACTTGCTGCCGGCAACAAAAGTCCCATCCGATAATGCGAGGGATTCCAGCGTCCGGCAGGAGGTAGTTCCTACGCAGATAATTCTGCCTCCCTCTGCCCGGGTCTTGTTAAGGACAGCGGCAGTCTCCTCGGGAAGGATGCAAAGCTCACTGTGCATATGATGCTCCAAGACATTTTCCACTTTTACCGGACGGAATGTGCCAAGGCCAACGTGCAGCGTAACAAAAGCAATGGAAACGCCCTTGCTTTTTAGTTTCTCCATCAGTTCCGGAGTAAAATGTAAGCCGGCTGTGGGTGCAGCGGCAGACCCGACTTCCCGGGAATAAACGGTTTGATACCGCTCCTGATCTTCAAGCTGCGCCTTAATATAAGGCGGCAGGGGCATTTTGCCAAGTCGCTCCAGAACCTCAAGGAAGATTCCCTCATAGTGGAACTCCACCAAGCGGTTGCCGTCCTCCAAAACGGAAATTACGGTTGCAGTCAGCTCTCCGTCACCGAAAATCACTTCCTGCCCGGGCTGCAGCTTTCTGCCCGGCTTTGCCAGGCACTCCCACTGCTTATTGCCCATATCCCGCAGGAGCAGTAATTCTACTGCACCGCCGGAAGGCCGTTTACCAAGAAGCCGGGCGGGCAGCACCCGGGAATCGTTCATAACTAAACAGTCACCGGGCTGTAAATAATCACAGACATCATAAAAGTGACGATGGCGTGCCTCCCCTGTCTTTCGATCAAGCACCAAGAGTCGGGAGGCATCCCGCTGCCGCAGTGGCGTTTGGGCAATCAGCTCTTCCCGCAAATCATACCAAAAATCCTCTGTTTTCAGTTGCGCCATAGGGTCTCCTCACAATCAAAGGTCATTAAGCAATAAATCTTCCAATGTCTCCCGACGGACAGCTACATAGTTTTCACCATTGCGAAGCATAACAACGGGCGGTCTTGCCACACGGTTATAGTTGGAAGCCATAGAATAATTATAAGCGCCGGTGGTGCAAACAGCCACAATATCGCCACGAGTCGGCATAGGAACTGCCACATCCGGCTGAATCACGTCACCGGACTCACAGCAACGGCCTACTAGGTCACAAACAAAGTCTGCCTTACAGGTCATTTTGTTAGCAATAAAGACCGTGTATTCTGATCCGTAAAGGGCATAACGAGGATTATCGGTCATACCACCATCCACAGACAGGTAATTCTTATAACCGGTAATTTCTTTCACCGTACCGGCGGTATACAAGGTCATACCCGCATCCGCAACAATGCTTCTGCCCGGCTCCATTATTACATTCGGTACTGGCAAGTTCTTTTCCACGCAAAGTCTGCGGATATGGGAAGCCACCTTGCAGATACTGGCGGCAATATCCACGGTAGGGTCTTTTTCCGTGTAGCGAACGCCGTAGCCGCCGCCAATATCAAGAATCTGGGGTGCGTAGCCGGTCTTTTCCTGCATTTTCTTGGCAAAGGTCAGCATAACATCCGCACTGTCAAGATATACGTTGTCGTCATCATCAAAAACCTGAGAACCCACGTGACAATGATAGCCTAAAACATCCAAATTCTCGCAGGTAAGCGCAGCAGACACAAAGCCTTCTGCCTGACCATTCTCAATAGCAACGCCGAACTTGGAGTCCACCTTGCCGGTAGCCACCGCTTCATAGGTGTGGGGATCAATGCCCGGGGTCAGACGCAGCAGCACATTTTGCCGAAGTCCTCTGCTTTTTGCAATATTCTGAACGGCCATAAGCTCGTCCATGCCGTCAATAACAATATGGCCCACGCCGCAATCCATCGCAAAAGCGATGTCTGCATCGGTCTTGTTATTGCCGTGAAAAAAGGCGTTTTCCATAGGAAATCCGGCTTTATACGCGGTATAAATTTCACCGGGAGAAACGAGGTCTACAGACATACCTTCCTCTCGCATAATTTCATAAATACGCTTAAAGCAAGCCGCCTTTCCTGCGTAAGAGGGATAACTCCCCTCTCCGAAGCCGTCAAGCATTGCTGTCTTATAAACCCGGCAGTTATGACGAATCCGATCCTCGTCCATAAGATAAAGAGGTGTTCCGTATTTTTGCGCCAGAGCAGTTGTGTCCTGTCCGGCAAAGGTCAGGTGTCCATCTTTGTTGACACCAATATTTTCACAAATCATAATCTGCATCCAATCTTAAAGCATATGGGCGATAATTTCTTCTCTGGTAATCATAGAAAGGTCAGCTGGCGCTACATCGAACACCGTCTTACAGCCGTGGTCACCACGCTCTGCCATACGGTATACCGCTCTTGCAAAAGCAACCAATATACTGCCGGTGAACTCCGGATTAGAATCCAACGTCAGCTTATACTCAATCACTTGGGTATTGCCGTTTCCGGTTCTGCCGGTACGAATCACATTGCCGCCGTGAGGAAGCCCCTTGTGGTCTCTTTGGAGTTCTTCCATCGTGATAAAGGTTACGGTTGTATCATAATCAGCAAAGTAGCCGGGCATAGTTACGATTTTTTGGCGAATATCTTCTTTATCTGCGTCATCCGCAGCTACGACAAAGCACTCACGCAAGTGCTTCTGCCGGGTAGTCAGCTCGGGATTTTCACCGGAGCGAACACGCGAAAGCGCATCTTCGATGGGCACCGTATACTGCCGGGCATCCACAACGCCCGGGATTCGGCGAATCGCATCAGAGTGTCCTTGAGAGACACCTCTGCCCCAGAAGGTGTAATCCTTACCATCAGGCAAAATGCAGCTTGCATATAAGCGATTCAGGGAAAACATTCCGGGATCCCAACCGCAGGAGATCATCGCCGTCGTTCCTGCTGCTTTCGCGGTGGCATCCACCGTAGCAAAATGCTTAGGAATACTGGAGTGATTGTCGTAGGAGTCAACAATGTGAAAATGCTGAGCGAGGGCGGGTGTCATCTCAGGAAGGTCTGTGGCGCTGCCGCCGCAGAGGATCATCACATCGATCTTATCCTTCCAAGAAAGCACCTCGCTTGTGTGCACCACAGCAGCACCTTCTGTTGCGATTTTCAGGCTATCCGGATCGCGGCGGGTGAACACAGCCACAAGCTCCATATCTTTGTTTTGGGCGATCGCCGCTTCTACTCCACGACCGAGATTGCCGTAACCATAAATGCCGATATTCATAGGTTTTCCTCCAATAAACGGGGATTTTCAGGGTTTATTTGATAAGACCCTCTACGCGCATCAGCGCAAAAAGCTTTTCCTTATGTTCATCTTCCATAGGGGTAAGGGGCAGGCGGATTGTCTCATCGCAGAAGCCCATAGCTGCCATTGCTGCCTTTACGGGAATGGGGTTGACTTCGCAGAACAGCGCATTTACAAGATTCAAATACTTAAACTGCAATTCCCGGCTTCCGTCAACATCGCCATTAAAGAACTTATGGCAGATCTCGCTGGTTTCCTTAGGCAAAAGATTAGAAAGCACAGAAATGACACCGCTGCCGCCAATGGACAGGAAGGGCACGATTTGGTCATCATTACCGCAGTACATATCCAGCTTATCGTCAACAAGGCTTGCAGTAGCAACTGCGGAAGAAATATCTCCGTTCGCTTCCTTAATGGCGCAGATATTGGGATGGTCTGCCAGAGCAGCATATGCAGCAGAGCTGATATTCACACCGGTGCGGGATGGTACGTTGTAGAGAATCACAGGCTTTGTAACTGCATCTGCAATTTGGGTGAACATCTGAATAAGACCCTTTTGTGTAGCCTTATTGTAGTAAGGGGTAACAACAAGCAATGCATCGTAGCCCAGCTCGCAGGCGTAGACGCTCATATCGATGGCGTATGCCGTGTCGTTAGAGCCGGTACCGGCAATAGCAGGCACCCGTCCGGCAATTCTCTCAATGGCATACCGCAAAACCTCCCGGTGCTCCTCATCGGTCAGCGTAGAAGCCTCGCCGGTAGTGCCGGCAATTACAAGGGCATCAATCCCGGAGTCGATCTGCCAGTCGATCAGCTTTCCGAATGCCTCGTAGTCTACACCCTTTTCATTCATCGGTGTGATCAGCGCAGTAGCCGCGCCGCGGAAAATAGGATTCTTTGTCATTAGTATTCTCCATTCCATCTTTATTTTGTGCCATTGGACAAAGAAAAAACGGCTATCGGGCGGATAGCCGAAAATAATCGCAACACAAAATGGCCGTAATAATATCCAGCCCGGTTTTCGATCCATAATAGCTCTCCGCTTTCGCGACAGCCACGGAAATATTCTCCCCGTGTCCAGAAAAACGCGCGCCTCGTTCTTCTTCGGCAGCGGCCCCTTTCATCTGCGCAACGGTTGCGACCCTTACACACAGACTACTTTTGACAACTGCGCCTCTATCCTTTGGTATTTAACTGGGGAGATTATAACATATTCCCCCAGAATAATCAATCAAAATTTTAAGAAAAAGCCACTTTTCACACCAATAACAAAATATTTCCCCCTGCATAGACTGGTGCGGAGGTGACTCTCTATGAAAAAACCTATTTTCACCGGTGTTTGCACCGCGCTCATAACACCCTTTTGGGCAGGCGAAGTGAATTATCCCCTTGCCGAGCAGCTTCTAAAGCGGCAAATAGATGCAGATGTTCCTGCTGTTGTGTTGGCAGGAACAACGGGCGAAGCGCCTACCCTTTCCGACGAAGAAAAGCTGACACTTTTCGCCCGATGCAAGGCTTATGCCGGTGATAAATGTACCATTATTGCCGGAACAGGCAGCAATTCCACTGCCCATACGGTCGCCCTGAGCCGGGCGGCGCAGGCAGTAGGCGCAGATGCGCTTTTGGTGGTTACGCCCTACTACAATAAGGCTACACCTGACGGACTTATCGCCCACTATTTGTCCGTAGCAGAGGCTGTGGATATACCGATCATTATTTACAATGTCCCCGGGCGCACAGGACTGGATATGCCTGTTTCCGTATGTCAAACACTAAGTATGCACCCTAACATTGTGGGCATTAAGGAAGCATCCACGGATATCACGAAAATCATTGCGCTACGCAATGCCTGCGGTGCGGATTTTACCATCTGGTCAGGAAATGATGATCAAATCGTACCTTGCACCGCGTTAGGCGGCAAGGGTGTCATTTCCGTCCTTTCCAATGTTCTGCCCGAAGAAACGGTAAAGATGACAAACTGCGCCTTGCGCGGCGACTTTGAAACAGCGGCCAAAATGCAGTGCCAGTTCTCCCCGCTTATCAAAGCGCTGTTTAGCGAGGTCAATCCCATCCCGGTCAAGGCCGCATTGGAAATTCTCGGCTTTGACTGCGGCGGCTGTCGTCTCCCCCTGTGCGACATTTCCCGGGAAAACAGAGAACGCTTAGAAATGCTGCTCAAAAACTAAAAGAATAACAGGTTATGCGCCCGTTATTCTTCACATCGTAGGGCGGGGGCTTGCTCCCGCCGTTTTTTATCGCAAGTTTCGCACTTGTATTACATATGCAATGAGCAGATCGGAGTCCTCATGGTATCGATTGATTTTTGAATTTGTATGTGATACAATGAACGCAACGAAAACCTTAGTTTTGATAAGGAGATATAGCTAAATGAATAACATGAAAATAAGTGAAGGTTGGATAATTGCGTTAGCCTATTTTCATCGCTATGGATGGATTGCAACTATGATGGTATGCATTGCTATTTGGCCGGAGCAAATGATTTACATTCTCTGTGTTGGTTGTATTATCTTTTCAATTTGGTCGCTTGTTGGATATATGTGTAAATGGAAACATATTTATTGCTCATTTCAAGATGCTTATCGCAAAAAAATGACCCCCAACTCTGTTCGGTGGCATCAAATAAAGAAGAGTGATGCATATGGAGTCCCGTTGATTTTCCTCATTATTGGATTAGTAGGGCTTATCATCATAATATTGGGTTGAGTACATTCCAATTTATAGAGCAATTAACCGCAGCACTTAGTGTAGGTGCTGCGGTTGCTTATTAGAGATGACGGCGGGAGCAAGCCCCCGCCCTACAACAGCTTCGGGCAGCGGGCGATTCGTGAATCGCCCCTACGTATACGGGGACAAAATTATGAGTGCTGCGGGATTTTCGCAGCACCCGGTTTTTATTGTTTTCTTGCTAAGGTGTAGTCGTCGCCTTGGCGGTAGTAGGGACAATGGGTCTTTCCTGATGTCAGGAAGCGGTACATTTCATCCTCATCGAGATCCATAATGCAGACATATTCGTCAAATTCTTCATCGTAATCATAATACCAGCAGGTATCACATTCGCAGCCCATAAAGATCCTCCTTACAGCTTATCAAGATAGGCAGGCACATCGAAGGGACGGAGCTTTTCGTCCTTTCGCAGATACAGCGGATGATGAGGATGGCCTTTCTTGCTCACCGCGCCGGCGCAGTACCAGCTTGCGCCGCACTTTTCGCCGATTTTCAGCATATCCCGCACACAGTCTTTCAAATAGTCCCGCTTTTCAATAATTGTGCCCCAAGCTGCCCAAACCGCAGGGTTTTGAGAAAGGGACAGCACATACCGGAATGCCGCCATATTCTCCTTGTGGAGAAGCATGTTGCAAGTCTTTTCCATATCGTCCGGGTTGGTTGCCCGCTGGGCATAGACGTTAAACATAATGAAGCTATCGAAGCCGTTGCCGAGAGCGATCCGCTCTACAGATTTGAGGGTATTGTCCAAATCCCCCGGCTTGGCAGTTGATGGATTGATGCCAACGCAAATGAGGGGGTTCTCCCCTCTCGTTCCCAGTATGTAACGGTACTCGGAATAAAAGTTCGGGGCATAGAGCCACTTTGTTACATCGTATTCTTCGTTAGGTATGTCCGCAGCCGCCAGCGCTTCCTGAAGAGTCACAAGTTTCAGTTCCGCAGTCGTTCCTTTAGGTATGTGCATTTCTCTACCTCAGTCCCAAATTACAAGATCCACCGGAATATCAAATTCCTCCGTGGGAAGTTCTTCCAAAAGCTGAAAATCGTAGCACAGCGCCACGGTGGGATGGTTCGGCTCTGCGGACAAAAAACGGTCATAAAAGCCGCCACCGTAACCGATTCGGTGTCCTTCCCGATCAAAGGCAAGTCCGGGCATCAGCACCAGCGCATCTTTATCCTCCGCAATCGGTTCATCGAAAAGCGGCTCTGGGATGCCGCAATAACCGTCGGATACCTGCGAAAAATCGGTAACATAAATAAAGCGCATTTCTTCCCCATAGACCTTAGGGACAGCAACCCGCTTTCCATCCTCCATTGCTTTTTTCAGCAGTTCCCAAGTCCGGACCTCCTGATTATATGGCAGATATCCATAAATGGTATTTGCGTTCTTATAAGCATCGCATTGCAGAAATTTTTCGCACAAGTGATGGCTTTTAAAAATAATCTCTTCCTCAGTCATTGCCCGTTTCTTTGCGCGGATTTCTTTTCTTAATTCATTTTTATTCATACTCTCACCCTCTTTTTCTACATAGTAGCAGGAATTGGTCTAAATTTCAACCGCAAAAAAGGGCGGAAAACCGCCCTTTTATTTACTTTCTGCGAACAGGCGCTCCGAACAGTAACGAATGATTGCGCTTCGTGTAATAATGCCGATAAAAGTATCCTTATCGTCCACCACAGGTACAAAATTTTGGGCGTTGGCGCGCTCTATCAGGTCGTGCATATCGGTGGTAACCCGCACAGGAATATAATCTCTGCGGCGCTCCAGCTCCATAATCCGTCTCGCCTCTGCCTGACGCATATCCATATAACAGATATTTTTCAGCGCCCAAAGAAGATCCCCCTCTGTGATGGTGCCCCTGTATTCTCCTCTGCGATTTAATATGGGCAACGCAGCATAGCCGGCAGACTCCATCTTTTCCAGCGCCTGTCGAATGGTGTAATCATCATAGACATATGCACACATTGCTTTCGGCAGCAAAAAGAACAAAATATTATTCATAAATATGTAGCTTCCTTTCACGGGACGGTCATCTCCTCGACCCTATTATATTATACCATAAGAAAGCCGATTAAGGATAAACTTTTTGTGAAATTCTGCATAATTGAGCGCCAAATTTTCCGCTGCTCTTTTGTGCATATCGCACAATTACGGGCTGCATCGAATGATGCAGCCCGCGTGATTTATTTATAGTAGACGTACTTGCTGAAATTGGGGTAATCCGCCATCAGCTGGGACAAATTCGTTCGGCTCTTGTTGCCGGGGTCCCTGATAAGGAAGCCGCCAGTACGGAGGCTGCTGCCGCCGCTGTAACCATAGATCACAGCCCAGTGCTGTCCACCGCTTCGGTTAGTAAAGCCAACAATCACCGGTTTACCCTGCTTCAGGTATTCGTAAATCGCTTTAAGGTTCAGTCCGCTTGTGACGCCTTCATAGTTGGAAGGCCAGTAGAGACTGCCCGAGGATGTATAGCTCAGCTTTTTTGCCATCGCATCCGGATAAATCGTTTTCCCAAGCCGGTACGACTCAGCCATAGCCAGAGCTGTCGTAGTACATCCGATTTTCCCGATTGTCTGCCCGGAAGACCCGAGAGTTACCCAGGACCAACGGCTGTCGGTCTGTGAATAATATGGCACAGACAGGGAGATTGCCTTATATGCACTGCTAAGCTTTAAGTAGCTTGCGCTGACATAGCCGGTTTTTGTTCCGTTATACAGGATTTTGTACCAATTCCCGGTTGTGGCAAGATGAAGCACTGTCGCACCATTATTTAGACTTCCAATTTTACTATAGGATGTACCCGCGCCGCTTCGTACATTCAGCATACTGCCTGCGGTAGAAACAGTGGCAACGCTACTGTCCACCGTCTTAATATAGTCGGTGTGGCAATAGCCGTAACGCCCCTGAGCATATTCTACGCGCCACCAATTTCCTTCTTTGGAAAGAAGAGTAACATAGGTGTTCTTTTTCAGCGTGGAAACAACACCGGCAGACGTAGATGCGCTGCGACGCACATTCAGGTATCCGGAAGATACAGATACGATGCCGGCCTTTTTCTCATCGGTCGCAGCTTTTGCCTGTTGCGGCAGGATGCAGCTTGCAACAATTGCAAGCGCAAACAAAATACATAGGATTCTCTTTCCGATAATATTCACCTCTCTAATCAAATTCGGGCTTGCAAGTCCTAAGCCTATTTTATAAAAAAGATGCCATTGTTTCAAGCTGTAAATTCTTCCAAGTTCCGATTAAAAAGGGAGAATATGTATGGATTTCTTCCAAAAATGTGCAAATTATAAAGAAATGTCCTCGTAATGGTAGAGACCGGATTGGGCCATAGATACATAGTCATCGTCGGCAACAACGATATGGTCAGTCAAGGTGATGCCAACGGCACTCAGGCTTCGGGCGATCTGCCGCGTAGTAGCAACATCATCCCCTGAGGGAAGCGCAATGCCACTGGGATGGTTGTGCGCCAGAATCACAGAGGTCGCGTTGACACCGAGCGCGATCTCCGCCACTTTTCTGGCCGAAATACTGGCAGAATTGATGCTGCCCTCTCCAATTTCCCGACAGACAATTACTTTGCATTTGGCATCCAGGCAGAGCAAAAATACCGTTTCATTCTTCCGGCTGTGGAAGAAATTTACTAAATAATCTCCGCACTTTTCAATAGTATCCAGCGCGCAGACATTTTTGACCTGACTGACTCTGTAATATCTGCAGGCTTCTGAAATCAGCGGAAGGAAAGTTGCGGCGCTCTCCCCGATACCCGGGACTGCCATCAATTCCTCAGGTGTCGCATCCAGCACCTGATGGAACGAACCAAAATGGTCAAGCAGCGCGTGCGCCAGTTCATTGGTATCTTTGCGCGGGATACAGTAGAAAAGCAGAAGCTCCAGTGCATTGACTTGCTCGAAGCTGTCCAGGCCTTCCTTCAAGAATCTTGCCCGTAATCTCTGTCTGTGGCCATCGTGAACCGACATATTTTTTCACCTCAAGTTATTTTATCTTGCTATTTGCTGATTAATTCGTTACAATAAGGGAAAAGGTCGAAATTTAACATATAATGCGTGAAAGAATTTACGCAGAACGCACACCCTAATCTCAAAAGGAGATAAAGTATGCAACAGACAAATCAAATTGATGAATTGCTCAAACTGCTGACGTATCCGGCTTTCTCCGTATCTGATGGTACTGTAACAAATGTCAACGGCGCGGCTGCCCAAAGGCAGATTACACCGGGTATGGAAATTGCGGCGTTACTGCATACCGGAAAAGAAGCCTACGCAGCTTTTACTGACGGCCGTCTCCATTTGCGGCTTTGTATTGCAGATACACTGTGGAACGCCTCCGTTACAAAGGCAATGGGCACTGATATTTTCCTTTTGGAAAATGCCGTGGATTCTCAGGACCTTCGTATGCTGTCTTTGGCAGCGTTGCAGTTCCGGTCTCCCCTTGCGGAAATCCTGTTGTTGGCAGATATGCTTTGCAATGACGAAGCGCTGAAGGGAAGCGACATCCCGGAAAAATTAAATCGCAGTCTCCAGTCTATGCAGCGCCTGGTCGGCAATATGGCCGATGCGCCGCGTTACGGCAAGCGCCTGAACTGCCATATGCAGACACGGGATATCGTGTCATTTGTACAGGAAATTCTTGAAAAATCCAAAGCCCTCGTTGAAGAAGCAGGATACAGACTGAACTATACCGTTCCTGCTGAAGGTAAGTTCGTTCTCTTTTCCGCAGAGCGGTTGGAGCGCGCTATATATAATATCCTTTCCAACGCCATCAAATTCTCCCCTGCCGGCGGCACTATTACCGCCAAGCTGGAAGCCTGCGGAGATATGCTGATGTTTACCGTCAGTGATGAGGGTCCCGGACTTCCTGCCAATATGACCGGCAATATTTTCACACGCTATCTCAGAGAACCTGCCATTGAAGATGCTCGCTGCGGTATGGGATTAGGTATGCTGCTGGTTTGCGCGACTGCTTCCGTACACGGTGGCACAGTACTCATCCGCCAACCGGAAAACAAGGGGCTTTCCGTCACAATGACTGTTTCTACCCGGCTAAGCAACCCGGGTACTGTAAGCTCGGACATCATTCAGGTGGATTACAGCGGTGGACACGACCATGCGCTGCTGGAACTATCCGACGCCCTACCTGCCGTACTATATAAAAACTGATCTGTTCCGGCCTGCTTTGCAGGCCGGTTCTTTTTACAGGTACTCCTTTAAATACTGGCCGGTATAGCTCTCCGCCACTTCGGCAACCTCCTCAGGTGTACCGCAGGCGACAATTTCACCGCCCATATCACCGCCTTCAGGGCCGAGGTCTATCAGGTAGTCCGCAGACTTAATTACATCCAAATTGTGTTCGATTACCAAAACGGTATTACCTGCATCCACCAGACGCTGCAGCACCTCAATGAGCTTATGCACATCCGCTGCATGGAGTCCTGTGGTAGGCTCATCGAGAATATAGATTGTTTTGCCCGTAGACACTTTTGCCAGCTCGGTAGCAAGTTTTACGCGCTGCGCCTCGCCGCCGGAGAGGGTGGTACTGGATTGCCCCAGCCGGATATAGCCAAGACCCACGTCCACAAGGGTCTGTATTCTGCGGTGAAGCTTGGGCAAATTCTCAAAGAACTGCGCCGCTTCCTCTGCTCGCATATCCAGCACCTCGGCAATGTTTTTTCCCTTATACTGCACCTCCAGTGTTTCCCGGTTGTACCGCTGACCGCGGCAAACCTCGCAAGGAACGTAGACATCTGCCAGGAAATGCATTTCAATTTTCACAAGACCGTCGCCATTACATGCTTCGCAGCGGCC
Organism: Faecousia sp.; assembly: GCA_045654085.1. Lineage (GTDB taxonomy): Bacteria > Bacillota > Clostridia > Oscillospirales > Oscillospiraceae > Faecousia. The sequence continues at coordinate 8,790 of JAZOMT010000037.1, read as the reverse complement.
GCCCTTGACGTTAAAAGAGAAGCGGCCAGGTCCATAACCACGCATTTTGGCATCCTTAGTGGCTGCAAACAAATCGCGGATGTCGTTAAAAATGCCGGTATAAGTGGCAGGATTGGACCTGGGTGTACGCCCGATAGGACTTTGGTCAATATCGATGACCTTATCAAGGTTCTCAATACCACGGATACAGCGGCAAGCACCGGGGCGGGTGCGGGCGTGATTTAATCGGCTCGCCAAAGTCTTTTGCACAATTTCCCGCACAAGACTGGACTTACCGGAGCCGGAAACACCGGTCACGCAGGTAAGTGTTCCAAGTGGCATGGTTACATCCACGTTTTTGAGGTTATTCTCCGTAGCGCCTTCAACAGATAAGGATTTGCCGTTACCTGCGCGACGGGATGAGGGTACAGGAATCTTCTTGTATCCGGAAAGGTATTGACCTGTAACGGAACGGGGTTCTGCGATAATCTCTTCCATTGTACCGGCTGCTACGATTTCGCCGCCGTGGCTGCCCGCGCCGGGACCCACATCCACGATATAGTCCGCAGCACGCATCGTATCCTCATCGTGTTCAACCACAATGAGCGTATTTCCTAAGTCACGCAAGCGTTTAAGCGTAAGGAGCAGCTTATCATTATCCCGCTGGTGGAGACCGATAGAAGGCTCGTCCAAAATATACAGCACACCCATCAGGGAAGAACCAATTTGCGTAGCAAGACGGATACGCTGACTCTCACCGCCGGAAAGGGTTGCCGATGCCCGGGAAAGGGTCAGATATCCAAGACCTACATCCAGCAAAAACTGCAGGCGCGCTTTGATTTCCCGGACAATCTGCTGGGCAATAATCGCCATATTGCCTTCCAGCTTTAAGGTTTCCATAAAGGAGAGCGCATCGCGAATGCTCATTTCGCAAAAATCCATAATGCCGATTCCGCCAACGGTCACTGCCCGGGCAATGGCGGAAAGCCGTTTACCGCCGCAATCAGGGCATGGCGCGGAGGACATACATTCCTCCAGTTCCTTTTTTACCGCGTCGGACTGGGTCTCCCGATAACGGCGGCTGATATTATTGAGGATTCCCTCAAAGGGCTGCTCCATAACGCCCCAACCGCTCCCCCGGTTGTAGGTCATACGCAGTTTTTCACCTTTTGTGCCGTAAAGGATGACGTTCATCGCTTCCTGAGAAAGCGTACTGACAGGCGCTGTCAGGGAAAAATTGTATTTCTTCGCCATTGCCTCGAAATACATACGGAAAATGGAATCCGTCCGGGCGTTATGCCAGCCGGATGCCTGTACCGCGCCCTCAAAAATAGACAGTGACTTATCCGGTATCACCAGGTCTGCATCGGCTACCAGTTGAAAGCCCAAGCCGGTACAGGAAGGGCAGGCGCCGGCAGGATTGTTAAAAGAGAACATTCTCGGCTCAAGCTCTGTAAGGCTGATGCCGCAGTCCTCGCAGGCATAGTTTTGAGAGAAGGACAGTTCCTCTCCCCCGTCCGGCAGATTGATGACCACAAGGCCGCCGGCGTGATTACAAGCCGTTTCCACCGAGTCCGTCAGACGGCGGCGCTGGCCTTCCCGAATAACCAGTCGGTCCACCACCAGCTCGATGGTATGTTTCTTATTCTTCTCACAGCGGATATCTTCACTTAAATCATAATAAATGCCATCTACCCGCACACGGGCAAAACCGCCTTTTCTCGCATCCTCAAAAACCTTTACGTGTTCGCCTTTCTTACCGCGGACAACGGGAGAGAGGACAATAAACCGTGTACCCTCGCCAAGCGCCTCGATACGGTCTACGATTTGATCGATGGTTTGGCGGCGAATTTCTTTGCCGCACTGGGGGCAGTGGGGCACGCCTACTCTTGCCCACAGAAGGCGCAAATAGTCATAAATCTCCGTAACCGTTCCTACAGTGGAACGGGGATTTTTAGATGTGGTCTTTTGGTCGATGGAAATAGCGGGCGACAAACCGTCAATGCTATCCACATCAGGTTTGTCCATTTGCCCTAAAAACTGACGGGCATAAGCGCTGAGACTTTCCACATAACGGCGCTGACCCTCCGCATAAATTGTATCAAAGGCGAGACTGGATTTTCCGGAGCCGGACAGACCGGTAAAAACCACCAGTTTATCACGGGGAATAGTCAAATCTACATTTTTGAGGTTGTTTTCCCGTGCTCCGCGAATACGGATCGTATCACTCATAGCCGCGCTTCCTTTCCTGAAATCGTCCTTATAGTATAGCACATTTTTTGTCGCCGCACAATATCAATTTCCAGGCAAATTTTCCTTTTTTCCCGTCTTGTAGCAAACAGCGAAAACTGTCCCCCGTTTTATATGAAAATTTGTTAGTATTTATTTCCTATTTTTCTTGCAATTTAAGGAGTAATAATGCTATAATATCGATGTATGGTTACAGGTATACCCTGAACCGAATATAGAAATAAGCGAGGTATATTTCAGATGATTGCATACGGTGATAACATCAAGGTATTCTGCGGCAATTCCAACCCTGCTTTTGCCCAGACCATTTGTAATGAACTTGGCATTAAGCTTGGCCAAAGTACCGTTCGTACCTTTGCAGACGGTGAAGCTTCCGTCTCTCTGGAAGAAACTGTCCGCGGCGCTGACGTGTTTCTTGTGCAGTCTACCTGCAAGCCCGTCAACGACCATCTGATGGAGCTGCTGGTTATGATCGATGCCTGCCGTCGCGCTTCTGCAGGCCGCATTACCGCAGTCATCCCCTATTTTGGCTACGCGCGGCAGGACCGTAAGGCTAAGAGCCGCGATCCCATCTCCGCAAAGCTTGTGGCCAATATGATTACCGCAGCCGGCGCCGACCGGATCCTGACGATGGATCTTCACGCAGCGCAGATTCAGGGCTTCTTTGATATTCCCGTAGATCATCTGCTGGGCAATCCCACCTTCGTGAAATACTACCTCGATAAATTCCCCGAAGATAAGTTTAATCACGACGACTTTGTTGTTGTTTCCCCCGACGTTGGCTCCGTGGCCCGCGCCCGGGCTTTTGCCGCAAAAGTCCATATGGGTCTTGCTATTGTGGATAAGCGCCGCCAAAAGGCCAATGTCTGCGAGGTTATGAACGTGATCGGTGACGTACAGGGTAAGACCTGCATTCTCTACGACGATATGGTCGATACCGCCGGTTCCCTCTGCAATGCTGCCAATGCTCTTGTTGAAGTCGGCGGTGCCAAGGAGGTTTACGCCTGCGCGACCCATGGTGTTCTTTCCGGCCCTGCATTCGATCGTATTACAAACAGCGCCATCAAGGAGCTGGTTTTCCATAACACCATTCCGATGCCCGAGAACTGCCCCTGCGATAAGATTAAGATGCTGGATGTTGCCCCCATTTTTGCACGGGCCATTGCCCACGTCCACGGCGGCACCTCCATCGCTGACCTGTTCTGAGCCGTGTTCGGTCGGGAAAAGAACGGATGGCTCATTGTGGGATTGGGAAATCCCGGTAAGGATTACGCCCACACACGCCACAATGCAGGCTATCGCGCGTTGGAAATCCTAGCAAAGCGGCTCAACTGTAAAGTCGATAAAAGCAAGTTTCAGGGCCTTTACGGACAGGTAAAATACGGAAATGAGAAACTCTTTCTTCTCAAGCCCCTGACCTATATGAATTTATCCGGTCAGTCCGTCCTGCAGCTTTCTGCCTACTATAACATCCCCCCTCAGAGGATTATCGTTTTATTTGACGATATATCCCTACCCCCGGGTCGCCTGCGTGTTAGACCAGACGGTTCAGCCGGTGGGCACAACGGTATCAAGTCCATTATCAGCCAACTCGGCAGTCAGGACTTTCCCCGGGTGAAGATTGGTGTAGGAGCGAAGCCCGATGCTTCCGGAGATCTTGCAGACTGGGTGCTGTCTCCATTTTCTGCACAGGAGGAAAAAGCGCTGGCCTATTCCTTGGAAAAAGCTGCAGATGCTGCTCTCGCGATTATCGACAAGGGCGTACCGGAGGCTGCTAATCTGTATAACGGCGCTAAGCCGGAATAAAATAGAGATATAAAATACGGAGAGGGGGTCTAATCCCCCTTTCCGCGTTCCTACGTGGAAATAAAAATTGTGAGGTGCTGTATGAAGGAAATCCTCAATATTCTAAAATCCCTGCCGGAATACCAAACCGCTGTACAGTGTTTGGAAGGTTCTTCTGCCGCAGCGCTGACCGGCATCGGTCAGATTAACCGCAGCCATATTATTGCGGCTCTCCAAGAACATATTGACCGACCTCTGGTGGTCATTTGTCAGGATGATATGGCCGCAAAACGTCTGCAAAGCGAACTGACCGCTTTCAGCGGTGCTGAATATCCTGTACTCCCCGGCCGGGAACTGACGCTGTACGACAGCATCGTTGTGTCCCGCGGTTGGGAACAAAAACGCCTTCGTCAGCTTTATGATTTATCCTGCGGAAATACCAAATTACAGATTATGTCTTGGGAATCCCTTGCAATCCGCACTATGCCCCGCGCCCTTTTGGAAAAGACCGTTTTTCGCCTGAACGTCGGTAAATGCTACGATTTGCCGAAGCTCCTCACGCAGCTCACAGATGCCGGATACAGCCGCTGTTCGATGGTTGAAGGCCCCGGTCAATTTGCTGTGCGCGGTGGTATTTTGGATGTCTATTCCCCTGCCGCCGACCGTCCTTTCCGCGCAGAGTTTTTCGGGGATGAGCTGGATACTATGGGCTATTTTGACCCGGATACCCAGCGCAGAACAGAAAATACGGACGAGGTGGTTTTGCTCCCCATCGGTGAAACGCAGCCTTCGCTTCACCCGAATGGTCTTACAGGCCTTTGCGAAGATATTCAACACTTTATTGACCGTCAAAGACGCCGCAAAACCCCCAATGAAGCCCTAATTTCCACCTTACAGAAGGATTTGGAGAAGTTCGAAAATGGTGTGCAAAATGCGGCTTCTGACCGATATATGGCGCTTATATATACGGAATTTACCTGCGCGGCAGATTATTTTCCGGAGAATGCCGCCATCATCATTTGCGACCACGGCAATCTGAAAAAGGCTGCCCGGTCCTTTGAGGATGAAATTGGGCTGATGCTGGACGGACTGCTTGGGGCCGGCACCGTTGCCGGCGAGCTGTGCGATTATACCTGTTCTTGGGAGGATTTTTGCTCCGCACTTAAGAAAAAAGCTGTTCTATATTTAGATACCTTTGCCGGGGCTGCCTATCCTGAAGATTGTCCGCCCGAGGCGCTGCTGTCCCTCACTGCGAAGCAGCTCCCCGGCTACGGCGGCAATATGGACACCGCAGCAGCAGACCTTTCCCATTATCAAAAACTATCCTACGCCACCGTGGTCTTATGCGGTTCCCGGCGCAGAGCCGAGCTTTTGCAAGAGCTGCTAAGCGCCAGGGGCGTACACGCAAGCATATACATTCCGCTCCAGGCATTGCCACAACCCGGCCAAATTTTCCTTTCTGACGCCACCCTGCCCTACGGTATGGAATACCCTTCCATCCATTTCTCTGTGCTGACAGAAGGGCAGCTTATGGCAAAAACAGCTGCACGGAAGAAACCGAAAGCAGCCACTAATCGGCAGAAACTCAATGCATTCACTGACCTTACCCCCGGGGATTTGGTTGTCCACGAAAATTACGGTATTGGCCGTTTTGTGGCTATGGAGCAAATCCGTCTGGATGGCGCAGTTAAGGATTATATCAAAATTGCTTATCAGGGTACGGATACCCTTTTTGTGCCTGCCACGCAGCTGGATATGGTCAGCAAGTATATCGGCGGTGGTGAGGACGGAAATGTGCGCCTCAGCAAAATTGGTACGGATGCCTGGCAAAAAACGAAACAGAAAGCCAGAAAAGCCGCCAAGGATATGGCTGCGGAACTCATAAAGCTTTATGCAGCCCGTCGTCGGCAGGAGGGCTATGCCTTTGCGGCTGACTCCCCTTGGCAGATGGAATTTGAGGACAATTTCCCCTACCCGGAAACCGACGACCAACTTCGCTGCATTGCAGACATTAAGGCGGATATGGAGTCCCCCACGCCTATGGACCGACTGCTCTGCGGTGACGTAGGGTTCGGCAAGACAGAGGTTGCTCTCCGCGCAGTGATGAAGGCTGTAATGGATGGCAAGCAGGTGGCCATTTTAGTGCCCACAACAGTGCTTGCACAGCAGCATTACCAAACCATTCTCTCCCGTTTTTCCGGTTTTCCCGTGAATGTGGATGTACTCAGCCGCTTCCGGACACCCAAGCAGCAAAAAAAGACCATCAGCAACCTGAAGGAAGGTTTGGTGGACGTGATTGTAGGCACCCACAAGCTTCTGCAAAAGGGTGTAGAATATAAAGACCTTGGTCTGTTAATTGTAGACGAGGAGCAGCGGTTCGGTGTCAGCCACAAGGAGCGGCTGAAAGAGATTTCACAAGGTGTGGATGTACTGACCCTCTCTGCGACCCCCATTCCCCGAACACTCAATATGGCCCTTTCCGGCATTCGGGATATGTCCACCATTGAGCAGCCGCCAGCCGACCGCTATCCTGTACAGACTTTTGTAATAGAGCACAGCAATGCAGTTATAGACGATGCCATCCGTCGGGAGATTGTCCGCGGTGGACAGGTCTACTATCTGCATAATCGCGTGGAAACCATCGACCAATGCGCTGCCGCCTTAAAGCGTCGGATTCCAGGTATTTCCGTGGCTGTTGCCCACGGTAAAATGGGCGAGGACGCACTGGGAGATGTGATGCAGTCTATGGCCAGCGGCGATATTCAGGTTCTTGTCTGCACAACCATTATTGAGACCGGTCTGGATATTCCCAACGCCAACACACTGATTATCGAAAACGCAGACCGCTTTGGCCTTTCTCAGCTTCATCAGCTTCGTGGCCGCGTAGGGCGTTCCAACCGCCACGCCTATGCCTACTTCACCTACCGTCCTGACAAAAACCTGACGGAAATTGCAGAGAAGCGGCTGTCTGCCATTCGGGATTTCGCAGAATTTGGCTCCGGCTTTAAGATTGCGATGCGTGACCTGGAAATTCGAGGCGCCGGTAATCTCTTGGGCGCAGAACAGTCCGGCCATATGATGAGTGTCGGTTACGATATGTATCTCAAGCTCTTAGATGAGGCCGTTCTTGAGGAGCGGGGCGAAAAACCGAAAGAGCCGGAATGTACCGCAGATCTTACTGTAACCGCCAACGTAGACCAAGGCTACGTTTCCCGAGGCGAGGAACGGATGGATCTCTACCGGCGGATGGCCGCGATCCGCTCGCAAAGCGATGCGGACGATCTGCTGGACGAAATCGTTGACCGTTACGGTGATCCGCCTAAGGGTGTAATGAATCTGATTGAGATTGCTCTTCTGCGCGCTAAAGCAAAGCAAGCCGGCATCAAAGACATTCGTCAAAAAGGCAGCGAGGTACTGTTCACTATGACAAACCTTGATTTTCAGGCTGTCAGCGCCCTTTGCGGCGATACTTCCTATAAAGGCCGCGTCCAGCTCCTTGCCAACTACAAAGAACCTACCCTTCGCCTGAAGCTGTCAGCCGGTGTGGACATTCTGCGCCAATGCAAAGTGTTTGTACAAAAGTACAGCCAGTGTGTTCTCGACAAATAGTTGCATTTTATTTCGTATGTGATATAATGGACGCACCAATCACTGAGGTGTAATGATATGGCAATGTGGAAAAAGAAAATTCAATATGACCCGGAAGCCGAAGAAAGCGATACTGACTGTGAGACATATTTTTACAGCAAAAAACGCCCCGACGCCAAAACTGCCGTACCGGCTTTACTGCTTATATTCTGCTCTGTTGTCGCCCTTGTACTTCTTCTTCAGGCAGTCTCATTCTATGGAGATACATGGCTTCAAACCGGAAGAATTCACAATGTGACCATAGGCTATGTTTCTCTCGAGGGTTTAACTGTTAGTGAAGCAACTGCGCTGCTGGAACAACACAAGGATGAACTACTGCCAAAAGATGATCTTGTGGTTAAGATACTGGATAATGTTCTGGTTTTGACCTATTTGGATACAAAAGCAGAACTCAATACCGCTTCCATTGCAAATGCGGCATACCTCCACGGACGAAACGATAATATGGATGGCGGTGAGCCAATCTCTCTTGACCCACTAGACTTTGTGGATGTGGATGCCGCCAGCATCCGTGCAATCCTCAAAGCCTTTGTACAGCCCTTCAACGGCCTGGCTTTAGAAACAACTGCAACTATCAGTGGTGAACGGCCGGATCTTAATGCGCCTCCCATTCCTGGTGAAACCAATCAAATCATCACAATCACCGTAGGCTCTCCCACATATCTGTGTGATCCTGAAACGATTTTCAAAACCCTGCAAAACGCCCACCGTATGCGCAAATTTGTGATTGAGGGCGAAACCAAACTTATGGAGCCGGAGCCTCCCAATGCAGCGAAAATTTTCTATGAATTTTGTTTGGCGCCGGTGAACGCCACCGTTGACCCGGAGACCTCTATTATTTCCGAATCGTCTGTTGGTTATGGCTTTAACATCGCGGAAGTGCAGAAGCTGTTGGACGAGGCTGAGGCAGGAGCAATCATCACCGTCCCTCTTATGCGGCTGGAGCCAAGCATTACCACAGATATGCTCATTGGCACAATTACCCCCTAATCATAACCACCGGCCGTGCCGGTGGTATGCACTAGCCCCCTTGGGGCATGCCCTTGGCTGAGCCTATAGGCTCGTCGAAAAGTCTGCCAACCGCGCAGATTTCACGGGCTGCCCCTAAAGGGGCTTTTGTTTATTTGC
>JAZOMT010000036.1:0-43439 GCA_045654085.1 Faecousia sp. | reverse complement strand
CACATCGGTCTGATGAAGAAGATGCTGGAGAACGATATCATCGTTATCACCACCGGCTGTTCCGCACAGGCTGCTGCAAAGGCTGGTCTCATGGATCCCGTTCAGGCAAAGGAATACTGCGGCGCAGGTCTGAAGCGTGTTTGCGAGCTGGCCGGCATTCCTCCCGTTCTGCATATGGGCTCCTGTGTTGATATTTCCCGTATGATGATTCTGGCTTCCGATATTGCTAAGGATTGGGGCATCAACATTTCTCAGGTTCCCGTTGTAGGCTGCGCACCCGAATGGATGTCCGAAAAAGCCGTCTCCATCGGTAACTATGTTGTTGCTACCGGTATTGAGACCTTCCTGGGTGTTGTCCCCTACTCCAAGGGCTCTACCGAGGTCACCGAGCTGCTGCAGGGTGAAAACGGCATCAATAAGTGGGTTGAGGCTAAGTTCGTAGTCGATACCGATATTGAGTCCCTGGGCGACAAGATGATCGCTTGCATTGAAGCAAAGCGTGCTGCTCTGGGCATCTAAATTATGAAAATCGCCATTACCGGAAAAGGCGGTGTGGGCAAAACCACTCTGTCCTCTACCCTTGCAAGACTGTATGCCGACGAAGGCCGTACCGTTCTTGCTGCCGACGTAGACCCGGATGCCAATTTGGGTCTTGCGCTGGGTATGACGCAGGAAGAAGTGGATGAGATCATCCCCATCTCCCGGATGCGTACACTGGTGGAAGAGAGAACCGGTGCAACTGCCGCCAATAAATTCTTCAAGCTCAATCCCTATGTAGCGGATATCCCCGAAATCTACGCCAAGGAAGTTAACGGTGTGAAACTGCTCGTTATGGGTACCGTAGATGTAGGCGGAAGCGGCTGTGTCTGCCCCGAGCACGTGATGCTGAAGGCCATCCTCTCCAGCCTGACCTATCGGAAAAACGATGTGGTCATTATGGATATGGAAGCCGGTCTTGAGCATCTGGCCCGCGGAACGGCTGCCAATATGGACCAGTTTATCGTGGTCATTGAGCCAGGCGCCCGGTCCGTTCAGACCTACCGCAATGTAAAGCGACTGGCATCTGACTTGGGTGTGAAAACGGTTCGTGTGGTTGCCAATAAGGTCCGGAACGATGATGACGAAGCTTATATTCGCTCCGTGATCCCGGAAGAAGACCTGCTGGGCTGCATCCACTACAATCAGGATGTGATCGAGGCTGACCGTCAGGGAAAATCTCCCTACGATTTCAGCACCGAGGCCATTGAAGAAATTCGGAAAATTAAAGCCATTTTGGATAAAGATGAATAAACAAGGAGGAAATACCGTGACACTTTTTGATAGAGTATTCGGCGGTAACGACTACAACTACGAGCGTACCGTAGCCGCCATTGATACAGCCATCGCTAAGTTTGGCGAGGCTGAACCCGTAGCATTCCCCAATACTGCCTACAACCTGCCGTGCTACTACTCCATCACCGGCAAAAAGATCAATAACTTGGGCGAGCTGAAGGCTGCTCTGGAAAATGACATTAAGCCTATGATGACCCGCAACCCTCGCCTGCAGGATGCTTTCGACAGCGGTATCGCTTCTGCTCTGTGCGCAGAGTTCTTGGAAGTTCTCAAGTACATCGGCGGAAACGAGCCCTACACCGAGCCTGAAATGGGCTTCCTGACCGACTCCTTCGTTCGTAATCTGGGTCTGCCCCTGGTTACCGGCGACATCCCCGGCGTTGCCGTTATCATCGGCGGTGCTGAGGACCCTGCTGAGACGGTAGCTCTGGCGAAGTCCTACCAGGCACAGGGTATCCTGGTTACACTGACCGGCGATTCCATCAAGCACTGCTTTGATGCCGGTATGAATCTGGGCGAAGGCGTACGTGTTGTGCCCCTTGGCTATGAAATGCAGTCCGTCATCCATGTTGTTTCCGTAGCTCTGCGTGCAGCGCTGATCTTTGGCGCAATCACCCCCGGTGACACCAAGGCTCTGTACAAGTACACCATGGACCGCGTTAAGGCATTCGTCAACGCCTACAAGTCCCTCACCGACGAGATCGTCTCCTACGGTGCAGGCGCGATCTGCCTGGGCTTCCCCGTTATCTCCAACGAGACCGAAAATATGTTCCGTGTTCCCAAGTCCCTGATCCAGCAGCTTGACACCTCCAAGTGGAACGCAACTTCTCTGGAGGCTCGCGACATTAAGCTGAAGATCACCAAGATCGACATTCCTGTCTCCTACGCCACTGCCTTTGAGGGCGAAATCATCCGTAAGGGTGATATGCAGGTGGAAGTGGATGGCTCCCGTGTGGACTGCTTCGAGCTGGTTCAGACCAAGGAGATGCAGGAGATCGAGGATCACAAGATCACCGTCATTGGACCCGAGATCGATGAGATCCCCGTCGGCTCCAAGATTTCCCTCAGCTACACCATTGATGTGGCCGGTAAGGCTATGCAGGCTGACTTCGAATCTGTTATGGAGCGTAAGATCCACGCTTGGCTTAACTGCATCGAGGGCGTTATGCACACCGGTCAGCGTGATATGATCCGCGTTCGTATTTCCAAGGCTGACTTTGAAGCCGGCTTTAAGTTCCGTCACCTGGGCGAGGTTCTCTATGCCAAGGTTATGAGCGAGTTTGAGGCGGTTGCTGACAAGTGTCAGGTTACCATCGTGGTGGATGCCGAACAGAACAAGGTGCTGCGCGCTAAGGCAAACGATATCTTCAATGCCCGTGATGCCCGTCTCGCTTCTATGACTGACGAATCCGTGGACGAGTTCTATACCTGCATTATGTGTCAGGCATTCTCTCCCAGCCACGTATGTATCGTTACTCCCGAGCGTCTGGGTCTGTGCGGTGCCGTTTCTTGGCTGGATGCAAAGGCTACGCAGGAGCTGGATCCTCACGGTCCTTGCCAGCCCATCCTCAAGACCGGCTGTCAGGACGAGCGTCTGGGTCGTTACGACTCTATGGACGAAGCTGTCAACAAGTACTCCCACGGTGCTGTTGAGAAGATCACTCTGTACTCTCTGTTCCAGGATCCCATGACCTCCTGCGGCTGCTTCGAGTGTATCTGTGGTGTTGAGCCTTGCTCTATGGGTGTTGTTATCACCTGCCGTGAGCACGCTGGTCTGACACCTCTGGGTATGAGCTTCTCCGATATGGCTTCTATGACCGGTGGCGGTGTTCAGACCCCCGGCTTTATGGGCCACGGCAAGCACTTCATCTCCTCCAAGAAGTTTATCGCTGCTGAAGGCGGCCCTGCACGTATCGTCTGGATGCCCAAGATGCTGAAGGATCAAATGCGTGAGCGTCTGGATGCTACCGTTCTGGAAATGTACGGTGTTGAGAACTTCACCGATATGATCGCTGACGAAACCGTCTGCAGCGAGGATCCCGAGCAGCTGCTGAACTACTTGGCTGAGGTCGGCCACCCCGTCCTGGGCATGGAACCCTTCGATATGTAATTTACATCAAAAATCCCCAACTCACCCGAGTTGGGGATTTTGTTCTCTTGTAGGAGGCGCATTCTCGAAAGAAATTGTAGGGACCGGCCTCCCGGACGGTCCAAAATAAAATCGGCGCATTGAGCGCCGGTTTTATTCTAACAGCGGGCGATTCGTGAATCGCCCCTACGATGTTACACTTGACATAATAGTCGCCCCTACGAACGCGATTGATAGATTTTTGAATTATGTAGCACGCACTTGCTAATTTTGCGGATTTGTGGCATAATCAAGAAAAAAAGAAAATGGGGGTATCCCTATGCGAGAAATAAAAAAGGTTTCCGATTCCTTTACGGAACAACAGTATTTAATTTGCCCTGCCCATATCAACCACTACGGGCGGCTTTTTGGAGGTCAGCTTCTGAAATGGATCGATGAGCTGGCTGGCATTGTAGCCATCCGTCACTGCGGCGGCACGGTAACTACCGCGGCAATCGACAATCTGCAATTTAAAGCGCCGGCATATACCGGAGATATGATTGTCTTGCAGGGAATGGTCACCTATGTAGGCCGCACCTCTATGGAAGTGCGGGTGGACACCTACCGGGAAGCCCTGAATGGCACGCGGGAGATCATCAACCGGGCTTATATCGATATGGTCTGTATTAACTGCAAGGGCGAGCCTACGGAAGTGCCGGATCTGCTCCCCGAAACCGAGGAGCAGAAACAAGAATACGAAGCGGCGAAAAAACGGAAGCAAATGCGTAAGCAGCGCCGCCAAGAGGGCTTTTGATAATATAATACTGCCCCCGGTTCATATTGAACCGGGGACTTTTTGATAGCAGAAGAATTCTAACCATTTTATTTATCTGGTGAGAATTTAAGTAAAATATACGGCTCTATCTCCAAGACGGCAGCGACATTAAAAAGCACATCTAGAGAAATGGCGCGTGTCATATTAGGTGCTTCAATAGCACCCATATGCTGGCGGCTGATGCCTATCTTTTCTGCCACCTGTTCTTGCGTAAATCCTTTACGCTTTCGATAATAGGCAATTGCACAACCTAAATCCCGATAGCGTTCTGAATTATCAAATTGGTTTTCTGTCATACAATCACCCCTCAATATTGTACCGAAAAAAGCAAAAAATATAAATTATGTGCAATGTGACACTTGATATTTGAAATGCGACAATATATAATGTAAAATGTAATAGTTGATATGTGAAAAATATCTAATGTCGCATTACACAGATACCTATTTACAGAAAAACAGAAATAAGGAGGAAATAAGAAAGTGAAACACTGCGTTTTTTGTGGCGCACCGTTGAAAGATAGTGATAGCTATTGCCCCAGTTGTGGAATTGTGTACGATGATGCAGAAAGTATTGCTTTAAAAGAGGCTATGGTGGAGAACGATGATTCCCAAGAAATAAAGAAAGCAAAATACTGCGATTCTTGTGGTGCGCTATTAAAAGATAGTGATGACTATTGTCCTGACTGTGGGGCTGTATGCAGTTATAAAGCAGTAGAGAAAAGAACGGAGCCTTTTTATTTGGTTACACGTATTATTGCTGTATTGTTAATATTAAACATTGTTTTTATCCCGTCCCTTTGTAACAAGTTTTGGTCAATTGGTGATGGGGACACAAGCAATAAATATTCTTTCTTGGATATGATAGGAGGCATAGCGGATGACATACGTCGTGGTTACTCTTATTCAGACTACGGGCTACCGATTTTGTATTATTTCGGAGGGCTGGCGTGCGCTTTGTTCATTTTTGTTTGTGCATTAAGAGAAAGATTAGGAGCTTGTACAGCTGGTTCATTAGTTGGGGTTGGTCTGTCTCTGTTTATTTTTTACCAAATATACTCAGGAAATACTAGATATTATGTCGGTTTGAATTACGCACACTTGACATTCGGTTTCTATATTTCTTGTGCTGGCTTTATATCTATACTTATAGCCTCATTATACAAAAATCGAGAATAGCAAAATCGACCAAATCGCAACAGCTTTACATAGTGGAACAATTGAGAGCAATAAATAACAACAAAGGAGAATTGTTGTTGGGGTTGTAGGTGTTAATACATCAGGAGGTAACTATATATGTTTGAAGCAATTGGAACATTAATTACGATAGTCATCTGGTTGGTCGCCATATTCCTGTTTGGCGGCGGCCTTCTCATCTGCATTGGAAATCTTATTGGTGGCGGCGGATTTGAAAAGTTTATGGCCGTTCTCGGCATTATTTTAGGTATTGTTGCCTTTTCCTGCATCTATTCTTGGTTTGAGAGCATTGTATGGTGTCTCATGGGTTCTGGCATAGTACTCGGCTTAATAGGAAATGCTGGATCTGATAGCGAAGAAAAGGCTCCTAAAAAAGAGGAGAAATACGGATTTGGTAAGGCGCTTGTAGATACATATTGTGAGTATGAACTCACAAAGGCAGCAGTAAAGGATGCAATTAAGGAATCAAAGGAATAAACACGGCACTCAATAGTGTTGGCAAATAAGAATTGAAAAAACACTACCCCAATAACGATAAAAACCGGAGGGTCAATGACCTTCCGGTTTGCTCTTATAAACAAAAATTTTTATTCTCCCTTGACTCGGGCTTCGATGCGCTTTAAGGCGTATGCCATCGCGTTGTAGACGCTTTCGGGCACACGATCCATATAGTTATTTTCGTAGGCGGCCATAGTTTCCTTGATCCGCATCACCCGCAGATCCCGAAATTCCTGCCGAACGGTGAAAATGGGGGTGTAGCTGTAATTGGTGACCTTTGTCTCACCGCTTTTATGATCCTTGGTAATCTCCAAGTCCAAAATGATGGAGTACTCTGAGCCAGCGCGAGTAGCATCTCCGAAGAAATCTCCCAAGGAATAGGCAACGAGAGCGCCGGTTTCCTTGTCAAACTCTATTTTCTGCACATAGTGAGGGTGTGTCCCGATAATCACATCTGCGCCATTTTCCTGCAAAAGCTTTTTGATTTGCTCCTGGCTTTTGCTGATGGCGTCATTAAATTCGCTGCCCCAATGGAGCATTGCCACCACGATGTCCGGCTTTGCGGCATTTACGTTTTTCATCACCCGGGTGATGCCCTCAGTGTCTACTTTTTGATAGGTGCTGTCGTAATCCTTATAAAGGAGATTGACACAGCCCTCACTGCCTGCAGGCAGGGTCATTCCGTCCATACCCTTGGTAAAGGCCACAAAGGCAATGCGGATGCCCTGCACCTCCATTAAGGTAAAGGACTTCTCCTTTTTTGCTTCCTCGGGGTTTCGGTACGCGCCCAAAGGGACAAGACCGGCGTGCTGCGTGGTGTCCAAAGTGGATACAAGGCCCGCAATGCCGCCGGAAATAGAGCAGGAATTGGCAAGCTGCAAAAGGTCTACACCGGCAGCGGCTAAAGCTTTTGCCAGTGTTGCGGGGGCGCTGCGGCTCTCACTGCCGTAAGGCTCGCCATAGAAATTGCCCTCAAAATTCAGTACCGTTAGGTCCGCATCGCTGAGAAGCGGTAAAACATCCATAAAGGCCTGTTGGAAATTGCCGTTACTGCCGGCCGCATCCACCACATCGTCCGTAACATTCAAATCGCCACCGGCGGCAAGATGGATGACGGTCTTATCGCCACCACCCGAATTCTGCGGTCTGTTGTTACCCATCAGTCCGGCAATGACCAAGACACCGGCGATACATACCACCGCCAGCCCGATCGGGAGCCATAAATTGCGCTTTTTCGCCCTGCGGGGCGGTCTTTTTTCGTTTTTGGGTTCGTTTTCCATTGTCGTTTCCTCCCCACAGATTAGGTTTATTATACTATATCCCGCCCAGTTTCACAAGTACTAACTTTACATAGCGGCAAATCTGTTGTAAAATAGGGGCGTAAAGGAGGTGATGCTGTGGATAGTACACCTGTGGGCAGATTTGCCCCGACTCCCTCCGGCAGAATGCACTTGGGAAATGTCTTTGCGGCCTTGGTGGCTTGGCTTTCTGTGAAAAGCAAAAACGGACAGTTCATTTTGCGGATGGAGGACATCGACACCCAGCGCACAAGCGCCCAGTTTGCCGAAATCCTGCGTGATGATTTGCGGTGGCTTGGTCTTTTTTGGGACGAGGAGACACCTGCCCAAAGTACCCGAAGCGCTGTTTATGACCGATATTTCGCCATATTAGAGGAAAAAGGGCTGTTATTTCCCTGCTTCTGTACCCGCAGTCAGCTTCACAGTATCAATGCCCCTCACGCATCCGACGGTACTTATGTCTATCCCGGCACTTGCCGGAATTTATCTGAGGAACAAAAAGCCGCCTTTGGGAGAGCGCCTGCCTGGCGGGTGAAAGTCCCTGATAGGGAGTTTATGGTGAATGACCTGTGCCAAGGCGTTTACCGGGAGAATTTACTGACCGATTGCGGCGACTTTGTGGTGCGTCGGGCAGACGGTGTCTATGTCTATCAGCTTGCGGTGACGGTGGATGATGGCGAAGCCGGCGTTACTGAGGTGGTGCGTGGACAGGATTTGCTTTCCTCCGCGCCCCGGCAGATGTATTTGCAGGAGCTGTTTGGCTTCCCTAAACCGGAATACGGCCACGTGCCGATGCTCCTTGCGCCCGACGGACGGCGGCTCAGCAAGCGGGACAAGGATTTGGATTTGGGGTATCTGCGACAGCGCCTTACCCCGGAGCAGCTTATTGGCACCCTTGCTTATTGCGGGGGGCTAATTGACCGCGAAGAAGCGATTTCTGCCCGGGAGCTTGCAACCCAGTTTTCTTGGGAAAAATTAAAGGGCGATGCCATTACAATGACAGATACGCTGTTTGTTGACAAATAAACCTATCTTTTTTGGGGATTTATGCTATAATAAAGAAAAAAACACAGGAGGGAATCTTATGAAAAAACCTGTTCTTGTCGTTATGGCGGCCGGTATGGGCAGCCGTTACGGTGGATTAAAGCAAATTGACCCGGTGGGCGGCCACGGGGAGGCAATCCTCGATTATTCCTTGTTTGATGCCTGGGAAGCCGGCTTTGAAAAAGCGGTCATCATTATTAAAGATGCCATCCGTCAGGACTTTATGGAAATCGTGGGCAAACGCCTCCAGAAATGCCCGATGGAAATTGTATACGCCTATCAGGAGCTTTACAAACTGCCAGAAGGCTATACCATTCCCGAGGGTCGGATAAAGCCTTGGGGTACTTGCCACGCGGTGCTGTGCGCCCGGGATGAGATTGACGGCGCGCCCTTTGCGGTCATCAATGCCGACGATTACTACGGAAAAGATGCATTTAAAGTCATTTATTCCTACTTAAACGGCCTTTCTGACAGCGATGAAAATAAATACTGTATGGTAGGCTATCAGCTCGGCAACACCGTCACGGACCACGGCTCCGTTGCCCGGGGTGTTTGCCAGGTAAGCCAGGACGGTTATCTTACCGATATTGTGGAGCGTACCCGGATTGAAAAGTACGAGGGCGGTATCCATTTTACCGCAGATGATGGCGCGACTTGGGGTGATTTGGCCTTTGGCACCCCGGTTTCTATGAATATGTGGGGCTTTACGCCCGGATTTTTGGATGCGATGGAAGAAGGTTTCCCGGAATTTTTGGAAACACAAGTCCCTCAAAACCCGATGAAGGCGGAATACCTCCTGCCCCGGGTGGTGGATCAGCTTTTAAAGAAAGAAAAAGCAACCGTCAAGGTCCTGCACTCTGCCGATAAGCGGTACGGCGTGACCTATGCGGCGGATAAACCCACCGTTGTAGCGGCCCTGAAGGGCTTTACGGAGGAAGGTAAATACCCCCACGGGCTTTGGCAATAACAGGACGGTTTCAAATTTGGGGTTGTAGGGGCGGTTATCAACCGCCCGTGCCGCATCACGGGTATTGTATAATTTTGAAACATTGCGGGCGGCAGGTTGCCGCCCCTACTTTTAATAATGTAAGAGAAAGCCTAAAGGAGTGTGATTCGCTTGCCAATGGAGCGATTATTTGCAATGAACGGCGCGCCCTGCCCTTGCGGCAGACCCCACAGCTTTTCTGCGGAGGTACATTGCGGTACTGGTGTGATACAGAAACTGCCGGACATTCTCCGGGAAAGAGAAATCAAAAAGGCATTTATCCTGACGGACGAAAATACCTACGAAGCAGCGGGCGCACAGGTTTGCAAGCTGCTGGACGATGCAGGTATTGGCTATCAAAGCTATACCCTGCCGGAAAAAGAGCCCCACCCCGACGAACAGCGGGTTGGCGCGGCGGTAATGCATATGGAGCCGGGTTGCGACGCAGTCATCGGCGTGGGCAGTGGTGTCATTAACGACATCGGCAAAATGCTGGCATCCCTCTCCCGACTGCCCTATATCATCGTAGGTACAGCGCCCTCTATGGACGGCTATGCCTCTGCCACCTCCTCTATGACACGGGACGGCCTGAAGGTGTCTATTAACACCAAGGCGGCAGATGTGATTATTGGAGATACGGACATCCTGAAAAACGCGCCGCTGCGGCTGCTGCGGTCAGGCCTTGGCGATATGATTGCCAAATATGTGAGCATCTGCGAGTGGCGGATCGCATCCATCATCACCGGGGAATACTACTGCGAAGCGGTGGCGCAGCTTATTCGCGATGCCTTGCGGCAATGTGTGGAGCGGGCGGAAGGACTGCTGAATCGAGACCCGGATGCGGTGGAAGCGGTTTTTGCGGGACTGGTCATCGGCGGCGTAGCGATGAATTATGCCGGTTGTTCCCGGCCTGCCTCCGGCAATGAGCATTATATTTCTCATATTGTAGATATGCGGGCGGTGGAGTTTGGAACTGCGGAAGACCTCCACGGCATCCAGTGCGCCATCGGTACACTGGAAACCCTGCGGCTTTATGAAAAGTTGCAAAAAATCACCCCCGACCGGGAAAAAGCCATAAGCTATACAGAAAGCTTCTCCTATGATGATTGGGCAAAGGAACTGCGAGGCTTTTTAGGTCGTGGCGCGGAGAGTATGATCGCGCTGGAGGGGAAAGAAAAGAAGTACGATGTAGATGCCCATAAAGCACGGCTGGAGGTCATCCTCTCTCATTGGGATGAGATTATGGAGGTCATCCGGCAGGAGCTGCCCACAGCCGCAGAGATGGAGCGTCTGCTCGATACCATCGGCGCGCCAAAAACCTTGAGAGATATTGGTATTGATGAGAAATTGCTCCCCACGGTTTTCCGGGCAACCAAGGATATTCGGGATAAATATGTGCTCAGTAGATTACTTTGGGATTTAGGCGTTTTGGAAGAAATTGTTGGAAATATGTGACATATATCACATAAATACGCGCGGTTTTCGGATATAATAAGGTTACAAAGAAGAAAACAAGGAGGAAGCAAATATGTCGGCTATCCAAGTAACGAAAGATAATTTTCAGGAAATCGCAGTAAATGCAGATAAGAAGGTGCTGCTGGACTTTTGGGCGCCTTGGTGCGGCCCTTGCCGGATGGTACTTCCCGTTGTGGAAGAAATTGCCGAGGAACGGGACGACATCGTGGTCGGTAAAGTCAATGTAGATGAACAGCCGGAGCTGGCAAACCAGTTTGGTGTGATGACCATCCCTACGCTGATTGTCTTTAAAAACGGCGAGGAACAGCAGCGCTCCGTTGGCGCAAAAAACAAAAAAGCAATTCTCAATATGGTAGACTAACAAATAATACCCAGCGGCAAGCCGCTGGGTATTGTAAATAACTGCGTAAATTACTTCACTTTACAGAAAATAGAACTAGAAGATCTCGTGTTTAACTTTGAGGTTCCATGGCAGAGAACACACAGGGCCGGTGCAAGGCCTCTCAATCCACGTTGCATTAGTTATTTGGTTACAGATTTTGCATACATCTGCATACTGATAATGATGGAAAGAACCTGAATGATATTCGTTTCCAGTATATTTGTATTCATAATCGTGATATCTAAACAAAGCGTATGAAATCGTTCCAGTACTGGGATTTGCATAATACCCTTTTGGAACATTAGCAATGGAGTGCATATAAGCACCTGCTTGCCCCCATTTGGAGCAAATAGTCAGCTCTCCGGAAGAACTCGCACTATACACAACACCTGAATGTAACGGAACAGTGCCACTGGCATTAAAATATACAATGATATCTTTTTCCTGAGCAGAAGTAACTGGTATAACCTGTGTGCAAGCACTGTCGAGCATAAACTGCGTTATATCTGCAATCTAGTACGGATTAGCAGTAGAATATTTATACCAAGCATATGAATGGCAATTATAAACTGTTGTTGGATCATCCAAACGAGAGTTACCTGCATAATCATAGCGGTAATTAATGTCTGCGATTTCGGATGATGTCCATTCACGATGAGGAGTACATACCTCAACATTATGGCCATTGACTGTGCTTATTGTTCCAGCCGAATAATAATCTATATCGTTGAGTGTACCTACAAGATCTCCAACTGATGTCGTAACAACACCGGAGGTGGTATATATACTTTGCAGATTTGGGTAACTATCAGCGGAACATTCTAAATCAGATGCAAGTGATTCCACAGAAGGCTCAACTAATAACTTCTCAAATGTGTTGATTTCCAGTTCACTGCTATCTGAAGCATTTAGAATTCTTTCGGCATAACTTTCCAGTGCAACTAAGAAGTCCTCTCTGGAAATAAGCTCGCGAAAAGCTTCATGGCACGAAAAGTCGATCTCACTGTTATTCGGCGTTGAGAAAGTTGAGAGACAAGAAAAAACCTGTTGTCCCATAAATGGAGTTTCTAAGAAATATTCTAACAAATCAATGGTAGAAGCGGATATGATTTCATCCGGAGCACCATAAAGCCATTCCAAGTATTCCGGATCTGCAGTAGCAGTAAACAAATAGTCAGGTGAGATAATCGTTTCGGTATTCGCTATAATCATCTCAGAAGAAGACGATGCCGCATTGATAATTGCAGTTTCTTCATTAACATTGGATGCACCATTTTCTTCAATATGTGAATGTTCTGTCTGTGCTGATGTGGTAATTGTTGTAGAGCAACATAATAGAAACACCAAAATAATAGAAAAAATTTTCCTGAACATATCTTTAACTCCTTTCCGTAACGTGGGACTGCGCCAAAATCGTTCGCAGTATACATCAAACCGAGTGCGAAAAAGCTACAATAGCGACCCCCAATCATTATAAATGTCGGATATGTAAAATATCCGCACTTTAAGTATAGCATATCCTTGCTGGAAGTCAATAGCTTTCAGTAAAATTATATGAACGCATACCTTGATTAGACGTCAATCAACGTCACAGGGAATGCATCTATGCATTCCGTCTTCTATAGCCGTACTTTGTGGAACGGATAAATCCGTTCCCTACGAACTTTTTGAACGATGCATTTATAATTCCTATATCTCTGCATCAATTTCGCGTAATTTTGAAATATTTCTTGACATTTTTCCCAAAGCTCTATATAATGTTATAGCCTGCGTGTGCAGGCATATCCTTGCTCCCGACAGCGTCGGGGGCCAAAAGTCCAAAAGGAGGTGCAAACAAAATGGCTAAGATCACCGGTAAGTATGAGGTGCTCTACATCATCGACCCTGCACAGGGCGAGGAGGGCATCACTGCACTTGTGGAAAAGTTCAAGGCTATGGTGGAAGCGGAGGGTACCCTGTCCAATGTGGACGAGTGGGGCAAGCGTCGTCTGGCATACCCCATCAACGACCTGACCGAGGGTTACTACGTTCTGATGAACTTTGAGACCAATCCCGCATTCCCCGCTGAGCTGGAGCGTGTGATGAAGATCACCGAAGGCGTCCTGCGTTGCCTGACCACTGTCGTGGCAGAGTAAGGAGGAACCTTAAATGCTCAACCACATCATCATTATGGGTCGCCTGACCCGAGACCCCGAGCTGCGCCGTACCGGCAGCGGTACCGCGGTAGCATCCTTCACCCTTGCGGTGGACAGAGATTTCTCTCCCAAGGATGGCGGCGAACGGGAAACGGATTTCATTGACTGCGTAGCCTGGCGGCAGACTGGAGAATTTGTCTCCAAGTACTTCCAAAAGGGCCGTATGGCAGTGGTTTCCGGACGGCTGCAGATTCGCAGCTGGAACGACAAGGACGGCAACAAGCGCCGCACCGCCGAGATCGTTGCAGACAACGTCTACTTTGGCGACAGCAAACGGGACGACCAGGGTGCAAACACCTATGGCGCAGCCCCTGCAAGCTACGGCACTTATTCTGCGCCCGCTACTCCTGCATCCGATTTTGCGATGTTGGATGACGACGACGCACAGCTGCCCTTCTGATGATTTACTTTTTCACAATGCTTACAAGGAGGTAAAACCCAATGGCTAACGAACAGCGTGTTCATCCCCGGAAGCGCCGCAAGGTCTGCGCTTTCTGTGTGGATAAGGCAACCAGCATCGATTACAAGGATACTGCGAAGCTCCGCCGTTACCTGTCCGAGCGCGGCAAAATTCTGCCCCGCCGTACTACCGGCACTTGCGCAGCGCACCAGCGTGACCTGACTTCCGCTATCAAGCGCGCCCGTCAGATCGCTCTGCTGCCCTACGTTGCTGACTAATTTGCATAAAAAAACGCACCCGGAAATCCGGGTGCGTTTTTTATAGGTTATTGGGGGTTTATTGGTGCATAAAAAGGGGTTATCCCAGCTCGAATGCGGCGGTGTAGAGCTGATAGTAAGTGCCTTTTTGGGCAATCAGGTCATCGTGGGTACCCCGCTCAATGATCCGGCCGTGGTCCAAAACCATAATACAGTCGGAATTCATAATGGTACTTAAGCGGTGGGCGATGACAAATACCGTTCTGCCGTGCATCAATTTGTCCATACCGTCCTGTACCAGCTTTTCTGTGCGGGTGTCGATGGAGGAGGTGGCTTCGTCCAAAATCATTACGGGAGGATCGGCGACCGCTGCCCGGGCAATGGAGATAAGCTGCCGCTGACCTTGGGAAAGGCTTGCGCCGTTGCCGGTCAACTCGGTGTCGTAGCCCTTGGGTAGACGGGTGATGAAATCGTGGGCGTTTGCCAGCTTTGCGGCGGCAATGCACTCTTCGTCCGTAGCATCCAGTTTACCGTAGCGGATATTCTCCATTACCGTGCCGGTAAACAGATTGACATCCTGCAGCACCACACCCAGACTGCGCCGCAGGTCGGGTTTGGCAATTTTGTTGATGTTGATGCCGTCGTAGCGAATTTTGCCGTCTGCAATGTCGTAGAAGCGGTTAATGAGGTTTGTAATGGTGGTCTTGCCTGCACCGGTAGCGCCCACAAAGGCAATCTTTTGACCGGGGTGGGCATAGAGGGTCACATCGTAGAGCACCTGCTTTTCCGGCACATAGGCGAAGTCTACCATTTCCATTACAATGTCGCCTTTCAGCTCGGTGTAAGTGGTGGTATTGTCTGCTTTATGGTAATGCTTCCAGGCCCAGCGGCCGGTACGCTCGGCACATTCGGTGATATTGCCCTTTTCATCAATCTGGGCGTTGACAAGATGCACATATCCGTCATCTTCCTCGGGCAGCTCATCCATCAGCTCAAAAATCCGCTCTGCGCCAGCCATTGCCATAATGATAGCGTTGAACTGCATAGAGATCTGGTTGATGGGCTGATTGAAGTTTCTGGACAGCACCATAAACGCCATCAGGGAACCAAGGGTGAGCCACGCGCCACCGGACTGTACCACGATGAAGCCGCCCACAATGGCCAAAATGGCATACTGTACATAACCGAGGTTATTATTGATGGGACCCATCATATTGGTGAACTTACCGGCACAGTAGGCGTTTTCGCAGAGGATGCCGTTGAGCTTATCGAATTCTTCCTTACACTTATCCTCGTGGTTAAATACCTTTACTACCTTTTGACCGGTAATCATTTCTTCGATATAGCCGTTGAGCTTACCCAAAGACTGCTGCTGGCCGATAAAATACTTTCCGGACTTACCGGCCAGGGTTTTGGTGACGAAGATCACACCCACAACGGTAATCATCGAAACGATCGTCAGCATCCAAGAGGTGGCAATCATTGTGACAAGGAGGACGACCAAGGTGACAAAAGAGGATACTGCCTGAGGAATGGATTGGGAGATCATCTGCCGCAGGGT
The DNA here is from genome assembly GCA_045654085.1 of Faecousia sp. GTDB lineage: Bacteria > Bacillota > Clostridia > Oscillospirales > Oscillospiraceae > Faecousia. The sequence continues at coordinate 27,912 of JAZOMT010000036.1, read as the reverse complement.
ATCAATGTCGCTGCTGTAACGGGACATAATGTTACCGGCGGTGTTGCTGTCGAAATAGCGGATAGGAAGATGCTGCATTTTGGTGAACATCTCATCACGGATTTTTTTCTGGATGCCTTGGGTAACAGCAACCATCAAATAGCTTTGCAGGAAGCTGCCCACAAGACCTATAGCAAAGATGCAGGCAAGCTGTATGAGGAAATTCCGGAGGGGAGTAAAATCGGTAGAATTATTTTCCACCATAGGGAGAATAAACTTATCCACCATTTTACCTAAGGCGGTGGAGCTTTGGGATTGGGTAATGGCCACGGCGAAGATACATACCATTACCATAAGTAACCGAAACCAGTAGTACTTCAGGTAACTCAGGAGGCGAATAAATGTTTTTTTGGGATCTTTGGCCATACGGCCGTCACCACGCATACGGGGAGGCGCCATTATTCCAGTCCTCCTTTCTGTTGGGAAGCAAAGACTTCCTGATAAATGGGGGATGTTTGCATCAGCTCGTCGTGGGTGCCTACGGCGCTGATCATACCGCCATCCATAATGATAATCATATCGGCGTCCTGCACAGAGGCCACTCGCTGGGCAATGATGATTTTTGTAGTGCCGGGGATTTCTTCTAAAAATGCCCGGCGGATAGAGGCGTCGGTTTTGGTATCTACTGCGGAGGTGGAGTCATCTAAAATCAGAATTTTGGGTTTTTTCAGCAGCGCCCGAGCAATGCATAGCCGCTGCTTTTGTCCGCCGGATACGTTGGTGCCGCCCTGTTCGATATAGGTGGCGTACTTATCCGGGAAGGACTGGATAAATTCGTCGGCGCATGCCAAGCGGCAGGCGTGAATTAGTTCCTCATCGGTGGCGTTGGGGTCGCCCCAACGGAGGTTTTCCTTAATTGTACCGGAGAACAGCTCGTTTTTCTGCAATACCATTGCTACGCTGTCACGCAAGACAGTCAAGTCGTAATTGCGAACATCCACACCGCCTACCATCAGCGTACCCTCGGAAACATCGTACAGGCGGGGGATGAGCTGCACAAGGGTGGATTTACTGGAGCCGGTACCGCCCAGAATACCCACAGTCGCGCCGGAGGGAATATGGAGATTGACCTCTTTCAGCGCCCGATGCTGGGCGGTGGCGGAATAACGGAAGGATACGTTCTGGAAATCCACAGAGCCATCGGGAACTTCGGTAACCGCATTTTCGGGAGATACCAGATCCGGCTCTTCTCTTAAAAGTTCGCTGCAGCGGCGCAGGGATGTGCGGCTCATAATCATCATAACGAAGACCATACTGAGCATCATCAGGCCACCCAAAATCTGGGTGGTGTAGGTAAACATAGAAGACAACTGACCGGTGGTCAGGCCGTTCAGCGGGTTATTGCCGGAGGCCACCACCATCTGCGCGCCAAACCAGGAAATGGCCAGCATACACACATAAACGCAGAACATCATAATGGGACTGTTAAGTGCCAGAATCTTTTCTGCCTTGGAGAAATTTGTTTCCAAAGCCCGGGAAATACCGGTAAACTTCTCAGTTTCCTTATCTTCCCGGACAAAGCTTTTGACCACACGGATGCCGTGGACATTTTCCTGTACAATGTTGTTCATCTTATCCAGCATCTTAAAGCTGCGGTCGAAAATCTTGAAAACAACGGGAGTCAGCAGCACCAGCGCGATAATTAAAATGGGCATAACCAACAAATAGATTCTTGCCAGTTCCGGGCTTAGCTGCCACGCGGAGACGAGCGCCAAAATAAGCATAACAGGGCAGCGAATGGCCATCCGGATGGACATTTGGAAGGTCATTTGCAGCTGCGCCACGTCGGAAGTAAGGCGGGTGACGATAGACGCAGAGGAGAATTTATCGATATTGCTGAAACCGAATTTTTGTACACGGTAGAACATATCGTGGCGCAGATTTTTGGCAAAGCCGGTAGCGGCCCGGGATGCGAAAATGGCAGAGGCTACACCAAACATAAGCGATGCCAAGGCACACAGCACCAACAGCAGCGATTTTGTAGCGATGACGTTCATATCCTGCAATTTGACACCGTAGTCATATAGATCGGCCATAACCAGGGGGATAATGACCTCCATCGTCACCTCGCCAATCATACAAAGCGGGCTTAGCAGCGCAGGCCATTTATATTCCCGGATGCACCGGAAAAGGGGTTTTAGCATAAAACTTCCTCCTTTTTGCTGGGTTTCAGGGATTCATAGACACAGGCATAAGTGGTTTCCACCCGCCCACGGAAAAAGTAGTACAGCAGAAGCTCCAACACTGTGGAGATAAGGGCGAAAATGGCGATAGCAATATTCGGGGAGAAGGGGAGCGAAATGCCCAAAAGGGGCAAAATAAGATCACCGAAGGAGATAAGGGTTACCAAAAAGGCGAAAAGATAATACCACCAAAGGCGGAGATCCAACTTAAGCAGCCGCATACGGTTTCCCAGCATCAGCAGGCTGCTTTCCTGCAGCGCAGCAAAGGCACCGGGTTTATCGCTGGTAAGAAGCGCATAGTCGCTGAGACGGTATTTGTAAAACAGCGGCGCTACCATAATCAGTGCGCCCACAGCGGAAAGCAGATAAAGGGGGAGTAAATCGCCAAAGGAAATATGTTCCTCCATAAGCGCTATCAGTTCTTCGTTGGTTAAATTTTCGAGGCCGGGCGTCTCTGTAACGATGTCCAGAGCATTTAAGAATCCGTCTGACAAGGGTGTGACGGAAAACAGCAGCGAGCCGAGGAATATACCCCCTATCATTCTCAAAATGTACCGCAAATTCCGGAGAATCTGAAGACGCAGCGCCGCGCCCCACCGGCGAAAGCCTTCGAAAAGGTCATCGTTGGAAGCGGTATTTCCGGCATTGATACGCACAGCGGCAAATACAAGGCCTAACTGCCAAAAAGGAAGCAGTACGGAAAGCGCGGTATTCAAGACGGTCTGGACGGTTTGCAGCGCGCTGCGAAAACCGATGCCGGATAACCCACCTGCTGTGTCAAGCTGGGTATCCAAAAGAAGGTTAATCGCCATAACCACCAGCGGCAGAAGAAGCGCGGGAAGGGCATACAGAAGTACCACCCGGCGATTCTCAGCAGCGTGAGAGTCCCAGCGTTCTTTTGCCTTTTGAAGGATTGTAGCGGATGTATCCAAAAGCATAGCAAACTCCTTTAGCCTGAGAAATATAATGTGCTAACTTATATCTTACGGCAGTTATAGGAAAATAGCAAATGAATTTTTTGTAAAATGCAGGAAAAACAGCAGGTTTTCTTACCTTGCCTTGACTTTTTCTTCCTGTACAGTATAATAAACAGGTAATATTGGAAAGGAAGTGTTTCTTTTGGAATACCGTATGACCATTGCAGGACTGGAAAGAGCCCTGCCTATCTGTAAACTGTCTGATGATTTGGCAATCGGCGCCTTTGTTATTTTTGGCGATCAGGAGCTGACGGTTGCCTGCGCCCGGGATCTGCTGAAAAAGGCCCCGGAGTATGATTATATGATTGCGCCTGAAGCAAAGGGCATTCCTCTGGTTCACGAAATGGCCCGTCAGTCTGGCGCAAAAAAGTATTTCCTGGCCCGGAAAGCGCCCAAGCTCTATATGCGGGACGTTTTTTCTGCCACTGTTCGCTCCATCACCACCGCCAAGGAGCAAACCCTGTATTTGGATAAGGCGGATGCCGAGCAGATGAAAGGCAAGCGCATCCTTATCGTGGACGATGTGATCTCCTCCGGTGAGAGCCTCCACGCGTTGGAGAATTTGGTGGAAAAGGCTGGCGGCATCATTGTGGGCCGTATGGCAATTTTGGTAGAGGGCGAAGCCCAATACCGCGCAGACCTAACCTATCTGGAAAAGCTGCCTCTGTTCCGTCCTGACGGCACTGTAATCGCCTAAAAACTGAAAATGAACGAAAACTATGTAACTGTGGATTTAGATGCCATCTGCCATAATCTGCAGATGGTAAAGGGCCGCACCGGCGCGGCGGTCTGCGGTGTAGTTAAGGCTGATGCCTATGGGCACGGCGCAGTGGCAGTCGCCAAAGCAATTGCTCCATACTGCCGCTTTTTCGGGGTTTCCTGTTTGGAAGAGGCGTTGGAACTGCAAAACGCAGGACTGACTGTGCCGATTTTAATTCTTAGCCACACCGACAGGGAAGACTATCCGATGCTGGTGGAAAAGGGGATACGTCCTGCCATCTTTACATGGGAGGATGCCTTTGCGTTGTCCCAAGAGGCTCAGCGGCAGAATGTAACTGCGCCCTTCCATTTTGCGGTGGATACGGGTATGCACCGAATCGGTATGCCTGCAAACGAAGAATCGGTTGTCCTGTGCGAGAAAATTACAAAACTGCCCAACTTGCGGGCAGAAGGTATTTTCAGCCATTTTGCCACAGCAGATGAACAGGACCTTACGAAGACCAACCGGCAGCAGGCATTGTTTGACAGATTTTGTGAAAATCTTGAAAATGTCGGTGTTTCTCTGCAATACCGCCACTTGAGCAACTCGGCTGCATCCCTTCGACTGTCCCGTCATTATGATATGGTACGGGCTGGTATTGTTCTTTACGGACATACACCCAGTGAGGAAATGGCAGACGGGTTGGAAAACATTCGCCCGGCGCTCAGCTGGTACAGTAAAATTTCCTACATCAAGTATCTGGAAGCAGGCTGTGAAATCAGCTATGGCGGGATATTTGCCACCACACGTCCCACCCGGGTGGCAACACTCCCGGTAGGCTACGGGCACGGCTATCCCAGAAGCCTCAGCAACCGTTTTTGTGTTTTGATTCGGGGTAAGCGGGCGCCTATTCTGGGACGGGTTTGTATGGATCAGATGATGGTGGATGTGACAGATATTCCTGATGTTACGGAGAAGGATTTGGCAGTACTGGTGGGCGCAAGCGGTGAAGAGACCATTACGGTGGAAGAAATCGCCAAGGCCGCCGGTAGTTTCAACTACGAATTTTTGTGTAACATTGCCCGCCGTGTACCTCGTTTTTATTATCAGAACGGGGTGTTGACGGAAACTCACAATTATCTTTTGGATTAATGAAAACGCCCACCGTGCAAACGGTGGGCGTTTTCAAAGGGATAAAAAGAAGAGAGATAAAAAAAGAAAAAACTTATCAGCCAAGAAGCTTTTCGCTCCTTACGACAAGAGTATATAATAAACGGAAGAGAATTTGTTTAAGGAAATGCAAACAAAAAGAAACGAAATTGTGAACAAACCGGGGATTTTCATTCATCCTCTTGATTAAGACGGGAAAAATGGTATAATAACAAAAAAGAAAGGATCAGGGAAATGGAAAAATTCTTTGAAGATATTACAAAGGGTATGAGCAATTATGCTTTGGGCAAGCTCCTGCCGGCAGCGGTACTGCTGATAGTGGGTATGCTGTTTATGAAGATCGTTTTGAAGATCGTAAATACGATGCTCAAAAAAGGAAAGCTGGAAAAAGCAGCCCATAGCCTGATAAAATCAGCGGTTAAGATTGTGATGGGCGTTCTGCTTGGCTTGATTGTGGCTTCCAGTCTTGGCATCGATGTGACCGGTATTGTGGCATTGGCTTCGGTACTGACGCTGGCGATTTCTCTGTCACTTCAGGATCTGCTGACCAATGTATTTGGCGGCTTTACCTTGCTTTATACCCATCCTTTTGCGTCCGGTGATTATGTGGAAATTGCAGGGCAGAGCGGTTCGGTCAAGGAAATCGGACTGACCTACACCAAGCTAAACACTCCCGATAATAAGCTTATCTCTATTCCCAACAGCGCGGTGGTTTCTTCGGAAATTGTCAATTACACTGCCAATGGTACCCGCCGGGCGGAGATTGTTATCAGAGCATCTTATAACAGCCCTATGGATCAGGTACTTGAGGCCCTTTTAGAGGCTGCAAATCTGGAGACAGTAGAAAAAGATCCCGCGCCCTTTGTGGCAGTTAGCAACTATGGGGAAAATGCCATTGAGTATGTACTGCGCTTTTGGAGCCACAATGATACGTATTGGAGTAATTACTTCACTATCAATAAGCGTGTGAAAGAGATTTTTGATGCCCGGGGCATCCGTATGACCTATCCCCATCTCAATGTTCATTTGGATAAAGCCCATCAATGAATAAAATGAAGTCTGGGCGAATCAGACGCCCCCTTGGGCGAGGTCGGCTTAAATAAAATGCATAATACGCGCATCCCGGGATAAGCTATTATCGGACAAACAGGTTGCAGAAAACGGCGATCGCGACGGCGGTCTCTGAAAACTGCCGAAAGTTGTCAAGTGTGTCGCCGGCAAGATGCGAAGCAGGGGAAAAGAAATTTTCTCCTGTACATAGGAGGACTGGAAAATGGCGAAAAGAACAGACCCCATCGGCGTATTTGATTCCGGTGTGGGCGGCATTAGTGTTCTGCGGGCTTTGGTACATAAAATGCCCGGGGAAAACTACCTGTATTTTGGAGATAGCGCCAACGCCCCTTACGGCACGCGAACACCGGAAGAGGTGACTGCGCTGGCTTCCAATGTGGCGCAAAAGCTGTCCGCCCAAGGGGTAAAGGCCTTGGTGGTGGCTTGTAATACCTCCACTTCGGTGGCAATGGAAACCTTGAGAAAAAATCACCCGGAGCTGATTGTGGTAGGCATTGAGCCTTCACTGGGACTGGCAGCTTCCCACTATCCCAAGGGACGAATTGGCGTTCTGGCCACTCCTGCAACCATCGCCGGGCGGCGTTTTATGTATCAGGCAGAGCCTTATCCCGAAGCGCAGGTTGTATTGATTCCGGCGCCGAATCTGGTAGAAATTGTGGAAGCGGGAAAATACGACTCTGCGGAGGCGGACGCTTATTTGGAAAATCTGCTTCGCCCCTATATCGGGAAATTAGATGCGTTGGTGCTGGGCTGTACTCACTACCCGTTCGTGGAAAAGGCGCTTCACCGGGTTTTAGGGGAGCAAGTTGCCTTTTTTGACGGCAGCAGCATCACCGCAGCGGAAACCTACGAGAAACTCTTGGCGGCAGACCTTTTAAACGAGAACGGCGGCGCGGTGCAGATGCAAAACAGCCTGCCGGACAAGGGAATTCTCACACTTTGTATGAAGCTTTTAGAGGACGTATGATTAATTTTTTGCCCTTTGACCTAGAGAAAAAGACGGAATATGATGCCTATCTCACAGCCTGCGGAAACCGGGGCTGTGAGTACAGTTTTGCCAATCTCTACCTATGGGGACGACAAAAGGCGGCCTTTTTAGCAGATCAGATCGTCTTTTTTTCCCAATTTAACCGCAGAAGTGTCTATCTGTTCCCCATAGGGCCGGGAGACCGGAAGACAGCGCTGGATGCCATCATTCACGATGCGGCGGCCCGGGGGATTCCCTGCCGGCTTACCGGTCTTTTAAAAGAGGACTGCGAATTGGTAGAGCGGCTCTATCCCGGAAAATTCCGTTTCCATTCCGACCGGGACGGCTATGATTATGTCTATGACATTAACGCGCTGGCAGAGCTGAAGGGCAAAAAGTATCAGAAAAAACGGAATCACCTAAACCGATTTCTCACCTTATATCCCGATTGTCACGGAGAGCCAATCACCGATGAAAATGCGGCGGTTGTCTCCGATATGATTGAAAAATGGTATGCCCTTCGTCAGCAGGATGATCCGGTGGCGGATTACCATATGGAAAAAGCCGCGCTTCGCAAGGCGATGGAAAAACGCAAGGAGCTGCAGATGGAAGGCTACTGCCTCTTTGTAAACGGGGAATGTGTGGCGATGAGTTTGGCGTCGGCGCTGTCGGAGACGGTGTTTGACGTCCATTTTGAAAAGGCACTGGAAAAGACAGAGGGCGCGTATACTGCCATCAATTACTATTTCTCCCGGTATCTTCGGGAAAAATACGGGGCGGTGAAGTACCTCAATCGGGAAGACGATATGGGACTGCCGGGTCTGCGGCACGCAAAGCTTTCCTACCGCCCGGACAGGATGGTGGAAAAAAGCTGGGCTTGCCTTTTGGAGAATGATTATGATTATTGAGCATCCTACCTACGAAGATATTCCTGCGCTGCGTTCCCTTTGGCAAGAGGCTTTTTCGGATTCGGATGCTTTTTTGGATTTGTTTTTTACCTTCGGTTTTGCACCCGAAAGGGCGATGACAGCCAAAGAGGGAGAAAATATTCTCGCTGCGCTGTACTGGTTTTATTGTTCCTGGGAAGAAAACCGGACCGCTTATATCTATGCGGTGGCTACAAAAAAAGAATACCGGGGCAAAGGTATTTGCCGGGCGCTGATGGAAAAGCTGCACAAGAAAATGAAAGCAATGGGCAGCAGTACCGTCCTCGTACCGGCAGACGATGGTTTGCGGGAATTTTACGCCCGTATGGGCTACCGGAATTTTGGCGGTATGGAGGAATCTATTTGTTGCCCGGAGGGCGCTCCGGTGACAGTGCAAAAGCTGTCTGTTACCGATTATATGCAAAAAAGAAGGGGGCTTTTACCGGAGGGCGGCATCGTGCAGGAAGGGGAAGTGTTGCCTTTTTTGGAAAGTATGCTTACCTTTTACGGCGGTGAAAACTGGCTTTTGGCCGGGTATCAGGATGAGGGTAAATGGATATTCCCGGAGTTCCTGGGAGACAAGTCCCTGCTTCCCGGTATTTTGAAAGCCTTGGAAGTTCCGTCTGCCCGGGTACGTACTGCGGGGGAGACGCCGTTTGCTATGTACCGACCGATAAACGGAGAGGAAAACGCGCCGGCATATTTTGCTTTTGCGTTGGATTAGACCGAAAAAACAGGAGAAATACACTTTGGAAAATAAGAATTTTCTGCGTATATTTTTAGGCACTCTGTGTGTGCTGGCTTTTGTGGGTCTGCTGTTGGGCGTAGGCTTGGGAATGAACGCGCTGCTGCGCCCGGAGGCAACAGAGCCGCCGACGACAGATACACCCACCGATCCACCTACTGACCCACCAACTGACCCGCCTACCGACCCTCCGACGGAGCCACCATTCACAATGCCGGAGCTGTCCTTGACAGCAAAGCACAGTTTTATCTACATAGTGGGGTCCCGGCAGTTTCTGATGCTCAAGGGCAATGAGAATGGCCGGATTTACCCGGCCAGCCTTACGAAGCTGTTTTCTGCCTATGTAGCGCTTAGGAATTTAGACCCGGAGACAAAGGTGACGGCGGGGAATGAAGTATATGCTGTGCCGGCAGACTCCTCCATCGCAAGCCTGAGTCCCGGAGATGTACTGACTGTCCGGCAGCTTGTGCAGGCAATGCTCCTTGCAAGTGGCGGCGATGCGGCAATGACCCTTGCGGCGGCTACCGGCAGAAAGCTGGAGAATAACCCAAATCTCTCCTATTCCAAAGCGGTTTCCCGCTTTGTGGAGGAAATGAACGCGGTTGCACAGAATTTAGGGCTTACTGGCTCTCATTTTGAAAACCCCGACGGGTATCACCACGAAAATCACTATACCACCTGCGCCGATATGCAGAAAATCGCGGATATTGCGCTGTCTCATCCGGCGCTTAAAAGCACAATGGGGTTAACGCAGGCGGCAACGCCGCAGCTTCAGCGTCCGTACCCCGGTAATGTATGGAAAAACACCAATTTCCTGCTCCAACCCACATCGCCCCATTATATTCCAACAGCCATAGGGATGAAGACCGGCTATACGGGCGCGGCAGGCGGCTGTCTGCTGGCAAGCTTTTCTGTAAAGGGCGAGCACGTGATAATCGGTGTATTTGGATGTCCTACCAAGGAAAACCGCTTTGAGGACGCACACAAAATCTATAATGCTTATGTAAATCAATAAAAATGCACCGGGCTTGTGTCCCGGTGCATTTTTGTGTTTGTCAATTAGCGCTGGATACGACCGGAGCCGTCGCCGCCTGCCAGCTTTTCTACCTCAGCAACAGTGACCATATTGTAGTCACCCTCGATGGAGTGCTTCAGGGCAGAAGCAGCAACTGCGAACTCGACCGCAGCCTGGGTGTCCTTGCCGGTAAGCAGGGCGTAGATAAGACCGCCGCCGAAGCTGTCACCGCCGCCTACGCGGTCGATGATGTGCAGGTCATACTTCTTGGAGAAGCAGTACTCGTCCTTGGCAACGTTGTAAAGCATTGCGCTCCAGCCGTTATCAAATGCGGAGTGGCCCTCGCGCAGGGTGATGGCATCCATCACAAAGCCGAACTTGCCAGCCAGCTGCTTGGCAAGGGACTTGTATCCCTCGTGGTTAAGAGAGCCGCCGTAAATGTCGGTGGCCTCAGCCGCAATGCCGAATACGTCCTTAGCGTCTTCCTCGTTGGAGATGCAAACGTCAACATACTGGCACAGCTCGGTCATCGCTTCACGAGCTTCTGCGCGGGTCCACAGCTTGCCGCGGTAGTTCAGGTCGCAGGAAATCTTGATGCCGCGTGCCTTGGCTGCCTTACAGGCCTGCTTGCAGATCTCTACCATATTGCCGCCCAGCGCGGGGGTAATGCCGGTGAAATGGAACCACTCGGCGCCTTCAAAGATAGCTCCCCAGTCGAAATCCTCGCAGGAAGCCTTGGCAATGGCAGAGTTGGCGCGGTCGTAAATGCAGACGGAGCCACGCTGAGAAGCGCCCTTTTCATTAAAGTAGATGCCAACGCGGTCACCGCCGCGAACAATCTTAGAGGTGTCCACACCGTAACGGCGCAGAGAGTTGACAGCAGCCTGACCGATGGCGTGGGTGGGCAGCTTGGTGACGTAAGCGGCATCCAGACCGTAGTTAGCCAGAGAAACGGCAACGTTGGCTTCGCCGCCGCCGAAGGTGAACTCCACGTGGTCACACTGAACGAAACGCTCGTAGTTGTAGGGTTGCAGGCGGAGCATCAGCTCACCGAAAGTAATAATCTTAGCCATTTTTATTCTCCTTAACCGATATTAACCGAAAGCGGCCTGACGGGCTTCGGCGCAAAGCGCGGTGATCTTTTCAAAATTGCCTGCGGCAATGTCTGCCTTGGGGCAGACCCAGCTGCCGCCAACAGCGTGGATGAAGGGAGAGTCAATGTACTCCCGGATGTTGGCAGCGTTGACACCACCGGTGGGCAGGAACTTAATGCCAACAAAGGGCGCTGCCAGATTCTTCATTGCGTTCAGGCCACCGTAAACATTAGCGGGGAAGAACTTGATGACCTTCAGACCGAACTTAAGGGCAGCGGTGATTTCAGTGGGGGTGACACAGCCGGGGGTGACAGGAATGTTGTTTTCTACACACCAACCCACCACCTCAGCATCAAAGCCGGGAGAGACGATGAACTTTGCGCCCATCTCCACAGCCTTTTTGCACTGCTCCAGCGTCAGGATCGTGCCGGCACCTACCAGCATATCGGGGCAGTTTTCGCTGACAGCGCGGATGGCATCAGGAGCGGCAGCGGTGCGGAAAGTAATTTCCATCACATCCACGCCACCCTCTAGCATTGCGTTAGCGGTAGCCACAGCGTCCTTGGCATCGTCAATGACCACTACGGGCACGATGCCGACCCGGGCGAATCTTTCAAGAACAGTCATTTTTCCCCTCCCGATTACACGCCGGAGTAAGCGGCGAAGCCACAGTCGATGGGCAGCACCACGCCGGTGATGGCAGAGGCAGCCTTGTCGTCGGTCAGGAAGAACAGACCGCCCAGCAGCTCAGCGGAGTCAACAAAGCGACCCATGGGAGTGCCGTTCAGGATTTTTGCGGAGCGAGCGGTGGGCGTGCCGTCCTCGTTAAAGAGCAGCGCGCGGTTCTGGTTGGAAACCAGGAAGCCGGGAGCAATGGCATTGCAGCGGATGCCGGTGCCTGCAAAGTGGGTAGCCAGCCACTGGGTGAAGTTGGAGATGCCGGCCTTAGCGGCAGAGTAGGCGGGAATCTTGGTCAGGGGAATGTAAGCATTCATAGAAGAAATGTTCATAATGTTGCCGGACTTTCTCTCCACCATATCCTTGGCAAAGGTCTGAGTGGGGAGCAGGGTGCCCTGGAAGTTCAGCTTGAACACGAAGTCAACGCCATTGGGGTCCAGGTCAAAGAAGGACTTGCCGCCTTCCTTTGCCTCGTGCTGGTACTCGTTATCGGTGGTTGCCCGGGGGTTGTTGCCGCCTGCGCCGTTAACAAGAATAACGCAGGGACCTAAGTCGCGAAGAACTGCCTGATGCACTTCTTCGAGCGCTACGGGGTCCAGAACATTTGCCTTATAGCCAATACAGGTGAAGCCTTCGGAAGTCAGTTCTGCGGCCAGCTTCAGCACTGCTTCTTCGTTCAGGTCCAGAGCAGCGACCTTTGCGCCTGCCTGGGCGTAAGCGCGGGCCATATCACCGCACAGAACACCGCCTGCGCCGGTAACAACGACTACCTTACCGGAAAAGTCTACATTCAAGGGAAGATTCATCATAATTAATTACCTCCAATTATTTATTATCCAGTTTATCGAGCATATCCCAAACGCCCAGCATATACATAATGCCCAGCGCCCGGTCGTAAAGGCCATAGCCGGGACGGACATTGCCCGGGCCTTCGTTCCAAAGATGTCTGCCGTGGTCGGGGCGGATGTAGCCCTCGAAGCCGCAGTCGTGGTATGCCTTCAGAATATCCAAAATGCCGGTGTCGCCGTCGCAATCTCTGTGAGAGGCTTCGGAGAAGTCGCCGTTTTCGAAATGCTTAACGTTACGGATGTGGGCAAAGGCAATGCGGTCGCAATGCTTGCGGACGATGTCTGCCACGTTGTTGTTGGGGTCTGCGCCCAAGGAGCCGGAGCAGAGAGTCAGGCAGTTGCAGGGATGGTCTACCATCTTCAGGAAGCGGTCAATATTTTCTTCGTTGATGAGAAGACGGGGGAGACCGAAGATGTCCCATGGGGGATCGTCCATATGAATGGCCATTTTGATACCGCACTCTTCGCAGGTGGGCATAAGGGCTTCCAGGAAATACTTGAGGTTTGCCCACAGTTTTTCGTGGTCAACACCTTCGTAGGCCTTGAAAAGCTCGTCCAGCTTTGCCATTCTTTCAGGCTCCCAACCGGGGAAGGACATATTGTACTTTTCGGTAAAGTCCAGTATGTACTTTGCCATGGCGTTGTAGTCGTCCTGAATCATATTCTTTTCGTAGAACAGCGCAGTAGAGCCGTCGCCTACCTCGTGGAAAAGGTTACTGCGAGTCCAGTCAAAGATGGGCATAAAGTTATAGCAGATGACCTTGACACCGAATTTAGAAAGGTTGCGGATGCACTGCTTGTAATTTTCAATGTACATATCCCGGGTGGGAAGACCGATTTTAATGTCGTCGTGGACATTGACGGATTCTACCACATCGATGTTAAAGCCGTACTTTTCGCACTGGGCCTTTACCTCTGCGATTTCCTCCTCTTCCCAAATTTCACCGGGCATTTTGTGGTGCAGCGCCCAGACAATGCTACTTACACCGGGGATTTGCTTGATGTCAGAGAGCTTGATTTTGTCGTTACCTTCGCCGTACCAGCGAAAACCCATTTGCATAGCCATAGAAACCTCCTTAAAGATTAAAATATCGTTTTGCGTTATTAGCGCAAATGTCTTCTACAAGGGAGCCGAGATAGGGAATATCCTCGGGATATTCGCCGTTTTCCACCCATTTGCCAATCAAATTGCACAGTATCCGGCGGAAATATTCGTGGCGGGCATAGCTCAGCAGGCTGCGGGAGTCGGTGAGCATACCTACAAAATTGCCAAGGATGCCAAGGTTTGCGAGACTGGTGAGCTGGTTTTCCATACCGGTCTTATTGTCGTTAAACCACCAGGCAGAGCCGTGTTGGATTTTGCCGGGGATTTCATCGCTTTGGTAAGCGCCAATCAGCGTGTCAAGCCAAGCATCGTCGGCAGGATTCAGGCTGTAGAGAATGGTCTTGGGAAGCTGGCCCTCTTTTTCCAGCGCGTCCATCACACTGTGCAGCGCGTCGCAGCTTTGGGTCAGCGCAATGCAGTCATAGCCGCTGTCAGGTCCTAAGATGGCAAACTGACGGGAATTGGGGTTGCGCTTGCAGCTAAAGTGAATCTGCATCACCCAGCCGAGACGGGTATACTGCCGACCGCAATGGAGCAGCAGAGCGGTTTGGTAGCTTTCTGCTTCCTCTGTGGTAAGTGCGCCGCCTGCGAGGGCTTTTTGGAAAATGCCCTCCAAAAGTGCGGGGGAGGCGCTGCGGTAGGGTACGTAGTCAAGACCGTGGTCAGCGGCCCGGCAGCCACAGGCATTAAAATACTCGATTCGCGCAGTAAGGGCGTCGGCCACATCGTTAAAGCTGGTGAGCTTTTTTTCAACAGCCTCGCCCAGTTTTTCGATATAAGCGGTAAAGCCGGGCTTGTGGGCGTTGAGTGCGGGGTCGGGGCGGAAACTGGGCAATACTTTCGTCTCAAAGCCGCTTTCGGCTAAAAGCTTGTGATATTTTAGGTCGCTGCAAGGGTCATCGGTGGTGCCAATCATCGCAACGTTGCTCTGCGCAATCAGTCCGCGGGCAGAGAAGGCTTCTTCCTGAAGCTTCTTTTCTGCCAAATCCCAAACCTCCTGGGCGGTCTCACCGTTAAGTGTACCCTCATAACCGAAGAAATTTTTTAACTCCAAGTGGCACCAGTGGTACATGGGATTGCCAATGCAGCGGGGGAGCGCTTCCGCAAACTTTTGGAATTTTTCCCGATCGGATGCAGCGCCGGTAATATAATGCTCGGAAACACCGTTGCTTCGCATAATCCGCCACTTATAGTGGTCGCCGCCAAGCCAGACCTGGGTAATGTTCTCAAACCGGCGATCTTCGTAAATGTCCTTGGGGTCAATGTGGCAATGGTAATCGTAAATGGGCATATGCTTCGCGTAGTCGTGGTACAGCTTTTGGGCTGTGCCTGTTTGCAGGAGAAAGTTTTCTGTCAAAAACGGCATAGTCTGCCCCTCCTTATAAAGATAAAATTAGTATAACGCAAAATAAACGCAATAAAAATTGTAATTATTGTTTGACGCATTGTAAATCTTGCTATATAATGAGGAAAGAAAGGCGGTGAACCCAATGGCGGGGAAAATCCAGCAATTTGAACAGCGGCAAAGTATGAAAAATCGGCAGTTTGAGGTGTTCCATTACCGGGAGAGAAGCCCTGGCAATATGGAGGTCCACCACCACGATTTTTTCGAAGTTTACTTTCTTTTGGGCGGCGAGGTTAGTTTTCGCGTAGAAGGCCGTACCCATACGCTGAAGCCCGGGGATATACTTCTTATCAATCCCCAGGAGCTGCATCAGGCGCTGATTGACCGGGATACCATCTACGAGCGGATTGTCCTTTGGATAGACAGAGGCTATTTAGCAGAGCTGTCCAGCGGCGGAATGGATTTGGCGGCTTGCTTTGACACCCGGCTTCCTACCCACACCAACCGTCTGCACCCCAACAAGACCCAGCGGGCAGAACTGCAGGCGTTGCTGGAGAAATTGGCAGGGGAATTTTACGGGGACGGACTGGGTAACAGCCAGTATGCGCAG
The DNA here is from genome assembly GCA_045654085.1 of Faecousia sp. Lineage (GTDB taxonomy): Bacteria > Bacillota > Clostridia > Oscillospirales > Oscillospiraceae > Faecousia. The sequence continues at coordinate 12,439 of JAZOMT010000036.1, read as the reverse complement.
GGACTTCTCCTGCAATTTTTGGTGGAGGTCAACCGTTTGGCGCTTGCCGGGGGCAAACAAATCCTGCCGGCAGAGGAGACAGATCTTGTAGACCAGGTTTTGTCTTACATCGGCGCCCATTATACGGAGGATATTCGTCTCGATATGCTTTCAAACATCTTTTATGTGAGCAAATACCACCTCTCCCACGAATTTAGCCGTCGGGTAGGAACAGGTATTTACCGCTATATTATGTTTAGGCGGCTGATGCATGCCCGGGAGCTTTTGGAGAACGGAATACCTCCCGGTGAAGCATATGGGCAATGCGGCTTTGGAGATTATGCCAATTTTTATCGGTCCTTCAAATCCTTTTACGGTGTCAGTCCCCGGGATTATGTCCGGGGAGATGGGTCAGAGACGTAAAGGATAGGTTTAGTTTTTCCCATTTTTGGATAAAAATAAAGAAGGTATGTGCAATACTGTTAAAAACCGATGAAAGAGGGACGAAATATGAAAAACGGAAAGATGCTTTTGCTTGCCGTGCTTGTGGTGATCGCGGTAATTGCGGTGCTGGGTTTGCTTGTGCAAGGCTGCACCCAAACCCCTGCTGCGCCTACGGAACCGAGTTCACCGACAGAGCCAAGCACGCCTACGGACAGCGGTGTAATCAAACCTCAGGTAGAGGAAAACACCCTTGGCGCGACCCAATGGGCAGCCTTCCAGCAGGCGATCGCACTTAATCAGAACGCAACAGCAGAAGAACTGGCAGGCGCCTTGGCAGAAAGTACAGCCGATTTGTTTTTCGGTACCGCAGCGCCTATTGAAAAGGATGCAGAGTATTTTGCGGGCTTTGATAATTACCGCATTACCGGCTACAAGGCTGCGGCGGTCTATATGCCTATGATTGGCTCTATTCCCTTTGTGGGCTATGTGTTTGAATTAGAGGATGGGGTGGCTCCGGCGACCTTTATTAGTAATCTCACCGACAACTGCAATCCCAAGTGGAATGTCTGCGTAGAGGCAGAGCAAACGGTGGCGGGCGCTATCGGAAATCGGGTGTTTTTCCTGATGTGTCCGAAAAATATGGAGGAGTAATTCGAAAAGAGGAGGCAGGATATGCTTTTTTCCAGTATTAGCTTCTTATATTATTTTCTGCCGTTGGTACTGATATGCTATTTTATCCTGCCTTTTCGGCTGAAAAACGGATGTTTATTGCTCTTTAGTCTTGGGTTTTATTTTTACGGCGAGCCGGTTTATGTCTTTTTAATGCTGGCATCTACGCTCTGGTCCTATGCCCATGGCCTGCTGATCGAAAAGTATCGGGAGCGCAAATTAGGAAAAGTTTTTCTTTGGTCGTCGGTGGCGGGCAGCCTGCTGGCGTTGGGATTTTTTAAGTATGCAGACTTTTTTATCAGCAATGTAAACGGTATTTTTGAAAGTGACATTCCGCTTCTGAAGCTGGCGCTGCCTATCGGCATCAGCTTCTATACATTCCAGACGCTGAGCTACACCATCGATGTGTACCGGGGGGAGACACCGGCGCAGAAAAGCTATATTAAACTTGCAACCTATGTAACACTGTTTCCACAGTTGATTGCAGGCCCTATCGTGCGCTACACTACGGTGGCGGAGGAACTCCAAAACCGGCAGCACAGCCTGGAAAATTTTGCGCTGGGCATCCGCCGCTTTGCGGTAGGACTTGGAAAAAAGGTACTGATCGCAGACACTTTAGGCGCATTTGCCACGGCTCTGCATACTACCCCTAATCCGTCGGTTGCCGGGTACTGGCTCTACGCGGTGGCGGTGTCTTTACAGCTTTACTTTGATTTTTCCGGGTACAGCGATATGGCCATCGGTCTTGGCAGGGTTTTCGGCTTCCATTTCCTGGAGAATTTCAATTATCCCTTTATTTCAGGGAGCATTGCGGAATTTTGGCGGCGGTGGCATATTTCCCTTGGTTCCTGGTTCCGGGACTATGTGTATATCCCCTTGGGCGGCAACCGGGTCAGCACCCTTTACTGGCTTCGCAATATTGCCGTGGTTTGGTTTTTGACCGGCTTTTGGCACGGCGCAGACTGGACCTTTATCATTTGGGGTTTATATTTTGCCGTATTCCTTGTGTTGGAAAAGTTTTGGTATAACCGGGTATTTCTCCATTTGCCCAAAGTCTTTTCTCACGTCTATGTGACATTGGTTATCCTTGTCAGCTTCGTAATTTTCAGCGGAAATGGCGTTGGCGGTATGCTGGGCGATTTGGGGAGTATGTTCTTTTTAAAGGGACTCCCTCTGTGGTCGGGAGAGACGGCCTATTATCTCAGAAGCTACGGACTTCCGCTGATTCTTGGCCTTTTGGGCGCGACGCCCCTTGTGAAGATGGGTGTGGAACGTCTGCGCCATAGCCGGGGCGGTTGGGTGACGGATCTTTTGGAGCCGGTGTTTTTGGTGGCGGTTCTGCTGGTCGTAACGGCATATTTTGTGGATGGGTCTTTTAGTCCCTTCCTGTATTTCAGGTTTTAAGCTATGAGAAAAGAAACGAAGAATTTTATTGCCACACTGACTTATGTGTGCTTTACCGCCTTTTTTGTGGCAATGTGTATCTGCGCGGGCTTAGACCCGGTGGCACATTCGGAAAGCGAACGGCGCCCGCTGGCGCAGTTCCCGGAAAATGTCACGGCTGAGGGACTGTTTGACGGTTCGGTAATTGAGAAATTTGATGCCTTTACGGTAGACCAGTTCCCGCTCCGGGAAGCTTTTCGCCGCTTAAAAGCGAAATTCCAGTATCAGGTGTTGGGTTTAAAAGAAAATAACGGTCTTGCGCTGCAGGACGGTTATTTTGCTAAGATCACGCCGGAATTTACCGAGGGGCTGGTAGACGGCTCGATTGAGAGGTTGTCCTACGTCTATGAAAAGTTGGTAACAGGAAAAACTTATGTCTGCCTGATACCGGATAAAAATTACTATTTAGGCAGGGACTATGGCTATCCTGCGCCGGATTATGAAGCGGTTGCCCGAAAATTACAAGCGGCTTTGCCAAATGCGGAATATGTGGATATTTTTGACGATTTGGCCCTTGGGAGCTACTACCGCACCGACACCCATTGGCGGCAGGAAATGCTGCAGCCGGTGGCTAAGCGGCTGTGCGATGCGCTGGGAATCCCGTTGGGGACGGATTATACCCGGCGTACCCTCCAAGGTTTTAAGGGCGTTTATTACGGACAGAGTGCTTTGTCACCGCAGCCGGACAATCTTGTGTATCTAACCAATGATATGCTTGCAGGCTGCAGCGTTTTTGATTATGAAACCGGGCAGATTACCGGCATTTATAATCGGGAGAAATTTGAGGGAAAAGATGGCTATGACGTGTTCCTTGGCGGTACGAAAGCACTGCTGCGGATTGACAACCCAAGTGCGGAGACAGACCGGGAACTGGTCGTGTTCCGTGATTCCTTCGGTTCCAGTCTGATACCCCTTTTGGTACAAGGCTATAAGCATATTTATGTGGTGGATATCCGCTATGTGGTGCCCGATGCGATCTCCCATTATGTGGATATGAATGGGAAGGACACTCTGTTTTTGTATAGCGCCCTAATTTTAAACCAAAAAGCATTTAAGTAAATCAAAACCAGGCTTGTAGGGACACCCTTTCGGGTGTTTCTGCAAGCTTTTATTTATTTTGTATTGACAAATTACTGGAAATTTGTTATATGTAACATATACTATTAGTAAATTTACAAGAGAGGTGCGCAATGGCGAACGTTTACAATAAATACCCAAATGCCCGGGGCCTGATTATCCAGGAGGCCGCCCGGATGTTCATCGAGGACGGCTATTCGAAAAGCTCCATTAACCGGTTGTCCAAGAACCTGAAGCTCAGTCCCGGTCATATTACCTTCTATTTTCCGACGAAGGAGCATTTGCTGGCGGTGCTGGTTGAGGAAATGATCGAGTATCAAAGAATTATGATGGAGCAGGAGACGAAGGAGGGCAAAAGCTCGCTCCTTGCTTACTGCCTGGAGCTGACGGCCATTGCGGCGGTTTGTGAGGAAAGCGAGATCGCAAGAGATTTCTATGCATCCTCCTATGCATCTGCCTTGACCCTTGCCAGAATTCGGGCAAACGATGCGGAAAAGACCCGCAAGATTTTTGTTCCCTTCCATCCGGACTGGACGGAGCGAGAGTGGACCGCTACAGAGAATATTGTCTCCGGCATTGAATATGCTACCATTATGACCCGTGAGACAGAGACACCGCTGGAAACGCAGATCGAAAAGACCTTGGATACCATTCTTTACTTATTCGGTGTTCCGGAGGAGACCCGGAAAACGAAAATTGAAAAGGTACTTTCTATGGATTACCGTGCGTTGGGTCACCGACTGCTTTTGGGCTTCCCGGAATATGTGGCGAAGGTCAACGAAGAAGGGCTAAAAGCGAAAAAGAAGAATTAACATCCTTTTAAGTTACGAATGTTAAATTGTGAATGAGGTTATTTCCCACAAGGTGCAAAACATTTCCGTAAGGAGGAAATACATGATGAGAAGATTCGTGTCTGTTATTTTGGTTATTTGCATGCTCGGTACTTACCTGCTTTCTATGGCGGGCTGCGACTTGTTTGCCACAAAGATCGATTCCGGCACGGAGGCAGCAAAGCTGCTTCTGGCAAATGAACGGCTGGACGAAAATCTTATTGGTGTGAAGATTGACCTGGGCTTTTCAAATGAAGCGCAAAGAGCGCGGATGAGAAAACCCAGCAGAATGTTTAGCCGTCCCGGAAAACAGCTTGCTAATTCTGCGCAGGGATATACTTGGTCGGAGTTCCCTAACGCCTCCCACTCATGGGTAGAGTTTTCCCAATTTATGAAGAGCATAGAGGAGGAAGTGGCCCGTGTTGCGGAGGATATTGCCCATATGAAAAACAATGTGGGCGTTACCGATAAATGGGTAAAAATCGGCAGCGACAAGCAGATGCTCCGCGTCTACGAAAACTACGATATGCTGATCGTGGTGGGAGCGTATGAGGATATTCACGTTTACTATCGCTACACCGATGAAAATGCGAAAAATGTTTACGAGATGTTCTCGCTTATGTCCTATGACGACGGCACAACGGGCGAGATCCGGACGATGCTCATCCCCGGCGAGCGTTATGAGTATATGTACAATAACTCTAATGGCTTCACCGATTATTTTATTGCGGAAAACTCCCGGGGCTACTGGCTCAACACGCGATTTAACTATCATCAGGACGAAAACGGCCATAAGAGCGTATCCTTCTCCCCCTATATCGTCAGAGATGGCTTGGGTTTCGGTGCGTTTTTGAATATGAATACCTACAGTCCAGCACTTGACAACGCGTGGTATTCTGTCTTTGATCCGGGCAATACGCGAGAGCTGTTCCGCATAAATGATGGCTATGGCGATTATCATTTTAATCTGTATATGACGGCGATCCGCGATGGCTTTGTATCTGTGTCGGCAAAGGACGCACAGTTTGATGCAGAGGAAGGAATTTATTCGGCAGCGCATTTAGATACCCTTACTACAAGTAATGGCGTTTATACGGCAAATCACGACTATAACCAACTGCCGGAGAATGCGTTTGCATTAACCGACGGCTATGTACAATACGATTACGGCGAGAGGATGCACTACGGCTCTCTTGACTTTGCGATGATGGGCACCAAAATGTCCCTCGCTGAGGCTTGTCAGGAATTTGGCACCTACGCAGGTACATTGGGACTGCGGCTTTACTGCGATATGGAAACGGTTGCCACCTCTCTGGATCACGCGAAGCTGCTGGCGGAAAATTTCTCCGACAGCTTCCTGTGGAACGGTTTTAAGATGAACAGCATCGAAAATGTGGAAAAGGCAAGATCGGTTCTGCAGGGACAGTTCGACAGCGCAAGAGCTGCCTATGAGGAGGTCAAGAATTTTGAAACCTCCAACCAGAGACAGCGGCTTTCCGGCAGCGCACATTTTGCTCAGCTTGATGCAGCTGCCGCCGGAAATAACAGCTTTGCCGGCAGAGTTATCAAGCTTTCCGGTGTAACGGTTTCCACAAGCGACGTTGCCTTGTTTGAAAATGGGAAGGAGTATGTTCTGAAGGTCGGTCTCTCTCTCCTTGACGACAGCGGCAATCCCATCAGCGTGAATACTGTGCCCCTTTCCGGCGCAGAGCCGGTAAGCGTGCAGTTCGCAGGAAATTCTATAACCTTAGCGGCAAGTGGCGAGTACGAGATTCCCACAAACCTGCATCAGGGACAGTATGCGGCGGTGGTCTATGTTGCCACAAAGGACGAAGGCATCCGGGTCAGCGAAATTCAGAAGATCGCCTTTGTTGAGATCGAAAAGGGTGAGATCGCGTCCAGCGCGATGTATCTGGAAGCCAGCGAAAGCAATAAGAATCTGATCCTCGAATATCGAATTAAGAACACCCACAGCATCAATATGGAAGCTACCAAGGAGACCTATACCTACGAGGAGATCCAGCGAGTGCTGGTTCTTGAGATTTTAACCTACGGTGCACCCTTCCACGGTGCAGTTCTGGAGTATGAAAACGGCGAAGCGGTGGCAGAAGGTGCATCCCTCGGGAAGGGAATTTACCGGATGATGTGCTATCTGGCAACGGATGACGGTCTTGCCCAGAGCTATGTATACTTAACTGTCCAATAAATACGAAGGCATAAGTAAAACCGCTTATGCACACATATGAGAGCGCAATACTATCGCGTAACACTGTAGGGGAGGCGTTTCGCCTCCCGCGGGTGATTTGTGAATCGCCCCTACGAAGGAAATTGGGAGATTGCCACGTCGCCTTCGGCTCCTCGCAATGACAACGAAATGTAGGGGTCGGCGCTTTCGACGACCCGAAATAAAATCGCCCCTCGATGGGGCGATTTTATTCTATGCGGACGACCAATGGTCGCCCCTACTTGTTTTTAAGGGAAATATATGATAGGATAGAGGAAAAGGAGGCGGTAATATGGATTATCGTATTTTAGGTAAAACTGGTTTGCAGGTTTCCCGTATGGGCTTTGGCGGACTGCCCATTCAGCGGACAGACGATGTTGCTTGTCGGGAGATTTTGGCGCAGCTTGCAGATTTGGGTGTGAACTACATTGACACCGCCCGTGGCTATACCGTCAGCGAGGAGTATATCGGCAAGTCCCTTGCGGGTATGCGGGATAAGTTTATCCTTGCCACCAAAAGTATGGCGAAGGACAAGGAGAGCATGCGTAAGGATATCGACATCTCTCTGCGCAATTTGCAGACCGACTATATTGACATTTATCAAATCCACAATCCCAATCGGGAGGGCTATGACCAGATCGTTGCTCCCGGCGGTGCGCTGGAAGCCCTTTTGGAAGCCAAGGCCGCCGGCAAAATCGGCCACATCGGCTTTACCAACCACTATGCGGAGATGATCGAGCTGGTATTGCAGACAGACTGGGTGGAGACGGTGATGTTCCCCTATAACATTGTGGAGACCCAGGGCGAGAAGCTGCTGCAGCTTTGTAAGGAGAAGAATGTGGGCTTTATCGCTATGAAGCCGCTGGCAGGCGGTGCGATTGAGGATGCCACCATTGCCCTTCGCTATATAGCCGCCTGCGGGGATGTGGATGTAATCATACCCGGTATGGATTACCCGGAGCAAGTAAAAGAAAATTACGATGCCATTATGGACAGCGCCCCCCTTTCTGAGGAGGAACAGGAAAAGATTGCTGCCATCCGCAAGGATTTGGGTGAAAATTTCTGCCGTCGCTGTAATTATTGCGCGCCCTGCACCGTTGGCATTAAGATTCCTACGGTGTTCCTTTTTGACGGCTATCTGACCCGCTATGGTCTGCCGGATTGGGCAAAAGACAGATATGAGGCGCTGGATAAGCACGCTTCTGACTGCATCGTCTGCGGCGACTGCGAAAAGAGATGTCCTTATCATCTGCCGATCCGGGATATGTTGCTGAAAGTAGCGGAAAGGTTTGGCAAGTGATATGAAAATACTGATTCTCAACGGCAGTCCTAAGGGAAAATACAGCATTACCCTCCAGACAACCCGATATTTAGAGAAGGTTTACCCCAATCACAGCTTCGAGGTTTTGAATGTGGGACAAAAGGCCAAGGGCCTCCAAAAAGACTTTGCCCCTGCCCGTGAAGCCATCGAAAAAGCAGATGTGCTGCTGTTTTCCTACCCGGTTTATACCTTTATTGCGCCGTATCAGCTGCATAAATTTATCGAACTGCTGAAAAAGGAGAATATGGATCTGTCTGCGAAGTACGCGACCCAGATCACCACCTCTAAGCATTTTTATGATGTGACTGCCCACCGCTATGTGCAGGATAACTGCGCGGATTTGGGACTGAAATTTATCCGCGGTTTATCGGCAGATATGGACGATTTACTGACCGATAAAGGGCAAAAAGAGGCGCGAGATTTCTTCGATTTCCTTTGCTGGAGCGTAGAAAATGACCGGTTCGAAAATCCCTCTGCGCTGCCTACTACCTATGCGAAAAAGCCGGTCTCTTCCGTGGAAGATACAGATAAAAAGACCGGGGATGTGGTCATTCTTGCGGATTTGGGAGCGGAAGATACCCAGCTTTCTGCCATGATTTCTCGCTTTCAGGCGAAGCTTCCCAAAAAGACCCGGATCATCAATCTTCGGGAGTATCCCTTTAACGGCGGCTGCTTAGGCTGCTTTAGCTGCGCGGTGTCCGGTAAGTGTGTCCATAAGGACGGCTTTGACGAGTACTTAAGAAAAGAAATTCAGACAGCGGAGTCTATCGTCTATGCCTTTACCATCAAAGATCACTCGATGGGCGCACTGTTCAAGATGTATGACGACCGGAATTTCTGCAACGGTCACCGGACCGTTACCATCGGTATGCCGGTGGGATATCTTGTAAGTGGCGATTTGAGCCGCGAATTTAATTTGCAGACCATTATCGAAGCCCGGGCGCAGGTGGGTACGAATTTCCTCGCTGGTGTGGCAACAGATGAAACGAACCCGGATGGAGAAATTGACCGCTTGGCGCAGACCCTTTCTTATGCGCTGGAGCATAAATATGTGCCGCCTCAGAATTTCTACGGCATTGGCGGTATGAAGATCTTCCGGGATCTGATTTGGCTGATGCAGGGTATGATGCGGGCAGACCACAAATTCTACAAGGCCCACGGCCAGTACGATTTTCCCCAGAAAAAGCGGGGAATGATGCTAAAAATGTACTTAGTTGGCGCGCTCCTTGCCAATGAGAAGATTAAGGCGAAGATGGGCAATAAGATGAACGAGGGTATGCTGATGCCCTATGAAAAACTGTTTGCCAAAATGGAAAAAAGATAAAAAAGACCAGTCTTTGCAATGCAAAGACTGGACTTTTTTAAAACGTGTGCTATAATAGGGTGGACTTTTTTGAAAAGAGGCGCATTTTATGACTGCGGTATTTCTGAATACGATTTCTCCGATGCTGATGATGTTTACCTGTATAGTCATCGGCTTTGTTTTGAATAAGAAAAAGATTTGCCCGGACAATACAGCATCTGTCCTTTCCAAGCTGGAAGCAAATGTTTTGGGACCGGCGCTGACAATCAGTACGTTCGGCAAGTACTGCACGGTAGCATCTCTGTCTTATCAGTATCAGCGAATTTTGTTCTGCCTGCTGATTATGGCGGTTGCGATTGGCATTTCCTGCGCACTGGCGCCGCTCTTTACCGATAAAGGTTATAGCCGTAATGTATACCGCTATGCCTTGACCTTTGGCAATTTCGGTTTTATGGGGAATGCCATTGTTCCGGCAATTTTGGGAGAGGCAGCGCTGTATGATTATATGCTCTTTTGCCTGCCGATCAATCTCGCGGCATATACTTGGGGAATTGCAGGACTGATCCCAAAGAGTGAGGGAAATCGAAATCCTCTCAAGAGCTTGATGAACCCATCGATGCTTGCCGTAGTAATCGGTATGACACTGGGATTAACCGGTGTAAATAAGTATCTGCCTGCATTTGTAGGCAATACGCTCTCCGGCTTGGGAAGCTGCATGGGTCCTATCGCTATGGTGCTGACCGGATTTTTAATTGGGCAGTATCCCATTAAAAAGCTGCTCAGCGATAGGAAGGTTTACATTGCTTCCGCTTTGCGGTTGTTTATCCTGCCTGCACTCTTTATTTTGCTTTTGAAGCTGTTGGGCGCAGATAGTACCACGCTTACGCTGTGCTTGTTTGCCTTTGGCACACCGCTGGGATTGAATACCGTTGTATTCCCTGCGGCATATGGAGGAGATCCCTCCACGGGCGTGTCTATGGCGACGATCTCCCATACGGTCTGCGTAATTACGATTCCGATTATGTATGCGCTTTTAACTACATTTATTATATAAAATTCACAGGGGTACCGATTTGGCACCCCTGTGTTATTTTTAGATATCCAAGTCCATTTTGGCGATGACGGCGGCACAGCGGGGGCAAAGACCCTCTGCGTTTGCGGAGGTGGAGTGCATCCAGCAGCGGGGACATTTTTCGCCCTTGGCTTCGCTGACACCGATGGTAAGCGCGGGGAAGTTCACACCCTGCGCGACCTCAGCGCCTTCCTCAGGTTCTGCCCAGTCGCAGGCGGAGACGATGCAGATCTCTGCGAGATTCAGACCCTCACAAGCTGTCTTGATGGTTTCGTCTGCAGTCTGTAAGGTCACTCTTGCTTCCAAAGCCTTACCGATTCGCTTGTCGGCTCTTGCCTTTTCCAATACGCCGTTGACATCCTGACGAAGCTTCATAACGGTTTCCCAATTTGCCATAGCATCCGCATCCAATGCGTAAGCGTCAAAGTTTTCAGGCATTTGGTTCAGCAGTACGTTGCGGGTGTCATCGCTGGTGCTGTGGGGCATTGCCTGCCAAATTTCGTCGCAGGTGTAGGCGAGGATGGGCGCGAACAGCTTGGCGAGGGCATCGACAATGAGGTACAGAGCAGTCTGCGCGCTGCGGCGGCGCAGGCCGTCCTTTTCTTCGCAGTACAGACGATCTTTCAGGATGTCGAGATAGAAGGAAGAAAGCTCAACGACGCAGAAGTCGTTAATATCGTGGGTGATGGCGTGGAACTCGTAGCTGTCGTAAGCCTTGCGGCAGTCCTTAACCAAGGAATCCAGCTTGGTCAGCGCCCACTTGTCCAGCTCTTCCATATCGTTGGGAGAGACAAGGTTGTTGGGATCAAAGCCGTCCAAGTTGCCAAGGCAGTAACGGGCGGTGTTACGGAACTTCAGGTAGTTCTGGGCAATCTGCTTGAAGATCTCCTTGGAGCAGCGGACGTCTGCGTGATAGTCGGAGGATGCCGCCCACAGACGGACGATGTCTGCGCCAAAGTCCTTGATAAGGTCAGCGGGGTCTACACCGTTGCCGAGGGACTTGTGCATTGCGCGGCCCTGACCGTCAACCACCCAGCCGTGGGTCAGCACCTGCTTAAAGGGTGCGCCCTGATCCAGCGCGCCGACAGAGGTCAGCAGACTGGACTGGAACCAACCGCGGTACTGGTCAGCGCCTTCCAGGTATACATCCGCGGGCCACAGCTCGGGAGTGCGGTGCATCAGAGAAGAGTAGTGGGTAGAGCCGGAGTCGAACCAGCAGTCCAGCGTATCGGTTTCTTTGTCGAAATCCTTGCCGCCGCAGTGGGGGCAGGTGAAGCCTTCGGGAACAAGCTCCATCGCTTCCTTTTCGAACCAAACATTGGAGCCGTGCTCGTCAAAGAGGACGGAAATCTTTGCGATAGAGTCGGGGGTGGAAACGGGCTTGCCGCAGTCCTTACAGTAGAACACAGGAATGGGCAGACCCCAGCGGCGCTGACGGGAGATACACCAGTCCGCGCGCTCGCGAATCATAGAGATCATCCGGTCCTCGCCCCAAGCGGGATACCACTTCACATCCTCGATGGCCTTGATGGCCTGATCCTTGAAGGATTCCACAGAGCAGAACCACTGGGGAGTAGCCCGGAAGATGACCGGCTTCTTGCAGCGGTCGTGGTGGGGGTAGGAGTGGATAATTTCTTCGGAAGCGAACAGCGCGCTGCTTTCCTTCATATCTGCAAGGATGATGGGATTACTCTCCTCGGTCTTAAGACCGGCATACTTACCGGCATAATCGGTGTGGCGGCCGTAATCGTCCACAGGAACGACCAAATCCATACCGTAGCGCATACAGGTCTGGTAGTCGTCAGCGCCAAAACCGGGAGCGGTGTGAACACAGCCGGTACCGGAATCCATTGTGACATACTCCGCCCAGACAAGGCGGGAGGTTTTGTCAAGGAAAGGATGCTGCGCCAGCATATTCTCAAAGAATGCGCCGGGATAGGTGGCGATGACTTCATAATTCTCAAAGCCGCCCATCTTCATGGTCTTTTCCATCAGGGCCTCGGCCATAATGTAGGTTTCGCTATTTTCGGCCTTTACCAGCACATAGCTGTCACGGGGATGAAGGCAGATTGCCATA
>JAZOMT010000035.1:0-20869 GCA_045654085.1 Faecousia sp. | reverse complement strand
ATGTAATGGCGGTTGGCAGACCACCATCACTATAACTTAAGGAGGATATTTTTACTTGGCATAGCTAAAGCTTTTTGGAACCACCGGCACTGCCGGTGGTTTTCTTTAAGCAAAAAATTCTCGCCCTGCAGAGCAGGGCGGGAACCTATGCTTAGGAGATTATAGAGTTTACTGTATTAGCCAGCAACTGCATCGGGGGTCAGCTTGTAGAGGACCGCCTGATACTTCTCCAGGGTGACGTTCAGAGCGCCGTCGCCGGTGAAGTCAGCCTGCTCGCTGCCGTTAATAACAGTAGCGGAGTAAGCGCCGATGGTAGTGGTGCCGTCGGTCAGCTCTACGTTTACAGTAGTCTGGGTGCCCTTGGTGTTCAGAACGACAACGTAAACATCGCCATCAACGATCCAAGAGGTGTACATATAACCGTCAACGATTGCTACCTTCTCTACGAAGTCAGTGCCAACGCCTTCCGTGAAGTGATCATAGGCAATATCCCATTCCTTTTCCTTGAAGGACTTCAGACCATCCCACAGCTTCTGACCTGCCTGAGGATCGTTAGGCAGAGAAACATTCCAAATGGGGATGGGGCCATTGTCGCCGGAATCGGAGTAGGTAATGGCATAGTAACCAATGCCATCAACACCGGCCATAAATGCCTGGTAGATGGTGTTACGAGCCTGATCAGCAGTGGGGTAGTAGTCACGGTTCTTGTAAGCACTCAGGATGACCCAAGCGGGCATTCTGCCGTTGGCTGCTTCAACTGCTGTGCTTGCCTTGTCGTAGATAGTACCATTGTAGGGGGATTCGTAGTGGTCCGCAAACATTGCGTCGCCATACTTAACAGTATCATCGTGGTACTGCACCATATTGTTTACGGAGAAGATGATATTTTCCTTATCAAACTCACGAATCAGACGATAGCCTTCTTCCAGGTTTGCGGCAACCACCTTTTCAGCGCCCCAAGACCAAGGCTCGTCAGTCAGACAGTAGCCCAGGAGAGCGGGGTGATTGCGGACGCGCTCATCGGAAGCTACGTCGATCAGAACCCAACGCTTAGCGTCGATGTCGCTGGAGTTATAGAGACCCCAGTTCATATTCAGCATGCCCATGTAGCCATACTTGAGACAGTAATCCAGACGCTCCAGAACCTGCTCAGCGCTGGTCGCATTGGAGAGGGACATAACGTTACAGCCGATCTGCTGGGTCTCATCGTAGTGATCCTGCACAACTGCGTAAGCCAGGTTGAAGTCCAGCTTGCCGCCGTTGGGAGTTGCCTTAATGTATTCGCCGTTAGCGTTCAGAACAACGGGACGCTTGTAGACGAAAATCTGCTCGCTGGTCTCGCAAATCATATTGCCGTCGCCGCTGTAAAGGGTTGCCTTCAGAACATAAGGCTCGCCCTTCTTGGTCATCTTGGCAAGATCAAACTCTGCGGATGCAACATAGCCTTCGCCGGAGAGAGCCAGCTTCTCGGTATTCCAAATCAAATTCTTGCCGTCGAACACTTCGAACTTTGCAGTAGCACCGGTGTCCTGGGCGATAGCGGGGAACATATCCTCCAGCAGGTCTGCGGTGAAGGTGGTTTTACCCATATCATCGTAGAAGAACTTGGTCTCGTAACCCAGTTCGATTTCGGAGTCCAGATCTACCAGGTAGAACTGGATATCGTCGATTTCGATCCAGTCGCCCTCATAGAGCCATGCACACATATCAATGCCGACTGTCTCAGCCTGGCCAGAGATGTAAATGGTCTCGGTGTACCAGTGCCACTCGCCATCAGTGAACAGACCCTGTGTGGATTGGTCGGGACGGCAGATCTTATAGTCGATGGTATTTTCGCCAACACCGGGCAGATCGGGACCGTAGCTGGAAATATAGGCGTAAGGACCATACCAGCTTGCGCCAGGCCACTCAGTAGGCTCGATCTTGTAACGGAATTTCACCTGATACTGTGCGCCAGGAATAATGTCTGTAATGGTCTGATGGAGCTGGGGAACGATACGGACATAGTTAGCTGTATTGGTCCAGCCCACAGGCGCTTCACCGCGGAACGTGCCATCCGCTGTGATCTGCACAATGGGTTTAAAGGTGTTGTTATACTTGGTTTCCCAGCCAGTAGGATGGGCAAGGATTCCTTCGCCTACTTCCTGATTGACCAGAACCATAGGCAGATTGGTATCCGCAGAGAAATCACCGTTGGTCACGAGGTCGGGACCCAGAGCAGGCTTTTCCAGATAAGGATCTTCTTGCTGTTCCTGAACCATCATGCTGTCAGCTTCCCAAGCAGCCAGCTTCGCCTTCCACTCCTCAACCATCAGGTCGACTTCGGACATCTTTCTGAGGACCTGCAGATCATCGAAGTAAACAATGCCAGCATTTGCATTGCCGTTGGTTCTATCGTGGCCATTCAGGATAAACTGAATCAGCTTTGCTCTTTCGGTATTGGTTGTAAAGGGAATTTCGAAATACTTCCAACCGCCCTCTGCAGTTGCCTTAACGTAATTGGGGATTGCAAAACTATCTGCGCCGGTAGCCCAGATGGTAACACTGGGAACGGTAGCGTCATCTTCTACCTTATACCAACCGGTGAACTTGTACTCTTCGCCCTTATGGATACCAACAGAATTGTTGTTGGAGTACTGTGCACGGCCCGTATTACCGTCTGTGCTCACCAGCTTCAAAATATTATCGCCGTTATCGTCTACGACTTCAGCGGTTGCTGCCTTCACTGTCATAGGCGCCAGACCATTATCAAAGTTCAGGATTCCCTCGGGAACAATGTTTCCCCAAACTTCGCCGGCATAGGGAGCTTCTGCATCATAGTTGGAATTGCCAAAGGCATCCTCTTCAGCAGCCATCTGTCTTGCAGCGACCGTGACATTGATGGTAGTTGCCTTGCCCTGGTAGGTGTCATCGGCATCTTCCTTCATATGCACTGCCAGAACGAAATGATCGGTTTCGCCCTTCAGCAGGCCGCTTTCGGGAGCTGCAAAGAACTGACCCTTAACCATATCGTCTGCAATAACACCGTCAACACCCAGGATATCCTCCCAAGTGTTCAGGTTCAGCGCCTCAAATACGGTCTTTTCCATAGCAGGAATAATGGCGTATTCCAGCGCGCTGGTCAGAGGCTCGGTGCTGTTGATAGCATCCATAACCAGTGTATAATACAGAGCCAGGTCCTTGGTGTTCTTAACAGCCAGGAAGGCCACCTCAGTGCGGCCGGGCTCCCAGTTGACACCGGTGCCGTCAGCTTCGCTGAAAATATCACCGTTACCGTCGGTAATGTCTTTATACTCAGTACCGTCGTGCTTCAGGAGCTGTACGCCCAGCTCGCCGGCCTGTACGCGATTGCCGGTGCTGACAACAGAGTCTGTAAACCACGCCATAGTCGTACCCAACAGCATAGCGATGCACAGCAGCATAGCAATAAAACTCTTAAACGCAGAGGATTTTTTCCGGGAATATGTATTACGCATATTGTGTTACCTCCTTCTTATAAAATAGGGAAATCAGCCGTTCTGATCGCCGACATAGACTTCGAACTGAATGTCGTCGAAGTAAACAACACCACCATTGGCGCCATTGGCGTCATAGGCGTTTAGAATAAACTGAACCAAGGTAGGTCTATTGGTATTGGTTGTGAAGGGAATTTCGAAGTAGTTCCAACCATTTTCCGTTGCCTTGATGTAGTCGCCGGCAATATCAAATTTATCGGAGCTGGTAGCCCAAATAACGGCACTAGGAACAGTAGCGCTATTCTCGGTCTTGAACCAACCGGTCAACCGATATTGCTCACCAATAAGGGTGCCGGGGCCGGCACTATTAACGTGGGAATACTGTGCACGACTTGCAGAGGTCGCCAGCTTCAGAACCTTATCGCCGTTATCGTCGACAACTTCAGCAGTTCCTGCTTTCTGGGTCATAGGAGCCAAGCCGTCCTCGAAGTCCAGAGTGCCTTCAGGAATCTGGTTCATCCAATCAACAGGTGCGGGAGGCTCGGTGGGGAATTCGGTGCCTGCGTCATACTGATCACCGAAGTAATCGCCTTCGGAAGCCATCTGCTTGGCATTGATTTCCAGGTCGATGTTGATCCAGCCGCCCTGATAGTCATCGCCAGCATTGGGGTCCATATAGATTGCGAGGGCGAAATAGTCTTTTTCTCCAGCCTCCAGCGCGCCCTTGGGAGCAGCAACGACCTCGTCCAGAGGCATATCACCGCTCTCTACGCCATCGGTTCCAACAAGCGTAGCCCAGTCCTTGCCAGCGAAGGCAGTGTCAAAGTCAGCCTTGTTCATAGGAGAAAGGATAGCGTAATCCAGGACCTCGCTCAGGGGCTTGTCGCCCTCGGTGATGTTGAGCACGATCTGGTAGTTGAAGTCCAGAGTGCCGGCGTTCTCGACTGCCAGGAACGCCACCTTTGTATGACCGGGTTCCCATACACCGTCAAACAGCTTGTCTTCGCCGATATTCCGATACTCCTTTTCAATATCGTCATATTTCAGCAAATTGAGTTCCATCTTGCCTGCTTCAATGCGGTTGCCATTGTTTGTCACCTCGACGGTGAACCACGCCAGGGTAGTGCCGATGAGCATTACTACGCACACAACAAGAGCAATCATGCTCTTAGCCAGTCCGAGTACTTTCGACTTCTTTTTCATGCTTGATAACCTCCATTTTTAAATAATATATTTACCTGCTGCAGAAAGTTTTCTGCGTCAGGCATATCCCCGCTCACGTTCTGCTCACAACGCTCACAGAGAATATTTACAAATAATTTCAGGCCTTAAAGGAATTCCTCATCATCCTCATCGTCCTCATCTTCTTCATCTTCCGGGTCTGCCGCCTTTGCCTGCTTTCCTTGTCTCAGCCATTCAAGCTCTCGCTTCTGACGCTCCAGCTTTTCCATTTCCTGTCTGATTTCCGCCATATGTCCATCATAATACTTGCGGAAGTGACGGATGCTGCTGATTCCGTAGTACGCAATCAGCAAAAGGAACGGCAGCAAGATACACAGCAGATAGCCGGGGGTCGTTTTCAAAAACGAGAAGAACTTTCCCACCTTCGGAATGCGCGTCTTGTAAATGCCGACGAGGTTTTCCTCTGTTACCGGCTCGTCGTCATTGATTCCGGAGGTCGTTCCGTAAGTAACAAAACTACGTTTGCCGTTATCATCCCAGTGGATTTCCCGGATTCTATGGGTGACCATTCTGCCATAGCTGCCAGGACTGGTGGATATAAAGGAAATGACATCGCCGGGCTTTAGTACGTCCGCGTCCACATTTTTGACAATAATCACATCGCCGGCCTCAAAATGGGTTGCTTTCATAGAATCCGACAACACAATCATCAGCTTATAGCCAAACAAGGTACCGCCCTGATCCTCGGACATCACTACGGAGAAAATCGTGAGAAGCATAATGCACACGACAACAACCGTCAGGGCTATCTTGGCAATGTTGCCAATCTTCTTCAAAATTGCTTTCACCAAACGACCTCCTTAATTTGTTCTAGAATAATCGCTTCGGAATATGGTATTCCAAAAATGTTACACTTATTTGGAAAATCACTCCACATCTATCGGGCGATGCCAAAATTCCCACTAAATGATATGCTCCTATTGTAACTTTATTAGGCTTAATGCACAATTGCAATAATTAATGATTTTTGCAAATATTAACGAAATTATATTTTCAGTAAAAAATTGGAAAAACCTGGAAAGATACAGTAAATATCTTCCCAGGTTGTGCAAAAAGTTTTCTTTTACAGTTTTTTATTAAATTTACAAAAATTAGCAACAGATAAGCACGTCGCTGAGGCTCCTTTACTGGACTGCTTTTGTTACGATGATTCGGCTGCCGCAGACATCTGCCAAAATTTCGTCGCCTATGGTCAGCGGCGCATTGACGGCAGTCGCGCGCAGCGCGTCCATTACTTTCATCATTGCAGCCTTTGCCACAGGTGTTTCGGTCTTAACGCTGACCATCGTATTGTGGCGGTTTGCTACGCGCACGGTGGCAGTAACGGTGCGTACCGGATGCAGACATTCATTCACGGCATATTCTTCCCCCTTGGGGCAGGTATGACCTGTTACAGACACCTGCTCCCCCTGAATATCCGCGCACAGAGAGCAGCCTCTGGGGCAGATGATACATGTAAGTGTTTTCTTCATTACAATTCCTCCAGAGATACGGTAATGGGGCCGATAATATTTTGCAGCTTATCCGCCTTAATGGTGATTTTCTCCATCTCGCCGGGGGCAGCTTTCAGGCGTTTTGCAACGGCCAAAATGTTTTCCCCATCGCTGACGGTAAACTTGACCTTTCCAAAGGGCTGTGTGACGCGCATAAACAGAGAAACATCCTCATTTTGATTATGCACCGTCTGAGGCAGGACATAGCGGACACCGTAGCCCGTACGGGTGGGAATGCCTTGCAGGTTATCTATCTGCCCACGGATGAATTTCACAGCTCCCAGTCCCGCCCGCTCGGCTTCTTCGGAAACATAGTCCACCAAATCGTGAACCTGCAGCACATTGCCGCACGCGAAAATGCCCGGAATTTGCGTCTGGCAGTTTTCGTCCACCAACGCGCCGTTGGTGATAGGATCTATGGGAATGCCGGCTGCGCGGGTCAGCTCATTTTCCGGAATCAGGCCAACGGACAGCAGCAGCGTGTCGCAAGGAATGTAACGCTTAGTCTCCTCAATGGGGCGGCGCATTTCGTCTACCTGGGCAATGGTGACGCCTTCCAATCGCTTTTCGCCGTGAATCTGCACCACCGTTGTACTTAAATACAGCGGAATGCCGAAGTCTTCCAAACACTGCACGATGTTGCGGGTCAGACCGCCGGAGTAAGGCATCACTTCGCAGACAGCTTCCACCTTTGCGCCCTCATAGCTCATCCGGCGCGCCATAATCAGACCGATGTCACCGGAGCCGAGAATCACGACCCGCTTTCCCACCTGATAGCCAAGGCAGTTGACCAGCTTTTGTGCCGTTCCGGCGCTGTACACGCCCGCAGGACGGCTGCCGCTGATATTCAGCGCGCCGCGGCTGCGTTCCCGACAGCCCATAGCCAAAATCACAGCTTTTGCCTGAATCTTCAGGATTCCTTCCCTGCTTTGGGCTGTAACAACTTTGTCAGGAGAAACGCAGGTCACTGTGGTCTCGGAAAAGACCTTGATATTTCTTTCATGCACTTTTTCGGCATAAACAGCCGCGTATTCCGGGCCGGTCAGTTCCCTGCCCAGCTTGTGCAGACCGAACCCGTTATGGATGCACTGCATCAGAATGCCGCCTAACGTGGGTTCTCGATCTAAAATGACTACGTCCTTACAACCTGCATCATAAGCTGCCACAGCGGCAGCCATACCGGCCGGTCCGCCGCCAACAATAACAATATCGTGGTTTATCATTCTTTTTCACCAATCCTTCCCAGCACCATACGGGAGTCTCCTCCGTTCTTGGTGACCTCTTCCATAGGAATACCCATCTCTCTTGCAATAAGCTCCATTACATACGGCCCGCAGAAGCCGCCCTGACACCGTCCCATACCGGAGCGGGTACGACGCTTGACGCCATCCACATCCATTGCAGCGGGATTGGTACGCAAAGCCTCCAAAATCTCTCCTTCACTGATAGTCTCACAGCGGCAGACGATTTTTCCGTAGGCGGGATTGGCTTGGATATAGGCGTTCTTTTCCTCGTCGGTCATATTCTGGAATTCGTGGGTGTCCTTGCGATTGCCGTTCCAGTTTTCCTTCTCGTTGAGTGTAAGACCCTCGGAAGCCAAAATGTCTATCAAATAGTTGGCTATGGAGACGCAACAGGTCAGGCCGGGGGAATCGATGGCAGCGGCGTGGATCAGCCCCGGAACATTTCGAGAGGCTTCCAAAATAAAATCCCCGCTCTTTTCCGAAGCCCGGACACCGGTGAAGGAAGTAATCACCTGCCGGTAATTAACGGAAGGAACGCTCTTGCGAGACAGCCGTTCCACATCTGCCAGTCCTTGAACTGTGGTATCCTTACTGTCAGGCGTTTCCACCTTTGCGGCAGTAGGGCCTACCAGAAGATTCCCGTGTACGGTAGGAGAGACCAGAATGCCCTTACCCTCTTTGGTGGGACACTGGAACAGGGTATGGCTGACGAGACCACCCTCGGCTTTATCAAGCAGCATATATTCACCGGCTCTGGGGATAATGGTGAAGAAGTCGTCCCCTGCCATTTTTGCCACAGCATCACTGTAACCACCGGCGCAATTAACAAGGTATCTGCCTTGTACCTGCTCACCGGAGCGGGCAGTAACCGTAAAAACATCTGCCTTACGAATGTCCGTAACGACAAAATTCCGCTTCAGCGCCACACCGTTGTCCATTGCGTTGCCCACAGCGGCGATGGTCAGCTCGTAAGGACCAACAATTCCGGCATTGGTAATATGCAAAACCTTGGTCACCGTCTTAGACAGATTCGGCTCGATGTCTCTTGCTTCGTCACCTGTAAGGATCTTCATACCGGGTATCTGATTGATGATGCCACGGGCATACAGTTCATCAATGGCCGCCTCTTCTTCCTCAGAAAAGGCGCACACCATAGAACCGTTACGGATAATGGGCGCATTCAGTTCTTTTGCTGCGGTAAACAAAAGCTCCACACCCTCCGTGTTCAGCTTTGCCTTCAACGTGCCGGGTTCCGGGTCATAGCCGCCGTGGACGATACCGCTGTTGGCTTTGCTGGCGCCCATAGCCACGTCGTTTTCTTTCTCCAGCAGACAGATATTCAAATCATAGCGACTTAACTGACGGGCCAGCATACCTCCGATGACACCCGCGCCAACAATCACAACATCATAGATCATATTTTCTCCCTCCTACATATAAAAAAGAACGGGAAAAGCAGGCGCTGTGTCAGCGTCTGTCTTTCCCGTTCTCTTCATCTCTACGGTTCAATATAAAATTATAAATACCAAAGTTCCTGGGCGCCGGTAGACACAGCAGTAGCGCCGGCAGAGAGCGCTGCAGTCACTTCTTCCTTGGTTTGGATGAGACCACCGGCAATCACCGGTGTGCTGCTTTTGGAAAAACGGCGAATGGCTTTCAAAATCACACCCGGCATAATCTCCATAACGTGAGGGCGGGTGTTTCCCAGCATTTCTTCGATGCTCTCCATTCCCTTGGAGTCAAGCGCAAAGAAGCGCTGCACGGTAAACATACCCTGCTCCTTGGCAATACGGATCAACTGCGCTCTGGTAGAGATAATACCATCCACACCGCAGGATGCCAGATACCGAATTCCGGCGCGGTCTTTCCCGATACCCTCCGCCAAATCCATATGCACCATCAAGTATTTGCCAGCGTTATGGGCCTGACGGACACGGTCGGCAATGCTCATCAGTTCGGCAGACAGATAGAAAATCACCTCTGCCGGGCTGGCAAGCGCCCCTTCCCATTTATCATCGGCAACCGCAGCAATAACCGGATTGCATTCAAGGCTGGATGTGATCCTTGAGAAATCCATAAAATCACCCTCCATTTATGACATCAAAAGAAAGCAGCCGCCGGAACCGGATGAATAACACCCCGAACTTCCGTTTTTCTCAGCCTTAATGACTATGATACAGCATAATTAAATAATTGTCTACCCTAAAATAAAAATAACGCTTCTACTTAGACTATTAATCAGCCTTTGTAATTACGAAAGGGCAAGTACCGGTCTTCCTGCGAAGGGGTGGAGAAATACTTTCTGTAACCATAATCCTTTGTCCACGGAGTTCCCTCTTCATAAAAACCAAGTTTCTCGGGGTCCGCACCTACAAATTCTGACTGCCGACCCTTAATCTCCATACCCTTGTCATCCATTGTAATAATGGCAAACACAGGGTCCTTATAAGGCGCGGTATACTTGATGTTGGGATACTTTTCATCAATTTCCGGTCCATAAAGGTTTTCCTGCATAAATTCCAGGTCCACCCACTGGCAATCCATAGAGTTGATCTGCACATACCAGATACCCTCTTCTTCGGCTACAGCGTCCAAGTGTTCATGGCCGTTCAAGCAAGCCACCACACCGTTGGGCGCGCTTTGGAATATTTCCCGCAGCTCCATACGGTTCTTTGCCGACAAACGGGGCGCCATATTAGAGAAACTTGCGTGGGAGAAAATCACCGCAGGATTCTCTGCCTTAGCAAGATCCTCCTTCAGCCACGCAATCTGGTCCGGAGAAACATTCTCCCGCACCATATCATCCCGATAACCGGCTTCAAAATAGTTGCCGTTTTCGTAGGCAATATACTCGCCGCTGTCTGTTTTTACATAGTTTGTGTCCAGGACGACAAAGTGGAAACCACCGTGATCAAAGGAGTAATAAGAGCCGTTCTTTGCTTCCAGGAATTTTAGCTGTTCCTGCTTCGCGCACATATCGCAGTCGTGATTTCCCAACACGTGATAGCTGGGCTTTTCAAAATCATTAAACATTTTAAGAATCATCGGTTTGTCTGCATAGGTCTTTACGCGAAGGGCGTTTGCAATATTAACCGGCATATGCTCCGGCTTGCAGACTACCCTGCGGTTATCGTCCGGATAGCAAAAATCTCCCAGCTCGATGATGAAATCCACATTTTCCTGTCTGCACGCATCCAAAAACACCTGCAAACGCTCCTGTGTATCGTGCATAATATCCACGTGCAGATCTGCAAAAACACCAAATTTAACTTTGCGCATCTAATTTCTCCTTTTACTGGATGCTGAAATTCTTTCTGCCAACGCGGTAGATTTCGCAAATCAGCTTCTGAATTTTCAGCGCTTCCCTGCCGCTGATGGTAGGCTCACGGTCTTCCTCTACGGCTGCGTAGAAGTCTGCAATTTCCCGGATGTGCTGGAAGCCCCAGTAATCCTTACCGCCCTCGTAAACCACATCGGGATCAATCTTCGTTTCGATGGACAGCACACGACCGTCATTGAAGAATATCTGCGCGTGGTCATAGTCCATAACGACCTTGCCGTTTTCGCACAGCAGGCGAATTTCGATGGGATCGTCACAGCCATAATTGTTCATCGCCCAGAAGCTGAGGGTTGCGCCGTTTTTATAGCGGATGAAGCCTTCACCGGTATCATCTACCTCCATAATGGAGTGTCCCCGGTTGGAAAGGCTTGCCTGCACAGAGGCAATCTCGTCATTAATGAACCAGTTTGCAAGGTCCAGGGAATGGATAGCCTGGTCGATAATAACACCGCCGCCCTCTTTATCCCAAGTACCCTTCCAATCGGACAGGCTGTAATACTCATCCGGCTTGCACCAAGTAAGTACCACCCGGGCAGAGATCACTTTGCCCAGAGCGCCATTTTCCAGGTTTTCCTTTACAAGCTTGGCAGAGTCATTGTACCGGCACTGGAAGATAATACCGTACTTAAGATTTTTCTCTTCTGCCAGCGCCACATTGGCCAAAGCATCCTCCATAGCAATCGCCATAGGCTTCTCACAAAGCACATTGACCCCCTGCTCCAAGGCATAGCGGGAGATGACGGGGTGCAGATAGTGGGGCACGCAGATATGTACCACGTCCAGCAGGTCCTTATTAATCATTTCTTTGTAATCATAATAAGCCTTGCATTGATACTTTTCCGCGGCCTTATCCGCTCTATCCTTTTTAATATCGCATACGCCTACAATCTGGGCGTTGGGCAGATGGTGGGCGCTGGTGGCGTGCATTGTGAAAATATTGCCGCAGCCGACAATACCAACTTTAAGCATTGGAAATCTCCTCCAAAACGAACTTCAGGGATGCAGTTGCATCTGCCAGGGTTGCCTGTGTCACCTTTGCGCCCTGCTTTGCGCAATCGGTGAAATAGACCAGCTCGTTGAAATAGCCGCCCAAGTCAGACACGTTACCGCCGGCAAAGCCGTCACCCTTGACTTCTGCCTTCTCAATTACAATTTCCTGTGCGCCCTCTTCGGTATAGCGCATAAACTTGCCGCCGGCATTTTCCACAACAGCCTTTTCAAATACTACGCGGAAGGTTGCCTCAAAGGGATGGCAGCCAGGCAGATCCCAAGTGCCTTCCACAGTCACAACGCTGTCCTCGTAGCGCAGCAGAGAGTGAATGTAAGAATTGGGCTCGCCAATGATATTCTTCACGGTCAACAGCTGCTTGGGCATACCGAATAGCTGCAGAGCAAAGTCCATATCGTGGATGTGCAGGTCCTGAGCTGCACCACCGGAAAGCTCGGTCTTGAGCAGCCAGTCCTCCCAACCCCAAGTGGGACGGGGGCTGATTCGACGGAAGTTGGCGTTAATCACCTTACCATAGACATTGGATTCCACAATCCGACGCAATTCCATATACTCATCCCAGAAACGGATAACCTGACCAATCTGCACCTGGCAGCCGGTCTTTGCCGCTTTTTCCAGCATAGCGTCTGTCTCTGCCGCGGTGAGGGCTACGGGCTTTTCCACAAACACATAGGGAGCCTTCTCCATAGCCAGCATTGCATACTCAGCGTGGAGATAAGTAGGCAGACAAATATCGATTGCGTCTACCTCTGCATTGGCAATCAAGTCCTTGCCATCGCCATAAATCACTGCATTGGTGCCCTCTGCCAAAGTTTTCGCGCAGTTTTCACGAATATCTGCAAAAGCAACAACCTCTACGCCGGGGATATTCTTGTAGCAATTCGCGTGCATAGTGCCCATAAAGCCACAGCCAATCAAACCAACTCTTAACATAATAATTCCTCCTTAGAAGTTTTCAGTCAAAATCCGCTCCATAGAAGCAGCGGTGTTATAAATAATCTGGTCAGAAGCATAGGCATACTGGGGGATCATTTCGCCAGCAGCCCAGCCGTCATAGCCGATTTCCTTAAATGCCTTCATTACTTCCGGCCAATTTACATCACCGGACAGCAAATCCACGAAGCAGTTCAAGCCACCGGGTGCGAAACGGTAATCCTTGAAATGGACTTTCTTAATGCGGCTGCCCAGAATACGAATCCACTGCTCGGGATAACCGGAATACACAACATTGCCAGTATCCAGATATACGCCCACATATTCACTGCCTACAGCATCCACAAAATTCCGCATTTCCAGAGGGGACAGCAGGAACTTGTTCCACACATTTTCAATGCCGATATGTACACCGTATTCCTCTGCAATAGGTGCCAGCCGCTTCATTGCAGCCAATGCCCGATCCCAGCAAACATCATAAGATACAATAGGTCTTTCGGGGACGAACTCTACGCTGACGCTGCCGGGAATGACCAGGATAGTATCCGCGCCAAGAGCCTTTGCCGCCCGCAGCTGAGAAACGATAATTCTGTGAGCTTCCTCGCGCTCGGCGGGATCATCAGAAGTAAGGGATGCGCCCCAACACAGGCCGCTGGCCAGGCTGGGAATCTTGATGCCTAGGGAATCCGCCTTTTCCTTGATGCGGGCCAGTTGCTCATCGGTGGACTCCGGTGTCAAATCACCTTCTGCCATAATGGCGAGCTCAATACCCTCAAACCCTGCCTTTTTGGCGAGCTCCATAGCTTCATAGATGTCTTTTCCTACAAAGGACCAAAAATTAATGGATTTTTTCACGTTGCTTCCTCCTTAGTATCTTTACAACAGGCTACTACACCTGTATAATACTAATTATAATTTGAGAAGTAGGGCTTTCAATATAAAATCCGGCACAGTTTTTATATTATTGGTCCATAAGAGGTGTTTTATATGGAACTACGACCTATCCCTCTACCAACCATATTTAATGTCGACGCCGTCATTAATCTTTCCTATTACAGGCTGAACAAAGATTATAAATTCCCCGGAGAAGCCCACAATTTCTGGGAGTTTATCTATGTAGACAGAGGCAGCCTTATTGTTACCGCAGGCGCGCAGACCTACTATATGAAATCCGGTGAACTGGCTTTTCACTGTCCAAACGAATTTCACGCATTTCAGTCCGTGGGGCAATCGGATGTTATCGTTGTCTCCTTCCATTGCGACGATCCTGCTATGGATCAGCTTAAACAGAAAGTTCTGTTCCTCCACCACAAGGAAAAAGAGCATCTGAAGATGCTGGTAGATGAGTCTCAGCAGGTCTATCAGCACTTCGATAACATTGCCCCGCACATCAATATGCAGACCAGAGAGGATGCTCCCCTGGGCGGTGAGCAACTGATTAAAAACTACTTGGAACAGTTGCTGATTTACATATGTCGAAGAGACGATAACGTAAAATTCTCCCAGCGCGCACTTTCTGCCCGTTCTTCCGCCCAAAACTTAATTCTATCCCAACGAATTCAAGACTATTTACAGGAACACTACACGGAAAAACTGTCCCTGCAAGGTCTTGCCAACGAAATGGGGGTCAGCATCTCGCATATCAAGCGGATCTTTCGGGAGCAGTTGGGCCAAACGATGGTCTCCTACATCACAGAGCTGCGTATCGCGCAAGCGAAACGATTGATCCGGGAAGGCGCCTTGAATTTCTCCCAAATTGCCGATGCGGTAGGCTACGAAAGCATCTATTATTTTTCTGCTACATTTAAAAAGCACACCGGACGAACGCTGTCGGAATATCAGCGTTCCTTAAAAGACTAGTCAATTCGTACTTTCCTTATAAGAATAAGGCCGACGGATAACCCGTCGGCCTTTTATCTGTTATTCTGTCGAAAATCATTGGCGTTGTTATACAATCGCCTTCATATTTTCGTGCTTAATTTTATCTGCTTCTGCAACCAGCGCTGTTAATCCGCAGCCATTTCGCAGCATTTCGTAGTAGTGCAGAATCATCTGTGCAAGAGAATGTTCGCTTTCCAGCTTAGAAACTTCCAACAGCACAGCCTTTGCGCCGGACAGGGATTGCTCGCCGTCATTTTCATTCAGATAGCGGCGCAAGCCTGCAGCCGCGCCTACTGCGATATAAGCAGGAGTAATGCCCTCCTCTATCGCCAAAAGTGAAGAACCGACGAGACGGTCAGCAGGACTCAGCTTTCTGGCAGGATCGCCGCCAACACGCTGGCAGGTGTCACCCAGCGCCGCATTGGTAAAGCGGTAAAGCAGGTCAGTGATATGCGCCTGCAAAGATGCTAAATCCGCGCCATAATGCTTGTGAAGAATCGTAGCGCTTTCCAGCATTGCATTTTGCACCAAAATACGGATTTCCGGCACAGCAATGGACTGATAAATGTACTCCAGTCCCAAGAGGTCACCTAAGTACGCACAGGTGGCGTGACCCATATTGTGGACATAGAGTTTGCGCTTGATGTAGAAATCGAAGGGTTCATAGGGTACCATATTTTGAATGTCCGGTACTTCACCCTTAAAAGCGGCCTTATCCACAGGGAGAAAACCGTACTTTTCTACGCAGACCCGCATAGGCTCGCCATCCTTCATCTCTTCCGTCTGGACAGGCACCATACGGCCGATAGAGGCTTCCACCAAACCAACAGTCTCATCAAATTTCTTGCATTCTTCCTCGGTCAGCTGTTCTTTGAGCATTCCCTCAAGGATTTTGTTGGCATCGTTCAGGTTCTCGCAAATGATGATGTTTAAGAAGCCTTTACCCATTTCCCAACGTTTCCGCAGACCGGCAACAATATTGGGAACGATGAATTTAAGAATCCGCGTGCCAACGGCAGTCGCCATAATGTCGCAATTTGCGATAGCATCCACCGCCTCGGGAAGATTGCCGTTTGCGGCAGTCACATTCTCTACCCACACGTCCTCATAGCCCTCGGTGGACACAATACGGATGGGGTATTTTTCATTCTCCTGCAAAGCCTTAATTACCGGCTCTGCCACATCGATAAAGGTGACGCGGTAACCGCTTTGGCTCAGCAGCGCGCCGATAAAGCCACGGCCAATGTTGCCGCCGCCATACATTACTGCTTGTTTCATATCTTTTCCTTCTTTTATAACGATCTGCGGGCAAACTGGCTGCAATACTTCCGTATCTCATCCATCGTGCGTAATCCGCTGGTAGCATCAGGACTGCCCAAAGCCATTACCGCGCTGGCAGAAGCAAAGGATAGTATCTCCTCATTACTCCAGCCGTGATAAATTCCGGTCAGCGCACCAGCGCAAAATGCATCGCCGGCGCCGGTTGTGCCTTGGATATATCCCTCCGGCAACTCATAGGAAGGTACGCAGATACAGCTCTCTTCCCCAGCGCAAACAGCACGCTCCGGCATATGGATGATAACTTTCTTCTGCACGCCCATTTCTTTCAGCCGCAGCGCCATCTTTTCCAAATTATCTGCACAAGGCGCAATACCTGTCAGCTTTCCTGCTTCCAGTTCGTTGATAATCAAATAATCCGTATAAGGAAGACAGGGAATCACAAGGTTATAACGGTCCGAGTTTTCGCTGACCAAATCAATTGAGGTTTCGATTCCCAAATCCTTTGCCTTTTGCAAAATCCTGAGGCCCTCTCCATTATCCACCCGCTCCAAAAGCAGGAAATAACCAAGGTGCAACATATGGGGGCGACTGCTTTCAAAATGCATATGCTCGCTGCCGAATTTCGCGCTGGCGCCGGCGTAGGTAAAGAACGTCCGTTGCCCACCGGAAACGCTCATTACATCGGTAAAGCTGGTTTTTTCTCCGGGCAGTACCGTCAGCCCATCCGTGGATACGCCACCCTTTTGCAGGGTCTCGGTGACAAACGTGCCCTCTTCATCGTCGCCAATGGTGCCTACCGCGCCAACCTTCAAAGAAGGGTCGATTCGCTTTAAGTCCAGCGCCACATTGGGAACGCAGCCGCCGATGGCAGTTTGAATGCTCCGGATTTGTGTCAGTTCACCGCTTTTGGGATACGCGGAAATCTCGTTGAGCTTGTCAACGATTACCGTACCGGCAACTATAATACCGGTCTTTTCACCGCTATCCATAGCTTAGTTACATTCTGCTTCCAGAGGACCTGCCAGGTCTTTCAGGAAGAACAGTCTGCCGGCCAAAGTGGGAATATAGGTAGAAGTAATCCAAGGTGTCTTTTCGTGACGCAGCGTCATCCACAGAGACATACCCTGCCACTGCATACCTCTGCCCAGCGTGCCGTCTGCGCCGCCGATGGCGTAGTCAGCCTGCAGGAACAAGCCGGGGCCGATGCTGTTGGCTCTGCAAGGCACAAGGGTCGTTCTGGACTTGAAGCTGGTCAGCGCATTCTGCTCCACAGTCAGGGGATGGATCTTCGCCGCAATCCGGTAAGGCGCTTTCTCCCACTCCTCAGCGGTAGCGTAGTCAGCAGCAAAGGTAGGCTCCCAGAAAGCGATATGGCACATTCTGCCGATGCCGTACACCAGCACCAACTTAGCGCCCTCTGCCTTCAGGGCAGCGATCTTTTCAGGATAGGTCGGCAGATTGTCCTTTGTTGCAAAGTTTCTCTGCTCCTTAGGTACAGCCAGCTCGCCCAGAGGATTAAACAGCGCCTGCTCCATCGCATACTGGAATGCGCCGGGATTGTCGGATGCCAGGGTATTGCCCTCGCTGTCTGCCCACTCGTCCATATTGAAGGTATAGACGTGCTTGCAGGAAACCTGCCACTCCTTCAGGAAGTAAACGACCCACTTATACATACCCATAGGGCCAACAGGCAGAATAAATGCGATCTTTTCATTGCGGTCAGCTGCCAGCTTGATCTGCATAGCAATTTCGTGACCCATATAGGTCTCAAATTCGCCCAGATTATCGCACTTTACAGGGGTGAAACCAGGATTCCAATGGTTTTGACGGTCGCAAATTGTTTCCGGAGCATCGATGCAAGCATCGATCTTATCAAAATCCCAACCTGCGGGATAGAAGCCCTCCAGGGCAGAGCCTTTTACAGTAGAATTGAAATTCATAAATTTACTCTCCTTTTTAATTGATTACGGCAGATAACGCTTAGTTGTACCTTTTAAGTAGACCTGACACTGGCGGAAGCCTTCCGCATAATCCGCGCCGCATTGGAAGCCACGGTAACGGCAGCAGGTTTTGACCATATCTGGGAAATCAATGCCGTCGTGATCCCGCATCCACACAACCTGAGATTCATGGCACTCCAGCATTTCAAGTTTGGTGTCAATAAATTCTGTCACATCCACATATTCTGTGGGGTTAAAGTTAACGCCACAGAGTGTGTCCATATAGTAGATAGGCACCATCTTGGCTGCGCCGGGAACACCGGTATGATAATTGGGGAGCGTCGCGGTAAAGCTGGCGTCAAAAACCAGTCGGGATACTGCTGTGTGGTCCGGCATATAGTCATCCGGATCGTGGGTGATGATAAAGTCGGGATTTACGGACTTGATCACATCCACCACCTTGTCTCTGGCTTCTTTATTATTGTCATAGATTGCCAGATCATCAAATCGGCTGTGGATAATCTCGAAGCCAGCCATTTGGGCAGAACGCTCCGCTTCTTGCGCCCGCATAACCGTCAATTCGTCCGGCGGAATCACCACGTGTCCCAGATTACCGCTGGAGAGATGGCAAATGACTACCCGGTCACCCCGCTGCTTGCATTTGAGCAGTGTGCCGGCGCAGGCAATCTCCATATCGTCCGGATGGCTGGTGATAGCTAATACAGTGTACATAAAAATCCTCCTTTACAAATATTCCAAATTAATTATACCGAGTTTCCTCTTGCAAAGGAGTGCAAAATCGGTTATGATACTTGTAATTTCAGCCAAAGAGGTGCTCTTATGGGAGATAATTTTACACGTCTTTCTTTTGAAAAAGTAATCAATGTAGAGAAAATCATTACGATTTTCTATATGGAGCTTTCCAAAAGCTTTGCCTACGAAGGTGAGCAACACGACTTTTGGGAGATGGTGTATATCGACAAAGGCGAAATGATCTGCACCGCTGACAAAAACCGTTTTGTCCTCAAAAGCGGTGAAATGACCTTTCATAAACCCAACGAATTTCACAATCTGTCCGGAAACAATACCGTAGCCCCCAATGTAAGCATCATCACTTTTGAGTGCCACAGCCGCGCCATGCGCTACTTCGAAGGGAAAATCTTCAAGCTGGATTCAGAGGAAAAAGCTTTACTCTCCACGCTCTTTACGGAAGGGTTATCTTGCTATCGTCTGATTGATGAACAGAATCCGCTTCTGCAAAACCTCATTAGACTGGAGTCTTCCCCCTATGGCAGCAGTCAGATGACCAAAAATTTATTGGAGGTCTTTTTAATCCGCCTGTGTCGTCATACCGATGTGCTTACCAAGAAAATGCGCCAAAGCTATCTTGTAGACGGTATGGATGTCCCCTACCCTGTAAAAGAAATTTTGGACTATCTTCGCCAAAATATCTATAATAAAATTACCATTCAGGATGTGGTGCATCATACCGGAAAAAGTGAAAGCGCCGTAAAGGCGCTATTTGCCCGATATTACAGCGAAGGAATTATGCACTACTATAATTCTCTCAAAATCAAAGAGGCGCGGAAACTGATTCGGGAGGGTCATTATAACATTTCCCAAATTTCCGACCTGCTCCATTTTGATAACCCCCAATATTTCTCCAAATGCTTTAAACGCTTTACCAATATGACACCCCGGGAATATAAAGCTTCCATTATGAAATAGCAACAACGTTCATTGAAAAGGAAAAACGCCCCGCGGCTTTATGCCGTGGGGCGTTTATGTAAGAAATTAAGCTTCCAGATTGATGCCGGTCTCAATGCCGAATACGTGGCAGTTGTTGCCGCCGAATACCAGCTTCACAGTCACGCCGGCGTGCAGCTCCTGCACCTCCGCAAAGGTCATATTGGAGATGTCAACAATGGCTACGATGTCCTTGTTGCCAACAGTCATATGCAGGTGGATAGAGGAACCCATCATTTCGTGCACAGAGATGACACCTTCTACACCGGTGCCGTCGGTGGACAGGGTGATGTGCTCAGGACGCAGGCCCAGCTTCACCTTCTGCTCAGCTACATTGTTCTTTGCAAGCCGCTCCTGCTTGTCGTCAGACAGGACAACAGTATGGCCCTGCAGCTCAATGGCGTACTTGCCATTTACCTTCTTCAGCTGAACATCGTCGAAAATGTTCATCTGGGGAGAGCCGATGAAGCCTGCTACGAACAGGTTATAGGGGTGGCTGAACACTTCCTGAGGTGTGCCAACCTGCTGGATGAAGCCATCCTTCATAATAACAATCCGGTCACCCAAGGTCATAGCCTCGACCTGGTCGTGGGTAACATAAATAAAGGTGGTGTTGATACGCTCACGCAGCTTCAGAAGCTCTGCGCGCATCTGGTTACGCAGCTTTGCGTCCAGGTTGGAAAGAGGCTCGTCCATCAGCATAACCTTGGGGTTACGCACAATGCAGCGGCCGATAGCTACACGCTGACGCTGACCGCCGGACAGTGCCTTGGGCTTACGGTTCAGCAGCGCGGTGATGTCCAAAATCTCTGCAGCCTCACGAACCTTGCGGTCGATCTCTGCCTTGGGCATATGACGCAGCTTCATTGCGAATGCCATATTGTCATACACAGTCATATGGGGATACAGCGCGTAGTTCTGGAATACCATAGCGATATCGCGATCCTTAGGCGCCACGTCGTTGACCAGACGGTCACCTACGTACAGCTCGCCTTCGGAAATCTCTTCCAGACCGGCAATCATACGCAGAGTGGTGGACTTACCACAGCCGGAAGGTCCGACCAGAACCACGAACTCCTTGTCGGCAATCTCCAGATTGAATTCCTGAACGGCCACTACGCCCTGCTCAGTAATCTGCAGATTTACCTTCTCCTTGCTTTCCTCTACCACTTCTTCATTCTTTTTTCTCTTGTTCAGCTTCTTCTTTTCCTTGGCGTCTTCCGCTGTGAAGGGGTAGATCTTTTTGATGTTCTTCAGGGTTACAGTTGACATACTTTCTTAACTCTAAGCATACCGACTCCTCGC
>JAZOMT010000034.1:0-5732 GCA_045654085.1 Faecousia sp. | reverse complement strand
ATTTCTATGTAGTCTGATACCTTAACATGGGTCGAGACGTTTGTAGGGGTAGGTTCAAGCGCTCCAAGGCTGAAGTCAATGAAGCAGCACTGATTGGCATTCATAATATCTTCAGAGATGGGCTTGTTATTATCAAATCTTAGAATAGCGCAATCTGTTTTGGCTACCGGATGATTGGTGTGACCATTATCCAATTCATTGTTAAATGCTACACGGATATATTTGGCATTGGACGGAATCTTAGGCGCATCAACTGTATATACCCAAGGGTAAACCAATGTGTTAACATCGTTTGCTTCTCCCCAAACAATGTAGAGACCTTTGTCGTATTGCAATACATCGTTGATCATCAGCCGCTGCGTCCAAGGAAAGCGATAGGCAAATTCCTGATTATAAGCGCTGATAAAATCAGGGTTTAAGGAATAGGAATATCCGAGATAGTCGTAGATTTCGTTGGAAAGGTTCAAAAAGGCGGGGTCTTCGTACATCTGGGCGGCGGATTCAAATTCGCCAGCCGATACCTTATCAAGAAATTCTCCGTACCGCTCCCGGTAACCGGTGTCGATGACGGCGTTGATAAATCCTCGTTTGATGGTATGGATTCCCACCTCGCCCAGTAAGGAGGGGTACTCTGGCTTTATGAAGGCAGTGGAAGCGATCAGACAGTCGGCAATGTAATCTGTGATGATGAGGCCGCCGGGATTGAATTTATCTAACTTTGCGTGGTATTTCACCTCACCAAATTTCCGGGCAAGGAAAGCTTCATCCACGATCATCGTGCCGAAGGTCTCCGTCATATAAATGCCGTTTCCGAAATAGGGAGTGCTGATGCCTGCGGCATTTTTTTCGCCTGTAATGGGGACAGTCACGTTGTAAACCGGGTAAATTTTGCCCTTGTAGCCTGCATCATAAAAGGACTGAATGTCATTTTCACCTGCGGGAACACGATAAATTTGGTCTAATAGTTTTTGGGTCTCTTCGCTGACGACTTTGTTCAGAAGCAGAGATTGCTGTCCTGACTTGTTCATCTCGTCCTGCAAAATTCTGCCGGCATCAAAATTAATGATGGTCTGCGCCATAGACATAATGACCATAATGATGGAGACCATAATGGAAGAGAAAGAAATGGCGAAGGTTTTACTCTTTAGGAATTTGCCGGAAAGATGGAGCTTCTTAAAAAGGGAAAGACCTTTGTTCTCAATTTTGAGCTTTCTCGATTCTTTCCCGATAGTAGCGGTAGGGATAAATTTATCGGTGCGTTTTATAAGCTTTGCACCTGCGTTTTCGTTGATAAAGGCTATATCACGATCGCTGAGATAAGTATCCATAGGGTAGACAAGATTGCCGTCTGCCATTGTGACAACGTCGGCAAAGTCAGGATTTTTGGACTTATCAGAGATGATTTCGCCTTTCCGCAGTTCAATAATGCGGTCAGCATAATTATTTGCATCGTTGATGTTGTGAGAGACAATAAGAATTAAACACTCTTTGGAAAGCTCTTTTAAGAGTGTAACGATAGCCGTTGCGGTGTTGGTGTCCAAGTTGCCCGTCGGTTCGTCTGCCAAAATGATACGGGGCTTTTTCACAATGGCTCTCGCGATAGCAACTCTCTGCTGCTCACCGCCGGACAGCTCCGAGGGATAGCGATCTTCGTAGCCTGCAAGGTCAACCCGTTCCAATGCCTTGGAAACCGCTTCTTTGTCATTGATTCTCCGCAGATTGAGAGAAAGAGCGATATTATCATAAACAGTCAGTTCGTCAATCAGGTGATAATCTTGGAAGATGAAACCGATATGGGTATTGCGGTAATTACAGAACGCCTTTTCCCGGAACTTGGAAAGATCGTTCCCATCTACGGTGATCTTACCTTTGGTGATGTGATCCAAACCGCCGATCAAATTCAGCAGGGTGGATTTACCGCTGCCACTCTTACCAAGAACAAACACAAGTCCATTATCCGGCAAAGTCAGATTTATATCCTTCAGCGCGTGGCATTTCTTCCGCTTTTTAGATTTATAAATCTTATTTAAGTGCGATATTTCAATCATAGAAATCCCTCGAATGTCAGAATATGACAATTATAGTACATTTCATTTCTGTTGTAAATAAGAATAAGTCTTTTTTCACTGCGTGTCGCCCAATTCCCCTTGAAACGGCAATCAGGCCGTTTTTATAATGGAAGCCAAAAGGGGAGTGGTTTCTATGAAATGGTTATATCGCAGTTTAATGATTGTGTTTTGTTTTGCACTATGGTTTGGTTTGCGCGTTGCCGCCGCCGATATTGCGGAAACGGCCCGCACCGCTCCATATAGGGAGCCTTTTCTTTTCCCGGATTTTCTACAAGAAACTGAAATTTACGCCTGGTCGCTTTCATCCGGAGCAACAGGCACGGAACTGGTGGTTCAAAACATCGGAGATATATTGCTTACCGATATTAGAATCTCTTTTCTGTCTTACGGAAAAAAGCTAATATTTACAGCAGAACAAATACGTCCCGGTGAAAAACTGCGTATTTATGAGGTCAATGGTACGGTATATGACGGAGAAAAACCCGTAATTTGTGCCGATGTCTTAACAGAACAGGGAGACTCCTGACAAACCTGGTCTAAAAAAGATTTTAGTTGTAAAAACAGAAAAGATATAGTATAATAAAAAGAAGAATTGCTGCATAAGGAGCAACCGTTATGAATAGCAAAAATGAAGCATTAAAGATGTACTTACAGCCGGGAAAACGTGTCCACTTGGTAGGCATTGGCGGCGTTTCTATGCGTCCGCTGGGTCTTGTTCTCAAGGGGATGGGGATGATTGTCACCGGCTCGGATATGAACGCATCCGTATCTACCGATGAGCTAATCGCAAAGGGAATTGCGGTTGCCATTGGCCATCGTGAAGAGAATATTCATGGCGTAGACTGCATTATCCGCACCGCCGCCGCCCATAATGACAATCCGGAAATTGCCGCTGCCCGCAGTTTGGGCATACCCGTATTTGAGAGGGCACAGGCTTGGGGTGTCATTATGCAGGCATACAAAAATGCGGTCTGCTTTGCCGGAACCCACGGGAAAACCACAACCACTTCTATGGCAACCCATATTTTTATGGAAGCCGGCGCAGACCCTACGGTTATGATTGGCGGCTATCTGCCCCTGCTAAAAGCAGGACACCGGGTAGGCGAGGGTGATACCATTATTTTGGAGAGCTGCGAATATTGCGATTCTTTCCTGAATTTTGCGCCCACCTTGGCGGTTATTACAAACATTGAAGCCGACCATCTGGACTATTTCAAGGATTTGCAGGACGTGGAGAAATCCTTCCGGCAGTTTGCCCAGCTTGCTACAGACGCGATTCTTGCAAATGGAGATGACCCGCACGTTGTGGAAACACTGGATGGCCTTTCTTATATTTCCTTCGGCCTTTCCAATACAAACCGGATTTATGCGGAAAATGTGTCGTCCGACGGCCGTCACTTTGACGTGATTTGCGACGGTAAGCTTTACTGCCATTTGGACCTGCTTGTTTTTGGCAGACACAATGTACTCAATGCCTTGGCTGCCGCCGGAGCGGCTTGGTATCTCGGTATTCCTGGGGAGGCAGTCTCCAAGGGCCTTGCCACCTTTACGGGCGCAGACCGGAGAATGCAGTATAAGGGAGAGTTTTGCGGTGCTGCGCTGTATGACGACTACGCGCACCACCCTGACGAACTGGCTGCAACCATTGCTGCTGTACGGATGATGGATTATGCGCGCCTTGTCCTTGCCTTCCAACCTCATACATATACCCGTACAAAGGCGCTGTTTGAGGAGTTTATTGCGGAACTTTCCAAAGCGGATGTACTGCTTGTTGCAGAAATCTATGCCGCCCGGGAACGAAATACCATTGGTATTTCCTCTAAAGACCTGACTGACCGGATTCCCGGCAGTATTTACTGTGAAACGCTGCAGGATGTTGCCCGGCAGCTTTCTGCCATTGTGCAGCCGGGAGATATTGTGCTGACAGTGGGCGCAGGTGACATTTTCCGAGCAGGGGAAATGCTGCTTGAACAAAAGAGATGAGGTGTAACTGTGAATAAGCTGAATGTTTGTGTACTCTTTGGCGGTGTAAGCCCGGAGCACGCGGTTTCCTTGCGCTCTGCGGAATCTGTGCTGAATCATATGGACAGCGAAAAATATAATATTTACCCCGTGGGCATTACCAGAGAGGGAAAGTGGATTTGGTTCTCCGGAACGGAGTATGATGCCCTTCCTGCCGATACTTGGCAGGATACGCCCGGCAACTGTCCGGCTGCTATCTCTCCTGTAAGAGGTCAGGGGCTTCTGCTCTTCCGTGAGGAGGGAATAGAAACAGTACATTTGGATGTGGTTTTCCCGGTTATGCACGGTGAGAACTGCGAGGATGGCGCCATTCAAGGTCTGATGCAGTTGGCGGGTATCCCCTGCGTAGGCCCGGATGTAGCGGCTTCTGCGGTCGCGATGGATAAGACACTTACGAAGTTGGTAATTGACCACGCCTCCATTCCCCAGGCAAAATGGTACTTAGTCCGCGGCAAGGGTCTTGCAAACCGCATCAACAGCGCTGCAGATGAGGTGGAAAAGCGGTTTTCCTATCCTGTATTTGTAAAACCTGCCGGCACTGGTTCTTCTGTTGGCGTTTCTAAGGCTGCAGACCGGGAGGCGCTTTGTCAGGCGCTTCTGGAGGCGGCAAAATACGATGATAAAATCCTTGTGGAGGAATTTATCCGGGGTCGTGAAATTGAAGTGGCGGTTATGGGCAATGACAGTCCTGTTGCATCGGTATGCGGCGAGATTGACTCTGGCGCTGAGTTTTATGATTATGATGCTAAGTATGTGACAGATACCTCCGTAGCTTATATCCCTGCCCGGATTTCTCAGGAAACGGAAGAACAGGTGCGCGACCTTGCAGTAAAAGCCTACAAGGCCCTTGGCTGCCGTGGACTTTCCCGCGTGGATTTCTTTGTAACATATGCAGATAATGGAGTTGTCCTCAACGAGGTCAATACCTTGCCGGGCTTTACCTCAATTTCTATGTATCCGAAGCTCTTTGCGGCCAGTGGAATTCCTTACAGCGCGCTAATCGACGAACTTCTCAGATTGGCGATGGAGGCGCGGGGATGAAGAAAACGGTAATGCTGTCCTTGCGAGGACAGCAGGATTATGCGGATCAGGAACCGGAGATTATCAGCCTTATTACAGAGGGAACGCTGGAAAAAACGGAAAATGGCTGGACGGTTTCCTATAAGGAGAGTGACCTTACCGGCCTGGATGGCGTCACAACAACATTTCAGGTAGAAAAGGACTGCGTGACGCTGAACCGTACCGGAAAACTGGAATCCTGTATGGTTTTTCGGCTTGGTGTGCCCCACGAATCCCTTTACCAAATGGAATTCGGCGCGCTTATGATCTCTGTCTGCGCCACAGCTATCGGCTGGGATATTACAGAATATGGCGGTGTTATTGATCTTTGCTACGACATTGCTATTGAGCAGACAGCTATGGGCGTGGTCACTTATCATTTGGATATTGCGCTAAAAGAATAATGAAATCCCGAAATGCGTTTGCATTTCGGGATTTTTGTTGCTTAAAGAAAACCACCGGCAGTGCCGGTGGTTCCAAAAAGCTTTAGCTATGCCTAGTAAAAATATCCTCCTTAAGTTATAGTGATGGTGGTCTGCCAACCGCCATTACATAACTTAAGGAGGAATCAAGTCCAGATGA
>JAZOMT010000033.1:0-7735 GCA_045654085.1 Faecousia sp. | reverse complement strand
TACCACTTCTTCATTCTTTTTTCTCTTGTTCAGCTTCTTCTTTTCCTTGGCGTCTTCCGCTGTGAAGGGGTAGATCTTTTTGATGTTCTTCAGGGTTACAGTTGACATACTTTCTTAACTCTAAGCATACCGACTCCTCGCGTATGCTCTCACCTGCGCCGAGTATAACAGCGAAGGCTTTACGACATGTCTCCACTATGCCGCACCGTGAGTCATAACGGCTTTATCCTCCTTTAATTTGACAAATGATACCTATATTGGTGGAGTAGATACCATATGCCGGGATGGTAATATAGTAGCATAAAAATATCCAACGCGCAAGGTATTTTTCAAATTTTTACAAAAAGTTAAGATTGGTGACAAAAAAAAGCGCAACACACCTACCGGCGTGTTGCGCAATATGTCTTTTATGAGATTAGGTAGTGAACCAACTCTCCCAGCTGTTCCATTCGCCGTCCTTCTTGTCGGTAACGTCAAAGCCCACATAGGAAACCAAGCCAAAACCCTCTGCCAAATTTTCCTCAGCAACAAAACGAACGATCTCGGCCTCGGGGGCTACGTAGAGTTCTTTCATATCTATTACCTCTCAATTCCTAAAATCTATTAACTGTCATTGACGGAGCACTCCTGCCCCACAGTAGAAATTACTATGGCTATGATAGCATCCTTTTTTCTGTTTGTCAACAAAGAAATTTGGTAAAATGTTCACTATTTCTTGTTTTATCCCTTTCTTTCGTGTCCAATTGTCCGTTGCCCGTATTTTTTGTTCTGTGTCAGAATGTTCCGGTTGCTTTTTCCGTGATGCCGTGTTATAGTGTGTGTATATGTATCCAAAAAGAAAGGATGTTCTAAAAATGGATAAACTGCTTGCAAAAATGAAGACATTATTAGAGAAAGCGAAAACGCTTCTTATGAATATGAAGCACAAAAAGCTGGTTTTGGGAATCACCGCCGGTGTGCTTGTTCTTGCCATCTCTCTGGCAATTTTACTCGGTGGAATGCAAAGCGCGCCCCTCACGCCCGCCCAGCAGTACATTAAGCTGGAAACCGATGCATTGCATCTTTTGGTAAATAATCTGTCCAACGGACCCGCAGAGGGCGCGGCAGATACGACCCTGGACATTATGCCCTCCGATGCCCTTCTTACTATGTTTGGCTTCGAGGATATGGATTGGGCAAAGAAGCTCACTCTGGTAATTGATGCAGGTCAAAAAGACAATCTGCAAAATATGCTGGTGGGTGTTAAGCTTAACGGTACAGATATCCTCTCCATGAATATGATCTCCGACGCGCTGTCCGGTGTCACCTATCTATGCATCCCTACCATCAGCGACCACTACCTCAAGGTCGACAGCGCCACCGCCGGTGATATGAACGGCAGCATTGCCGGAAGCGCATCCGCTCTGACGGATTTTCTCGCCGCCCTTAACATCTCCGAGGCAGATGTGGCAAAAAGCCTCCTTAATAAGTATATCGACATTTTCTTCTCCCATATGACCGATGTTGAAAAAGAAACCCAGGTTCTCACCGTCGGCGGCAAAACCCAAACCGCAGAGGTTTATACCAACCACATTACACAGAAGGTCTTTACCGATGCCCTGCGCGCTGTGCTGACTGAGGCAAGAAACGACACAGTCCTTAAAGCTGCGCTCCCTGAGGATATGGACCTTGCGGATATGATTGATGAAGCGCTGGACGCTTTGGAAACCGAGCCATCTACCGACCGGGAAGATGCCATTGTGCTGAAGCTCTATGTGGACGGTGAAAAGAACATCATTGGCCGGGACGTGTTCATTGACGGCACAGAGATTTCCATCCTCACCGCCACGCAAGACGACAGCACCGCCTTTAAAGCCACCTACGGCAACGAAGACCTCACCTACGAGTTTATGGTCGACGGCAACGGCAAGGGTACCCTCTCTATGGTTCAGCCCGACCAAACCGTAATTCTTGGCAACCTCACCTACACAGGCGATATGAACAAGGGAAGCTGTGAGATTAAGCCCTCCGACTTCATTGAAAATTTGCTGCTTCAGGCTACCAACATCGACCCGGCCCTCACATTTGGCTGGGAAACAAAGGGCGATACCGTGGACATTGATCTGTCCCTTTCTATGGCAGGCGAAGAAATGATAAAGATCGCCAGTTCCTCCACCCCCAAGGACGCCCCCTCCTCCATTACGCTGCCCAATTCTTCCCTGGACTATAACAACCCGGAAGAATACGAAAACTATGAAAACAATATGGATTTGGAGACTGTGAGAGCAAATCTTCTGCGCGCAGGCGTACCGGAGAATTTTGTTAATTTTGTTCTCGGCGCTCCCAAAAACTAAAAACCTATCCCGTATGGCACTGGCAATCAGTGCCATACGCCTTATTGAGGTGGATTATGGAATTAGAAATAATAAATATTTGTAAGCATTTCCGCAAGGCGGAAATTCTAAAGGACGTTTCCCTAAAAACGGGCAGCGGCAACTGCATCGGCATTTTAGGCAGCAACGGCACGGGAAAATCTACCCTGCTGAGTATTCTCGCAGGCGTCCAAACTCCGGACAGCGGCGAATTTCTCCTGGACAGCGGCAAACCCACGTCCGCGCAGATTGGCTATGTTCCCCAAGGCACACCCCTGATGGAAGAGCTGACCGCCAAAGACAATCTCCTGCTTTGGTATAGCCGCGAGGCAATGGAAAAGGAGCTGCAGGACGGTGTTTTGCATATGCTGGGCATCGGTGAATTTCTGAATAAACAGGTTCGCAAGCTCTCCGGCGGTATGAAAAAGCGGCTTTCTATCGGCTGCGCTGTATCCCAAAAGCCCCCGGTACTGCTTCTGGACGAGCCTACTGCCGCGCTGGACCTTATCTGTAAGGAGCAAATCCGTACATATTTGCAGTCCTATAAGGAAAGCGGCGGTATTCTGCTGCTGACGACCCACGACCCCGAAGAACTCGCTCTATGCGATGCTACTTATATTTTGAAGGACGGAGTGCTTACCCCCTACTGCTTCGACGGTGATATGCAGAAGCTGGTGGCAAGTCTTTGATATGAATAATTATTTTGTTTCTCAATGGAAGCGGGCGCGGCGGCTGCTGCCCGGTCTGCTTCTTATCTGCGCGCTGCTCTTTGTCTGCCTGGGCGCGGTCTTTTCCGCCACCGCGACAGAAACCCCGGAGTCCAAGTTCCGCATCGGTCTCGTTGGCACAGTGGGTGACAGCTATTTGGAAATGGGCATTGCGGCAATGCAAATGATGGACTCCACCCGGCTTTCTATGGAACTTGTGACGATGGAAGAAGCCGAAGCAGCGGAGGCTCTTTCGAAGGGCGACATTACCGCCTATGTGGTAGTACCGGAGAATTTTACAAATTCTGCCCTCTCCGGCACTATGATTCCCCTCACCTTTGTCAGCAACACCGACGCCGCCAACTTCACTACCTTTATTAAGGAAGAAATCACCGGAATGATTTCCGACATTCTGCTCTCTGCCCAAAAGGGCAGCTATGGCGTAGGAAACGCCCTGAAGGACGCAGGCTTCCATAGTATCGCCGGCAAGCACACCGGCAACGCCAGTATCGAGTATGTTAAGTATATTCTGGACCGCGGCAAGGTCTATACGGTATCCTCTCTCGGTATCGCCAGCGACCTGAGCCTGACAAACTACCTGCTGTGCGGTCTTAGCGTACTGGTATTTCTTCTTTGCAGTCTGCCTTTTGCGCCCTATGTCATTTCCCGTGACCACTCCCTTTCCCAAATTCTTTGGGCAAAGGGCTGCTCCCCCACCCAGCAGATTGTTTGCCAATGGGGCGTCTATTTCCTCTGTATGCTGATCCCCGCTGAGCTTCTGCTTTTGGTGCTGCAAAACCAAGGCGCGCCTACCGCTGCCATATTCCTGACCGCACTGCCCGCCTTTTTCGCCCTGTCTGCCCTCTCCTATTT
Organism: Faecousia sp.; assembly: GCA_045654085.1. Lineage (GTDB taxonomy): Bacteria > Bacillota > Clostridia > Oscillospirales > Oscillospiraceae > Faecousia. Next base: position 3,804 of record JAZOMT010000033.1, on the reverse strand, counting down.
CCTGTTCCTGCTGGCACGGGATTATATGGGCGGCGTGCTGCTCCACTTCTTCGGAACGCTGACCCTGTGCTTTGTTTCCGGTTGTATGTACCCGGTGTACTTCTTCCCGGTGGCGCTGCAAAAGGTATCTGCTTACTTACCTACCGGTCTTGCCCGAGCCCAGCTTTCCGCTTGCCTCACCGGCAAAACGGAATTTTTGACGGGTCTGCTGCTTACCCTTTACGGCATTGTCTTTTTAGTACTGTCCGTACTGCTGACCCGTAAGCGGCTGAAAGGAGGTCACCAATGAAATACGGAAAATGGTGTCTTCTCTTTTTGAAGCGGCTTTACCGCAAGCCGGTCTTTTTGGTGCTTCTTCTTTTGATTCCCCTGCTTACCTTCGGCTATTCCTCCCTCTCCCGGCAGGACAGCGGTATCCTTACCGTTGCCGTTGCCCAAAGGGACAGCGAGGATGCCTTTGCGGCAAAACTGATTGCCGACCTGTGTGAAAGCAGTCAGCTTATCCGCTTTCATCCCTGTGAGACTGCCGAAGAAGCCGAGGAGCTGGTGACCTACGGCAAGGCAGACAGCGCCTGGATTTTCGACGAGGATTTGGAAGACAAAATCGCCGCCTTTGTGGCAAAGCCCGAACGGCGCAACGCCTTTGTGGAGGTCATCGAGCGGGAGGAAAGTATGTTCCTGACGATGACCCGGGAAAAGCTTTCCGGCTTTGTCTTTACTTACCTCTCCCCGGAATTTTATCTGCAATATGTACGCAACAATCTGCCCCAGCTGAACGACAAGACCGACGAGGAGCTGCTTGAACACTACGATGCAGTTTCCCTCAGCGACGACCTCTTCACTTACGCAGCCCGGGAAAGCGCCCCGAAGGAGCAGAACTATTTGCTCACCCCGGTCCGTGGCCTTCTCGCCATCGTCACGATGCTGTGCGGTATGGCAGCGGCTATGTTCTATGTGGAGGACAGCCGGCAAGGTCTTTTCTCCCGCATCCCGATGAAAAACCTGCCTGCTATGGAGCTGCTGTGTCAGCTTATTGCGGTAGGAAATGTGGCGGTGGTTGCTACGTTAGCGATGCTGATTTCCGGCTTGGGCAGCAGTTTCCTGCGGGAAATCGGGCTGCTGCTCCTCTTTATTCCCTGTGTCAGCCTGTTTTCGATGGTACTGCGCAGAGTCCTGAGAGGAACCATCGCCTTGGGTGTGGCCGCGCCCCTGATTGCCATCATCACCCTTTGCGCCTGCCCGGTATTCTTGGATTTGGCGCAGCTTCGCACCTTCTCTCTGATTCTCCCCGCAACCTACGCTATCCGGGGCGCCTATGACCCCATCTATCTTCTTTATATGGGTATCCACGCAGTAATCTGTGCAGTTGCCTGCTTCGCGCTGGATAAGACCGTAAAAACTGTATAATAAAAAGAGACGGCGGTGCCGTCTCTTTTTAACCTTCCAGTCCTTTTAGGGCTTGTAATATCTCAGCAGCGCTTTCCAGCACCAAGTCCGGCTTTACGTCGGACTGGGCCAAAGTTTCTAACGTAGACTCGCCCGACAGTACCAAAATGCCGGTGCAGCCGGCAGCCAGCCCTGACTTTACATCCGTGTAAATCCGGTCGCCAATGACCGCCGTTTCCTCCGGTTTTGCCCCATATTTCGCCATCGCAAGCTGGGGCATCAGGGGACTGGGCTTTCCGATAACCACCGGCTCTTTCCCGGTGGCATTTTTAATGCCGATGCAGATACTGCCGCAGTCCGGCACACTGCCAAACTCTGTGGGGCAGACCAAATCCGGATTGGTGGCAATATAGGGCAGCTCCGGTCTCGTCAGCAGCAAAAAGCTCACATCGTGGAGCTTCTGGAAGGTCAGCTCTGTGTCAAAGCCCATCACAATACATTCTACCTCATCGAGATTTGTAGTGACGGTGAACCCCTCCCCTTCCAGCTCTTTAATTAGCGAACGGGTGCCGCAGACATAGAGCTTCTTTCCGGGATGGTTCTGCTTTAAGTAATAGGCCGTGGCCTGAGATGAGGTCATAAAATCCTCCCGGGAAGCTTCAATCCCAAACTTTCCTAATTTCTTTACATAGTCCTCCACGCTCTTGGAGGAATTGTTGGTCACAAACAGGTACTTACTCCCGGTACGTTTTATCTCGCGGAGTAGTTCCAAAGTAAAATCGTATAGCCGGTCGCCCAAATAAAGCGTACCGTCCATATCGAATAAATACAGTCTTGTCTTATTGGTCATTTCTTTTACTGTCATATTATCCACCTCATTGCCTATTTTACACGCAACACAGCAAAATGCAAGCTTTTTCTTCGGGAAATACCGCTATACAAACCGGGGAATGTGTGGTATAGTGCACATAGAAAGCGAAGGAGGATTTCCTATGTCTGAATTTATACTCCATAATGTCGTAAAAACCGCCTTGGATGCCGGTTTTGCCGCCCATTTCGGCGGTCAGCCGGAGCGGTATTTTTCCGCCCCGGGACGGACGGAAATTGGCGGTAACCATACCGACCATCAGCGTGGTCGTGTACTGGCCGCCGCTGTCAACTTGGATACGGTGGCGGCTGTCCGCATAAACGGCACGCATTTCATTCGCATCCAGTCTGTCGGCTATCCCCTTTGCGAGGTAGACATCCGGGAACTTACTCCCGTGGATACCGAAATTAACACCACGCCCGCTCTCATTCGCGGCGTGGCGGCTCGCTTCACCCAGCTTGGCTGCAAGGTTTCCGGTTTTGATGCTTATGTGGAGTCCACGGTGCTGCCCGGCAGCGGTCTTAGCTCCTCTGCCGCCTATGAAGTCCTCATCGGTACGATTATCAACCATCTGTTCTTTGACGGAAAGGCAACGCAGCCGGAGGTGGCTATGATTGGGCAGTATGCGGAGAATGTCTTTTTCGGTAAACCCTGCGGCTTGATGGATCAGATGGCATCTGCGGTAGGCAATCTCGTAAATATCGACTTTTTCGACCCGAAAAACCCGGTTATTCGTCCCATAAATTTTGACTTTTCCGCCTGCGGTCACGCGCTGTGCATCATCGACACCCGGGCAAGTCACGCAGACCTGACGGACGAATATGCCGCCATCCCGGGAGAAATCAAGGCCGTCGCTGCCTATTTCGGCAAAGAGGTCTTGACCGAGATTGACAATAAGGATTTCTACGCCGCCATTCCTGCGCTGCGAAAAGTCTGCGGTGATCGGGCGGTAATGCGCTGTATGCATTTCTATGAGGAAAACGCCCGCGTTCCAAAGCAAGTAGAGGCGCTGGAAAAAGGCGATTTTGAAGCGTTTTTGCAGCTGATTAAAGAGAGCGGCTACTCCTCTTGGATGTACCTGCAAAATGTGATCCCTGCCGGCTATAAGGAACATCAGGATGTGGCGATCGCCCTCGGTCTGTGCCGGCATTACTTAAACGGCCAAGGCGCATACCGTGTCCACGGCGGTGGCTTTGCCGGAACGGTGCAGGCCTTTGTGCCTTTCGATATGCTGGCCCAATTCCAAACCCGGATCGACCGGGTTTTGGGAAATGGTGCCTGCCATGTACTGTCCATCTGTTCCCAGGGTGGCATTATGGAGGAAACGCAATGAAACTGGAAACCTATATTGACTCCCTGGTGTCCTATGCTATGAACTGTGGTCTGGCAGAACCGGAAGATCACCAGGTGCTGACCAACCGGCTGCTGGATCTGCTGCACAAGGATGACTATGCCCCTTCTGAAGAACCTCAGAGTGAGGATCTGGAAGAAATTCTGTCCGGAATTCTTCACTACGCCGTGGAAAAGGGTCTCTGTGATGACGGCATCAC
>JAZOMT010000032.1:0-143796 GCA_045654085.1 Faecousia sp. | reverse complement strand
AATTCGCTGTTATCAAATGCCTTCATAACATTTTCTCCTTTCACGGCACCGTCAATGGCGGAAATTAGCCGTTCTAACCGCTCTTTTTTGAGTGTGTGCAAGTGTTTTTGCTCTTTCAGCGCCTTGTTTTTATCATAATTCGGGGATGACAAAATCTCCTCGATGTTTTTTAAGGAAAAGTCAAGTTCACGGTAAAAGAGAATCTCTTGCATACGAAGAAGGGAATTTTCGTCGTAAAAACGATAGCCTGTAGACCTGTCAACGAAGGCTGGGGTCAACAATCCTATTTCATCGTAATAATGCAGTGTGCGCACACTTACACCCGTAAAATCGGCAAATTCTTTAATCTGCATTTTCAATTTTATCACCTCACAACAAGAGCATACACTATGACGGAGCGTGAGAGTCAATACCATTTTGAAAAAATATGGATTGATGTTCGAAAAATTCAAGTTTATCGGTGAGTTTATTGTATCACCGATAAATGCAAAAAGCAACCGCTGTCCTTGCCCTTGGCCGCAGCTACCCAATACTTTTGGTTTGCCGAAAGTAATATTGGGTTATTGCCAGGTTGCAAGCGCCTCGCAATGACAATAAAACCTGCCCAAAAGGGGAGGGTTTGGTGCACCATCGAAATACGGTGTAGGGACACCCCTCCCGGGGTGTCCGCCAACACGGTACCGATTTCGGACACCCGAGGATGGGTGTCCCTACAGCGCACTATCGAAAATCCCTTCCCCCGGGGGGAAGGTGCCCCAAAGGGGCAGATGAGGAATGCGGGAGATAATCTTCTAAATACGCATTTGTGCGGACTTAAACTGCACGCCATTCCTCTCCCGACCGCGCATTCGCTTGGCCACCCTCCCCCCGGGGGAGGGGATTGCGGGGCGGGGGGCCGGCCCCTGCGACCGGTCTTGCGGTCTCTTAACAGCATAAAAATCCGGCACCCATCTTGGATGCCGGCTTTTGCGGTTATCTGTGTATATACATTCTCGTCATATCCGGCTCGCCGTCGCCTTGGACCATACAGAGAAATTCCCAGCCGTAGCGTTCGTAAAAGCCGGTGTGGTCGGTGACCAAGTAGGCCCGGGAAATGCCTTTTTGCCGCAGATCCTCTACCGCCATATTGAGTAAGTTTCCGGCGATGCCACGACACCGATATGCTTCTTCTGTATAAACGGCGCAGACATTGGGCGTCAGGTCTTTTCGGTCGTGGAAATCGTTTTCAATCACACCGAGACCGCCAACGATCTGCGTGCCGTCCAAGCAGAGAAACCAACCAAGCTCCGTTTCGCCTTGTAAATAGGCTTCCATACATTCTAAGTATGCTTCCACCGGCACGCGCCACTTGCTGTGAAACCACTGGGCTGCAGGAAGCATAAGTTCGGGACATTCACGCAAGGTTATATATTGAAAATCTGTCATAAGCATCTCTCCGTGATATGTGGTATATTCATTTTACCACCGAGGGGAGAGAAAATCAACTGTGTGTATTTCCAAGAAAAACCTTTGCCCCAATGTAGAAAAGCTATTCCATTTTGGTTTTCAATGTATTATAATAACGGCATAATTTAGGCGCGAGGAGCATAGAAAGATGGAGAAAACCGATCGAATAAAAGAATGGCTCATGGATATTCTGACTGCGATTGTGGCCGGTATCATCGTTGGCTCAGCCTATCATCTTTTTCAGAACAGCAACGGCTTTGCGCCCGGTGGTGTCGGCGGTCTGGCTACCATTACCTATCACTTTTTAGGCGATAAGATCAGCTGGTCTGTGCTGATGATCGCCTTTAATTTGCCTATCTTTGTGCTGGTCAGCGCATATGTAAACCGAAAATTGGGTCTGGTGCTGACGATCTATATGCTTACCCAGTCCTTTATTCCCGAGCTTTATAACTTGTTAGGCGTAAAGGCCTACTCTCTTATAAACAATGGCGAGGATTTTAACATCGTCTTTGCCTGCGTGATCACCGGTGTGATCTCTGGCTTCGGTTTTTCTATGATGCTGCGCAGATTCGGCGCCAGCGGCGGTACATACGGCATTTCCGCTCTCATAAAAAAGGCAAGACCGGAGACAAACATTGCCTATGTTTCCTTTATTATGGATTCCTGCGTGGTGCTGATTGCCTTCTTCGTCTACGGAATGAAGATCACACCGCCGGTGTGTACGCTGATGAACCTGTTTATTGCCAATATTATCGTGGATAACGGTCTTAGCGGCGTAAAGGAAGGTTATAAATTTGAGATCGTCACCAGTCAGCCGGAGGCGCTGTCGGAAGAGCTTATGACAAAGCTAAGGCACGGTGTCACGGAGATCCGCGTCCACGGTATGTATTCTGATACCGATAAGCATATGCTGGTGTGCATCATCAATAAGCGGCAGATCGGTGATATGATGAGGATCATCAAGAGCCACCCGGGCACCTTCGCCAGTTTTCAAAAGGTCAACGAGGTATTCGGTAATTTTAAGAGAAATGTTAAGTGAGGGAAACACGGTGGATTTGCGAGTGAAATTTTTTGAGGAACTGACCACAAGGGAACTGTATGAAATCGTCCGTTCCCGGACGGAGATTTTTCTGCTGGAGCAGCATATTATTTGTCAGGATTTTGACCGGGTGGACTATGAGGCGCTGCACTGTTTTCTGGAGGAGGACGGCAAGGTGCTGGCATACCTGCGGGCATTTACAGCAGGGGAGGGAACTGCCAAGGTGGGCAGAGTGCTTTCCATTACTCACAATCAGGGTCACGGCAGTAAACTGATGACGGGCGCGCTGCCTCATATCCGGGAAAAACTGGGCGCCTGCAAGGTGGTTGTCCACGCCCAAAAGACCGCTCAGGGCTTTTATAAAAAGCTGGGATTTACGGTCACTTCCCCGGATTATTTGGAGGAGGGCATCCCCCACGTGACGATGGAACTGGATATATGAGCATTAAAAACGGTATGAGTAGAGAGACTCATACCGTTTTATAACATTTTTGGAAAAATAGTGGCGCTGCGAAATAAAAATATATTGAAAAAAATTGTATTGGGGCTTGCAATTTGATAAATTTATATCTATAATAATTTATCGTAATGGTACTTGTGGGCGCTGCGAAAACGGCCCAAGAAACAAAGCATCCTTGCGAGGATGAACAGACTTTTGAATAAGGGTGATTATTATGAAATACAGCTATTATCCCGGTTGTACACTGCGAAACAAAGCCAAGGATTTAGATCGCTATGCCCGTGCATCGGCGGAGGCGCTTGGTTTTACGCTGGAGGAACTGGAAACCTGGCAGTGCTGCGGCGGTGTCTATCCCCTGGGGACGGACGAGATTGCCAGCAAGCTGCCCAGCGTCCGCGCGCTGGATGCTGCCAAGCAAAAGGGGCAGGACTTGGTGGCGGTGTGTTCTGCCTGCTATCACGTGCTCAAGCGGGTCAATGACGATATGAAAAATGTGCCGGACATCCAGTCCCGCGCCAACAATTATATGGCGCTGGAGACGCCCTACAAGGGGGAGACTCAGGTGCTTCATTTCCTTGAGGTATTGCGTGACCGGGTGGGCTTCGATACGCTGAAAGAAAAAGTAGTCAATCCCCTGACCGGGCGGAAAATCGGCGCTTACTACGGCTGCTTGCTTTTGCGGCCCAGCAAGGTGATGGCATTCGACGACCCGGAAAACCCCACTATTTTGGAGGATTTTATCCGGGCGCTGGGGGCAGAGCCGGTCATCTATGCCTATCGTAATGAGTGCTGTGGCGGCTACATAAGCATGAAGGATAAGGAAAAGGCCGATGAGCTGTGCCATAAGATTGTCGACAATGCAGCCCAAATGCAGGCAGATTGCCTGGTGACGGCTTGCCCGCTGTGTAAGTATAACCTCAATCGGGCAGGGGAACTGCCTGTGGTATATTTCACCGAGCTTCTTGCAGAGGCGCTGGGTGTAAAGGAGGATGCCAAGTGAATAAATGTGAAGAAATCCGCATTATCAGCGGTGTCAATCCCTTAAAATGTATGAAATGCGGCAAATGCTCCGCTTCCTGCCCGTCCTACAATGAGATGGACATTAAACCCCACCAGTTTGTCAGCTACGTAGTCTCCGGCGACATCGAAGGTCTGCTGGCTTCTAAATCCGCAGAAAAGTGCCTGGGCTGCTTTGCCTGTATTGAGCGCTGTCCCAGAGGCGTGGAGCCGGGGAGACTGGTGGATGCCGCCCGGCAGCTCCTTGTCCGTCAGCGCGGTGAGTCCCTTTTGACTCCGGACGAAATTCCGGCGCTTTTGGACGAGGAAACACCCCAGCAGCTTTTGATGGCTGCATTCCGTAAGTATAGGAGGTAAGGCAGATGCAGAGAATAGGTGTATTTGTCTGCCATTGCGGCAGTAACATTGCGGCAACGGTAGATGTAGAAAAAGTAGCGCAGATGGCGCTGCGGGAGCAAGGCGTTGTTCACGCAGAGGACTATCCCTATATGTGCTCAGAGGCCGGTCAGTCCCGGATTGCAGCCGCTATCCGTGAAAAAGGCCTTACCGGCATTGTGGTTTGCTCCTGCTCTCCCAGAATGCACGAAGCAACCTTCCGCAAATGCGCGGAAACTGCCGGCATTAACCCCTATATGGTGGAAATTGCCAATATCCGTGAGCATTGCTCCTGGATTCACAAGGATATGACCGAAGCTACCGAAAAGGCGGTCATCTTAATGCGGGCTGCGGTGGCAAAGGTGCATCTCAACGCGCCCCTGCAGGCGGGCGAAAGCGCAGTTACTAAGCGGGCGCTGGTTATCGGCGGCGGTATCGCCGGCATCCAGACCGCTATCGATATTGCAGACGCAGGCTACAAGGTGGACATCGTAGAAAAGACCCCCTCCATCGGCGGCCGTATGAGTCAGCTGGATAAGACTTTCCCCACGCTGGACTGTTCCGCCTGTATTCTGACCCCCAAGATGGTGGAAGCGGCCTCCCACGAGAATATTACCATCCATACATATTCCGAGGTGGAGAAGGTCTCCGGCTTCGTGGGTAACTTTACAGTGGGCATCCGCAAAAAGGCCCGGTTTGTGGACATTGCCAAATGTACCGGCTGTGGTGTCTGTCAGGAAAAGTGCCCCAGTAAGAAGACACCCAACGAATTCAACCGGGGTCTGAATACACGCAGCGCGATTTACACACCTTTTGCACAGGCAATTCCCAATGTGCCGGTGATCGATACCACCGCCTGCACCAAGTTTAAGACCGGCAAGTGCGGTGTCTGCCAGAAGGTCTGTCAGGCCGGCGCTATCGACTATACCCAAAAAGATGAGATCATCACCGAAAAGTACGGCGCAATCGTGGTCGCCACCGGCTTTGATACCATTAAGCTGGATAAGTATGGTGAGTACGCCTACGGCCAGAGTAAGGACGTTATCACCTCTCTGGAGCTGGAGCGTGTAATGAACGCCGCCGGCCCTACCAAGGGTCATTTGGAGCGGCTCTCCGACGGTAAGCATCCCAAGGAGATTGTGTTCATTCAGTGTGTCGGTAGCCGTTGCAGCGACGATCGCGGCAAGCCCTACTGCTCCAAGATCTGCTGTATGTACACCGCCAAGCACGCAATGCTCATCCGGGACAAATACCCCGATGTGAATGTGACCGTGTTCTACATTGACGTCCGTACTCCCGGTAAGAACTTTGATGAGTTCTACCGCCGGGCAGTGGAGGAATACGGTGTTAATTACATTAAGGGTCAGGTTGGTAAGGTCGTTCCGCAGGCAGACGGCAGTCTCCTTGTGCAGGGCGTAGACTTGCTGGACCAAAAGCAGATTCTTAAGAAAGCGGATATGGTTGTACTGGCTACCGCCATCGAGCCGAACCCCGATGTGCGGAAAATTGCAACGATGCTCACCGCTTCCATCGATACCAACAACTTCCTGACCGAGGCCCACCCCAAGCTCCGTCCTGTGGAATCTCCCACGGCAGGTGTGTTCCTTTCCGGCGTGTGCCAAGGTCCTAAGGACATTCCCGAGACCGTTGCCCAAGCCGGCGCGGCAGCGGTGAAGGTTATCGGTCTTCTTGCCAAGGATAAGCTCAAGACAAATCCCTGCACGGCGCAGGCAGACGAACTGATGTGCAACGGCTGCAGCCAGTGCGCCAATGTATGTCCCTATGGCGCAATTTCTTACGAGGAGAAGCTTATTAACGACCACGGTATTCGTGAGGATCGCCGTATCGCGGTGGTCAATTCCGCCCTGTGTCAGGGCTGCGGCGCTTGTACCGTTACCTGTCCCTCCGGCGCAATGGACCTGAAGGGCTTCTCTAACAGACAAATTCTTGCGGAGGTGGATGCAATATGTCGGTAAATAAAGAAGATTTCCGCCCCGTAATCGTGGCGTTTTGCTGCAATTGGTGCAGCTATGCAGGCGCTGACCTTGCCGGCTCCAGCCGTTTGGCGTATCCTGCAGATGTGAAAATTATCCGGGTGCCCTGTTCCTGCCGGGTCAACCCTATGTTCATTCTTCGTGCCTTTGAAAAGGGCGCAGACGGTGTGATTCTCTGCGGCTGCCACCCCGGTGACTGCCACTACTCCACCGGCAACTACTATGCCCGCCGCCGTATGACCATGCTCTTTAGCATGCTGGACTTCATCGGCGTGGAAAACGGCAGAACCCGTGTGGAATGGGTCTCCGCCGCGGAAGGCGTAAAGTTCTCTGAGACAATGAACAGCTTTGTAGAAAAAATCCGCACCCTTGGACCGAATGTAAGATTGGGGGATATAAGATGCAAGAACTGATCATGCGGGCAAAAGAACTGCTCCACAGCGGCGAGGTAGCCCGGGTGCTGGGCTGGCGGCGCGGTGAGCACGTATACGACCCCGAACCCGCTTTCTTTACGAATGAAGATGCGCTGGAGGATTTCGTTTATAACGGCTTCTGCGGCGCAAATTTAAGCAAATATATGATTGAAGCCTCCAAACTGGAGGGAAAGACCTTGGTTTTCCTGAAGCCCTGCGATACCTATAGCTTTAACCAGCTTTTGGCAGAGCACCGTGTAGACCGGGAAAAGGCTTACATCATCGGTGTGGGCTGTAAGGGTAAGCTGAAGATTGAAAATATTCCCGCCGACGGCATTCTGGACGTGGAAGGCGCCGGCTATCCGGATTGCAGCGAGGAGCTGACCGTTAAGACCCTTTATGGGGATGTTAAAGTCGCATATAAGGACGCAATGCTGGAACGCTGCCATGTCTGTAAGGGCAAGGAGCATATGATTTTCGACGAGAAAATCGGTGAGTCTGCGGACACTTTGGATGCAGACCGCTTCCAAGAGGTAGAGCGGATTGAAAAGATGTCTCCCGAGGAAAAGTTCGCCTATTTCCAAGCCGAACTCTCTAAGTGCATCCGTTGCAACGCCTGCCGGAACGTCTGTCCCGCCTGCTCCTGCCGGAAATGCGTGTTTGACAGCACCAAGTTTGACTCTGCCCAGAAGGCGAATGCCACCACTTTTGAGGAAAAAATGTTCCACATTATCCGGGCGTTCCACGTGGCAGGCCGCTGCACCGACTGCGGCGAGTGCAGCCGTGTATGTCCCCAGGGTATTCCGCTGCACCTGTTTAACCGGAAGTTCATTAAGGATATGAATGAACTGTACGGCCAGTATCAGGCAGGCGAAAATATCGATGCCAAGGCACCGCTCACCAGTTTTACCCAGGAAGATGCAGAGCCTAGCATTGTGGCAGAAAGGGGTTAAGGTATGCGTAGAATAAAAAAGACGGAATTACCCCAGCTCTATGCGGCCATCGCAAAGACAAAGACGCTGTACTTACCGGTAAAATCTGCCGGAAAGACCAATTTTGCCCTCTGGACCGAGGATGTCCAGCCGGATATTGACACACTCAAGACTGTCAAATCCCCTAAGGACGCGTTCTTCCCCCAGTGTGAGAATCTTTACACAGTCAAAAGGGAAGAGGGTAAGCTGAAGCTGACAGCGGAAGAATTGGAAAGCGAAAGCTTTGTGGTTTTCGGCATCCGCGCCTGTGACGTGCGGGCGCTGAACGTACTGGATAAAGTGTTCCTTTCTAATCCCGTGGATACTTACTATGCCGCCCGTCGGGAGCACGGCATCATCGTCAGCCTCGCCTGCAGCCGCCCCGAAACCTCCTGCTTCTGCGGTACTTTCGGTATCGACTGCGCCCAGCCCGAGGGCGATGTGGCCACTTGGCTGAGTGGCGAGTACTTATACTGGCAGCCCCAGACCGAAAAGGGTGAAAGCTTCACAAATGCCCTCGCAGACCTTTTGGAGGAAGCAGAGGAAGCGCCTGTTAAGCAGGCAAAGGAAGAAATTCGCGCCATCTGCGAAAGACTGCCGCTGAAGGATTTGTCGCTGGAAAAGTGGGGCGCCCAGGCAGCTCACGACAACTTTGACTCTCCTCTGTGGGAGGAGCTGTATAAGGGCTGTCTTGCTTGCGGCACTTGCACCTTCGTGTGCCCCACCTGCCAGTGCTACGACATTAAGGACTATGATACCGGAAGCGGTGTCCAGCGCTATCGCTGCTGGGATAGCTGTATGTACTCTGACTTTACAATGATGGCCCACGGCAATAACCGCAATAGCCAAATGCAGCGCTTCCGTCAGCGGTTTATGCATAAGCTGGCTTATTTCCCGGCAAATAATGATGGGATGTTCTCCTGCGTCGGCTGCGGCCGCTGTGTGGATAAATGCCCCAGTCACTTAAATATCGTAAAAGTCATCAAAGCCTTTGGAAAGGAGGAAAACTGATGCACGAATGTACCTGTAATCCCGGCTTTATGCGGGACACCCTCATTCCGATGGTGGGCATCATCACCGATATCCGGACAGAGACGCCTGATGTCAAGACTTTCCGGGTCAATGCACCCGGTGGCGGTAAGCTTTTTGAGCATATGCCCGGCCAGTGCGCTATGGTCTGCGCCCCCGGTGTGGGCGAGGCGATGTTCTCCATCACTTCCTCCCCCACCAATCGCGAATATCAGGAATTTTCCATTAAGCGCTGCGGTGTGCTGACGGAGCATCTGCACAGTCTGCAGGTTGGCGATGAGATTATGGTTCGTGGCCCTTACGGTAACAATTTCCCTGTGGAAACCGAGCTGAAAGGCAAAAACCTTCTGTTCATCGCCGGTGGTATTGCTATTGCGCCGCTGCGTAGCGTCATCAATTATGTACTGGACAATCGGGACAATTACGGAGACATCGATATTCTCTACGGTTCCCGCAGTATGGACGATTTGGTCCAGCGCAAGGAAATTGAGGAGGTTTGGTCCAAGATTCCCGGTGTCAATGTGCATCTTACCATTGACCGGGAGCAGGAAGGCTGGGACGGTCACGTTGGCTTCGTTCCTTCCTATCTCAAGGAACTGGCTTTCGACACCAACCGGACAGCCCTCCTCTGCGGCCCTCCCATTATGATTAAGTTCTGCTTGCAGGGACTCCGGGAAATGGGCTTCTCTAACGAGCAGGTCTATACCACCCTGGAGCTTCGTATGAAGTGCGGCGTTGGCAAATGTGGACGGTGCAACATTGGCACGAAATACGTCTGCAAGGACGGCCCCGTATTCCGGTTTGACGAAATTGATGAACTGCCTAACGAGTATTAAGGAGACACTATAAATGGAAAATATGGTAAATGTCTATTTTTACGGCAAGCGCTATGTCGTTCCTGCCGAGCTCACCATTATGACAGCTATGGAATACGCAGGCTACACCCTGACACGGGGCTGCGGCTGCCGTCACGGCTTCTGCGGCGCTTGCGCCACCATCTATCGTATTAAGGGCAGCAACGAGTTGCACACCTGCCTCGCTTGCCAGACTCAGGTGCAGGAGGGTATGTATGTGGCTTCCATTCCCTTCTTCCCCACAGATAAGCGCACCTACTCTATGGACGAACTGAAAGCCGACCAGAGAGTGATGATGGAGCTGTATCCTGAGATTTACGCCTGTATCGGCTGTAATGCCTGTACCAAGGCCTGTACCCAGAGCCTGAATGTTATGCAGTACATCGCTTATGCGCAGCGGGGCGAACTGCAAAAGTGCGCCGAGGAGTCCTTCGATTGCGTTGGCTGCGGCTGCTGCTCTGTTCGCTGTCCGGCAGGCATCAGCCATCCGATGGTTGGCCTGCTTGCCCGTCGTCTCACCGGCAAGTATATCGCGCCCAAGACCGAGCATCTGTATAATCGCGTGGCGGAGATCAATTCCGGCGCCCACGATGACCTGATCGAGGCCATTATGCAAAAGCCTATCAGCGAGATGCAGGAGCTGTATAACCACCGGGATATCGAAAAGTAAGGAGGGGAAACTATGTTTACAGAAACTATGCTTGAGTCCATTAAGAAAGTGGAAGCAACCCGCGCAGAGCGTATGGGCACAGAACCCCGCCGTATGACCGCGGAGGAAAAGAGCGAGCTGCTGAAAGCCTATCACCCCGACTACCGGGCGGAAGGCTTCAAGGAAATCAAAATCGGCCCCAACAAGGGCGAAAAAGCCCCTGTGGAGCTGACAAACCTACTCCACTCCAACAGCCGTCTGTTGAATGTGGATATCGATCTTACCAAGATTGATTACGATGTGGACGTACTGGTCATCGGTGGCGGCGGCGCAGGCTCTGCGGCTGCCATCGAAGCCCACGAGGCCGGCGCCAACGTAATGGTGGTCACCAAGCTGCGTATCGGTGATGCCAACACGATGATGGCTGAAGGCGGCATTCAGGCGGCTGACAAGGAGAACGACTCTCCCGCCCAGCACTACTTGGATGCCTTTGGCGGCGGTCACTTCGCTGCCCGTCCTGAGCTGCTGCGCAGACTGGTTATGGAAGCCCCCGATGCCATCCGCTGGCTGAACGAATTGGGCGTTATGTTTGACAAGGACGAGGACGGCCGGATGGTTACCACCCACGGCGGCGGCACCTCCCGGAAGCGTATGCACGCCTGCAAGGACTACTCCGGCGCGGAAATTATGCGTACTGTTCGGGATGAGGTCATCAACCGCAAGATCCCCGTGGTGGAGTTTACCTCCGCGGTGGAGCTTCTCAAGGACGAGAAGGGTCAGGTTGCCGGCGCAGTGCTGCTGAATATGGAGACCGGTGACTATATGGTGGCAAAGGCAAAGACTGTCGTCATCGCCACCGGCGGCGCAGGCAGACTGCACTATCAGAATTTCCCCACCTCCAACCACTACGGCGCTACCGCTGACGGCCTGATTTTGGGATACCGGGCAGGCGCACCGCTTCTCTATCAGGATACCATTCAGTATCACCCCACCGGCGTGGCGTACCCCAGCCAGATTTTTGGCGCGCTGGTGACCGAGAAGGTCCGTTCCTTGGGCGCAATGCTGGTAAACAAGGATGGCGAGGCTTATGCCCATCCTTTGGAAACCAGAGACGTTTCCGCATCTGCCATTATTCGCGAATGTGCTAACGGCAAGGGCGTAGATACACCCTTGGGCAGTGGCGTATGGCTGGACACCCCGATGATCGAGATCCTGGGCGGCGAAGGCACGATTGAAAAGAGAATTCCTGCAATGCTTCGTATGTACTTAAACTACGGCATTGATATGCGAAAGGTCCCCATTTTGGTATATCCCACACTGCACTACCAAAACGGCGGCTTGGAGATCGGCGGCGAGGGCTTTACTAAGGCCATTCCTAACCTGTTGGTTGCCGGTGAGGCAGTTGGCGGTATCCACGGTCGTAACCGCTTGATGGGCAACAGCCTTTTGGACATTATCGTCTTTGGCCGCAATGCCGGTAAGGCAGCTGCCGCAAAGGCAAAGGAAGTGGAGCTGGGAACACCCAACTTAGACCACATTTACAAGTATGCTGAAATGCTGCAGGAGGCTGGCTGCACCCAAGAGGGCGTGTCTCCGCTGCTTCTGCCCCAGTACGCCCGTCACGAGCGCTAAACGGAGGCGAAAAGTAAATGGAGTGGTTACAAAACTACTGGGAAAGTGTTACCGGTAGTGAACTGTTTATCATTTTTGTTATTTTGTTCTTGGGATATGCCATTGGACGGATCACCGTCTGCGGCCTGAATTTAGGCTCTGCGGGTGTGCTGTTGGTGGCGCTGGTGTTTGGTCATTTTGGCGTGACCGTGCCGGACGTGGTAGGGGATATGGGCCTTATCCTGTTCGTCACGGCTGTAGGCCTGATTGCAGGACCGAAATTCTTCCGGAATTTCAAGGTCAATGCCAAGTCCTACATTTTGCTGGGTGTCATCATCATCGCAGCCGGCGCGCTGACCTGCCTTGCCGGTGTATTTCTGCTGGGCATTCCTTCGGATGTAAGCGCCGGTATGCTTTCCGGCGCGCTGACCAGCACCCCCGGTCTTGGCGCAGCCAAGGAAGCGGTGGCTACCCCCGGCAATGCCTCTGCCGGCTATAGTATTGCCTATATCTTCGGCGTTGTGGGCGTGGTGCTCTTTGTGCAGATCGTTCCCAAGGTGCTGAAAGTGGATATGGAAGCAGAGCGGGCGAAATTTATTGCCGCTGCCGGTGTGGAAGTAAAAGCGGAAGGCAAAAAGCTTTTGGAGCTGGATAGTATGGGCTTCTGCGCGCTGGCTATTACCATTGTGCTGGGTATCTTCCTTGCAAAACTCAAAATTGGTAATTTCTCCTTGGGAACCTCCGGTGGCCCCCTGATTTTGGGCCTGATTATTGGCCACTTTGGCAAGGTGGGACCCGTTAGCCTGAAGGTAAAAAAGACCGTTTTGGAAGCGGTTCGGGAATTGGGACTGGTTCTGTTCCTGCTGGGCGCAGGCGTGGAGGGTGGCGCAGGCTTCCTCCGGTGCCTTGCGGAAAACGGCGGTATCAAACTGTTCTTAGTGGGCGCGGTGATTACTTTAGTTCCTATGTTTGTTGGTTATTTCTTCGCAAGAAAAGTGCTGAAGCTGGACATTCTCAACACCCTCGGCTCTATCTGCGGCGGTATGACCAGCACGCCTGCCCTTGGCAGCCTCATCCGGGTTGCCGGAACGGACGATGTGGCATCCGCTTATGCGGCAACCTATCCCTTTGCCCTTGTATGTGTTGTGCTGGCTTGCCAGTTTATTGGAATGATTCCTCTTTAATAAGGAGAAATAATTATGCGTGAAATTCAAGTATCCGCCATCACCGATGCGGTGGAACGGCTGTGCATCGAGGCCAATACCCATTTGCCCGGTGATGTAAAATGCGCTATCGAAAGCTGCTATGCCCAGGAGGACAGCCCCTTTGCAAAAAGCGTTTTAGATAAGATCATTGAAAATTACAAAATCGCAGATGTAGAAAATGTCCCTATCTGCCAGGACACCGGTATGGCCTGTGTCTTTTTGGAGATCGGTCAGGATGTCCATTTTGTGGGCGGTGACCTCCGGGAAGCGGTAGATGAAGGCGTTCGTCGGGGCTATACAAAGGGTTACCTCCGCAAAAGTGTGGTGGCTGACCCCATCCGCCGGGGCAATACCGGTGACAATACTCCGGCAATGCTCTATACCGAGATCGTTCCCGGTGAAAACGTAAAAATCACCCTTGGCCCCAAAGGCTTTGGCAGCGAGAATATGAGCGCCATTCGGATGTTCAAGCCCTCGGCCGGTCTGCAGGGCATTAAGGACTTCATTTTGGAGACGGTGGAGGCCGCAGGCCCCAACCCCTGCCCGCCTATCGTTGTGGGCGTGGGCATTGGCGGTACCTTTGATAAGGCTGCCCTCCTTGCCAAAAAGGCGCTGATGCGCCCGCTGGACACCCACAATCCTGACCCCTACTACGCAGAATTAGAAGCCGAGATGTTAGAAAAAGTGAATGCCCTCGGCATCGGTCCTCAGGGCTTTGGCGGCAAGACTACCGCCATCGGTCTCAATATCGAGGTTCTGCCTACCCACATTGCCGGAATGCCCTGCGCAATCAATATCAACTGCCACGTGACCCGGCATAAGACGGAGGTGCTGTAAATGGAAAAGCATATTACACTCCCCCTGACGGAGGAATTGGCAAGAACCTTGAAGGCAGGCGATATGGTTTACCTCACCGGCACCATCTACACCTCCCGTGACGCAGGTCACAAGCGGATGTGTGAGACGCTGGCCCGGGGTGAGGAACTGCCCTTTGACCCCACGGACGCTACCATCTACTACGTAGGCCCTACGCCGGCGAAACCCGGTCAGGTCATCGGATCTGCCGGACCGACCACCTCCGGCCGTATGGACGCCTACGCCCCCACAATGATGTCTGTGGGCGCGCGCGGTATGATCGGCAAGGGCGCCCGACTGCCTGAGGTTGTGGACGCGATGAAAAAGTATTCCGGCGTTTACTTTGGCGCCATCGGCGGCGCAGGCGCGCTGCTTGCCAAGTGCATTAAAAGCGCTGAGCTGATTGCCTACGAAGATTTAGGCGCAGAGGCGTTGCGGAAGCTCTATGTGGAGGATATGCCGCTGTTCGTCATCATCGACAGCGAGGGCAACAACCTCTACGAATCTGGTAGAGAAGCGTATCTGAATAATAAGTAAAAAAATCTCCCGATTCACAAGAATCGGGAGATTTTTTATTTAGTTTTGCGTTTTTTGTCTACATAAAGGAATGTGGCAAACACCGCGCCGGCGCACAGGGCAATCACCACTGTAGGCAAAATATCCGGGGTATCCTCTGAGGGTTCATCGGAAGACTCCATAGGTAACCGCACCTTCATAAAGAGATTCTCTACATACCGGGTGATATCCTCAGGGAGGAAAGAGTAGCTTCTGCCGCGCTCCAAGATCTCCTCAGGCGGATAGATGATTTCACTTTCTGCCAAATATTCATCCATATACTCGGTAGCGCCCTCAATGGGAGAGCCGTAGCAGATGTAATCCATATTGGCGCCGGAGATCTCCGGGTCGCACATAAAGTTGATGAACAGCTCCGCAGCTTCCGGCTGCTCACTGCAAGTGGGGATGCACATAGCATCGATAAAGAGGTTAAAATTCTGATTTTCCGGCAGATAGAACCGCAAATCCGGATTTTCCTCCATCATCATCATCGCATCGCCGGCATAGTAGGGGGCAATCCAGGCGTTGCCTTCAATCATTTTGTCATAAACCTGATCCATAACATACTGCTGAACCAGGGGCTGCTGCTTGGCAAGCTCATCGGCGCACCGCTGCAGTTCCGCTTTATCTGTGGTATTGACGTCAATGCCCAGCTTATAAGCGGCTACACCGAATGCGTCCCGGGAATTGTCGAACATCAAAATCTTCTTGGCGTACTTTTCGTTCCACAGAAGCTCCCAACCGGTCACATCCTCTTCCGAGACATACTGAGAATTATAAATAATGCCGACAGTACCCCAGGTGTAGGGTACGGAATATTTATTTTCCGGGTCGTACGCCTGATTTTTGTAAGTTTCTGCCACGTTTTTGTAGTCGGGAATGTTGTCAAAATTCAGGGGCAGCAGCATATTCTCGTTAATCATCCGGGCAATCATATAGTCAGACGGAATGATTAAGTCCACCACAAGACCGCCGTTGGAGAGCTTGGAATACAGCTCCTCGTTGGAGGCGTACTCGGAGTAATTGACCTGAATATTGGGGTATTTTGCCTCAAAAGCCGCGATAATGTCCATTGTATCGTCACTGCCGTCGGCAATGTTTTGACCCCAGTTCATCACATTTAGGGTAATTTTGCTGTTCCGGGTGGTCACCACCAGAAGCACGGTGCCCAGCAGCAAAATCACCACGCAGGCAATGGCGCCGACCCGCTTGAAAATCCGCATAGTACGGCTTTCAGCCTTTGCTTGGCGCATATGTTTGCGTTTTTCACCGTGGAGCTGCAGTAGATTCATCGTTACCATCAGCACGAAGATTAAGGTGAACAGCAGTGTGAACATTGCGTAAACCTTGGGATGAATAGGCTTTCTGGTAAAGGAGTAAATCTTGACCGGCAGGGTCACAAAGTCAGAGCCGGTGACAAAGTAGCTAATCACGAAATCGTCCAGGCTCATAGTAAAGGCCATAATTGCGCCGGAGACGATACCGGGCATAATCTCGTGAATGGTGACTTTAAAGAAGGAGTGCAGCGGCGTACAGCCTAAGTCCATTGCCGCATCCTGCAGGGCAGGATTCATCTGCTGAAGCTTGGGCATTACATTGAGTATCACATAGGGGAGACTGAATGTGATGTGGGCAATCAGCAACGTCCAGAAATTCAGGCTCTGCTTTTGTCCCAGCATACCCGTACCTACAAAGACGAATAGTAGCGAAAGGGAGATACCGGTGACGATATCCGGGTTCGTCATAGGGATGTTGGTCAGGCTCATAACCGCCTTGCGCATCTTGGGCTTCAGGTTGTGAATACCCACAGCCGCAAACGTACCGAAAGCCGTCGCAATTGCGGTGGCAAGGATGGAAATCAGCAGGGAATTGCCCAAAAGCGCCAAAAGGTCCTGATCGTTAAAAAGCTCGGCGTACTGCTTTAGGGTAAAGCCCTCAAAATGGGAGAGGCTTTTTCCTGTGTTAAAGGAGCCGATGATCAGCACTGCCATGGGAATATAGAGGAAAACGAAGATCAGCACGGTAATCAGCTTATTGGCTTTCTTCATACCACCACACCGCCTTCCTCATCACCGCCAAAGCGGTTCATCACCCCGGTGCAGATAAATACCAGCAGCATCAGCACCAAGCTCAGCGCAGCGCCCAGATTGGGGTTGCCGGCAGACTTAAAGAGCCGCTCAATAATATCGCCGATGAGCATCGTGTCGGGGCCGCCCAGCTTCTGGGAAATGTAGAAAGTGGAGACGGCGGGCACAAAGACCATCGTAATGCCGGAGAGAATACCGGGCATAGAAAGGGGCAAAATCACCTTGGAAAAGACCTGTGTGCTGCTGCAGCCCAAGTCTTCGGCTGCTTCAATAAGCCGATGGTCAATCTTGACGATGATGGCGTAAAGGGGCAGAATCATATAGGGCAGATAGTTATATACCATACCGAGGATCACCGCGCCGGGTGTGCCGATCATCGTAATGGGCTTTAAGTGCAGCGCACCTAAAAGGGAATTGAGAATGCCGTTGTTTTCCAAAAGTCCCACCCACGCCAGTGTCCGGAGCAAAAAGCTCATACACATAGGAAGCATCACCAGCATATACAGAATTTTCTGCATTACTGGTGTGCGGTGGGCAATGTAATAAGCCACAGGATAGCCCAAGAGCAGACAAATCAGCGCAGAGACCAGCGCGTAAGCCGCAGAGATGCCCAAGGTGGGAAGATACATTCCCAAGTCCCGGATGTTCTGCAGTGTAAACTGACCGGTGCTGGGGTCTGTCAGGGCGTAGTAGGCCACCACGCCTAAGGGAATGAGGGTAAACACCAGCATCCACAGGGCGTAAGGGACACTCAGGAGGATAGATTTATTCTTCTTCATCATCGGCATCCTCCGTCAGCTCATCGTACTCAGCAGAATAGGAGCTGTAGTCACCAAACATGCCGGAATATTCACTCTTTTTCATAACGTGAATATCTTCCGGGTTCAGCCGAATGCCTACCTTGGCGCCAACCGGCTGATGATCGGTCGTCTGAATCAGCCATTTGAAGCCACGGAAATCTACGATAATATCGTAATTAAGACCTTTAAAGGTCACAGAGGTTACGGTGCCCACAAGGTGGCCTTCCTCTACGGGGACAAAGTCAATGTCCTCGGGACGGATAACCACATCTACCGGCTCATTGGGCGCAAAGCCCGCGTCCAGACACTTGAAGGTCCGGCCAAAGAAGCGAACCTTGTAGTCCTCCAACATTACGCCGTCCAGGATGTTACTCTCACCGATAAAGTCTGCCACAAAGGCGTTCTTCGGTTCATTGTAAATATCCTCGGGCTTGCCGATTTGCTGAATACGGCCCTTATCCATAACCACAACGGTATCGGACATAGAAAGGGCTTCTTCCTGATCGTGGGTGGCGTAAACAAAGGTGATGCCCATTGTCTGCTGGATACGCTTTAATTCATTCTGCATATCCTTACGCAGGCGCAGATCAAGAGCAGCCAGAGGTTCGTCAAGAAGCAGAACCTTAGGCCGGTTGACCAGCGCGCGGGCTATGGCGACACGCTGCTGCTGACCGCCGGAGAGCGCATCGATGCGACGGTGCTCGTAACCCTTGAGACCTACGATGCCCAGCATTTCCGTGACCCGCTCCTGAATTTCGCTCTTCGGGAGCTTAGCTACCCGCAGACCGAAAGCGATGTTGTCATAAACATCCAGATGCGGGAACAGGGCGTACCGCTGAAAAATCGTATTGACCTGTCTTTTGTAGGGGGGTACTTCGTTGGTGCGCTGACCGTCAAAAAGCACGTCGCCGGAGGTGGGTGTCAAAAATCCACCGATAAGGCGCAGTGTGGTGGTCTTGCCGCAGCCGGAAGGACCCAGCAGCGTGAGAAATTCGTGGTCGTTAATATAGAGATTGATACCATCAAGTATCCGTTCCCCGTCGAACTCCATCGTGAGGTCTTGGAGTCGAATGAGCTCTTTGGACATGTATCCTCCCCCATTTCTAAAGTATATTTTTGTGTGTATTTCGACAATTATGACTATACATTGCAACAGAGGTTTTGTCAATAAAAATCCATATAATAAAAATTGTAAAAGAGGTTTAGAAATGGAAAATGTGGTGATAATGGTCTTCGGAGGTGCTGAAATATGCAAAATAAAAAATTTGGCAACATTCTCTCCGGTAAGGGCTACTACATAGCCCTGATCCTGTGTGCGGTTGCCATCGGGATTTCCGGCTATTTGTACTACCAGAATGTAAACGAACCTGCAATCGGCGACGTGCCGGCCATTGCCACCGACCCCACCACCGGCGCGACACTACCCAACGGCAATACACCCAACGACCCCACATCGCCTACCACGCCCCAAAACCGCCTGACGGCCACAGCGTCCCCTGTGACGGGCGAAAAGGTAGTGGAGTACGCAATGGACTGCCTGACCTATAATCCTACCACAAGGGACTGGCGCACCCACGACGGCGTAGACATTGCGGCAGATGCGGGAACTATCGTGTGCGCGGCGGCAGACGGTACGGTGTATACAGTCTATGACGATGATACGATGGGTGTGACTGTGGTCATCCGTCACGAGGACGGCTATAGCAGCAGCTATGCCTGCCTTGCAGAGGATGTGGCGGTGAAACCCGGTGATGTAGTTACGATGGGGCAGGCCATCGGCGCGGTAGGACAGACAGCCCTGATGGAATCGGCCATTGGCCACCACCTGCACTTTAGCGTGACCCTGAATGATAAGTCTATCTCCCCGGCAGATTTCCTGAGCATTGGCAAGTAACCAAATCCGACCCCATTTTCGGGGTCGGATACTTGCATTTTCGCCATTTTTTGCTATACTTACAGAAAAAGGAGGGGATATTATGCGCGAACAGATCGATACCATTCCCATTAACGATGCCTTTGATGCCGGAGACGAGTGCCCCTTTTGCTACTTGGAGAGAAAGGCAGAACAAAATACCATCCGTTATATCGCAGGCAACAGCGCCAGCTATATGGAGCCGGATGCCCGGGCGGAGACAGATGAAACCGGCTTTTGTCCCGTACATATGAAAAAACTCTACGATTACGGCAACGCCCTTGGAAACGCCCTGATTTTGCAGACCCATTACGCCAAATTGCTGAAATCCTTCCGCGCAGAGATGGAAGATTTTGTGATGCCGCCGAAGAAAAGCTTTTTCGGCAGCAAAGCGCCTGCTACCCAGCCTTACTGGCAGAGATTGGAGAAGCAGGCAGGGGAGTGCCTCATTTGTCAGCGAATCGACTACCATATGAATCGGTACTACACCACCTTTTTCCATATGATTAAGGACGAAGAATTCCGCCAAAAGGTAGAAAGCAGCAAAGGCTTCTGCCTGCGCCATTTTCCCCAGCTTTTGCATCAGGCAGAGGAGAAGCTGCCCAATGCCCAAAGAGAATGGTTTTATCCGACAGTATTTCGTGTTACGGAAGAAAACCTTACCCGCGTCAAGGAAGACCTGGACTGGTTCGTGGCAAAATTTGACTACCGCAACGCCAATGCCGATTGGAAAAATTCCAAGGATGCGGTCTCCCGTACAATGCAGAAATTAGAGGGCATCTATCCTGCCGATCCGCCTTATAAGAAAGACTAAGGGTAGGGGGCGGCGCCTTCGACGACCCGAAATAAAAACCGACGCATCGCGCGTCGGTTTTTGCTTATTTATCCTTTGCATATTCCTGCAAAACCTCGTACAGCGTGCCGGTGGCGCAGTTCTCTGTCCGGGTCTTTTCGCAGACCGCCACATATTCCTCATAGGTGCAGGTGGCAGGATTGCACTTTACTTCTTCCCATTCCGTAACGAACTTAAGCTGGCAGGTGTAAACGCCCCAGGATGAGGTCCACCAGCCGGTAACCACTGTCTTGTAGTTCCAAATCGTCCAGGAATAGTATCGGTCATCAAAAAGCTTCAGTCCCTCCGCCCACGCATCCCGGTCCTCAAAGAAGGTAAACTCGCCGATCAGCACCGGCACATCGTAGTTACGCAGCAGGTTAAAGAAATCCTTAAAGATATAAAAGACTTTAAAGGGGATGGTCTCCGGGGTCCAGTTGTACCAATGGTACTGGTACTGGACATTCTTCCAGCCGTATTCCGCGGGGTCAGGCAGATGGATGAAATCCCAGCAGCCGGACATAGTAATTACGTGTTGGTCGTCGTTTTCCCGAATGAGATCGTACAGCCGGTCAAAGAAATCCCAACACTCCCGGGTGGTGTTACCCTTATACGTGTAAGTGGGTTCATTCAGTAAATCGTAGGTGGCGATCCACCGGCCCAAATCCGGCCGTTCGTTTGTATAGTGCTTGGAAATCATATCCCAAATCAGCGCGGTAGCATCCAAATAACTTTGATTGGTCCAAAGACCGGCAACGTGACCCGGTTCACCGGAGTGCTCATAGCCGTTTTGACTGCCGGGCGCGCCGTGAAGATCCAAAATGATATAAAGCTCATTCTTGGCGGCCTGCCCGATAAACCAGTCGATGTATTCGAAAGCGTCTTCCCGTGGTGTCAGGTCTTCGTTGAGGATATTGAGATAATAAATAGGGAAGCGGATGGTGTTAAGCTGCAAATCCTCTTTGATAATGCGGAAATCCTCCTCGGACATAAACGAGTTCCAGTAGAGCTGCAGCAGTTCATCAATATCGTACCCTTGGAGATTGGGATTTTCCTTCAGCGCCCTGCGGAACTCCGCCTCTGTAAATTCGGGGTACTGAATGTTACCGCCATCGTCCTTTACATAAGAGCCGTCCTCGTTGCGAAGCGCCTCGGTAGCGAAAGGTCCCATCCAGCCCTCTTGCAGAAGAATTTGACCTGCGTTGACACCGTAAAGCTGCAAAATATTGCCGTTTGCATCGTAAAGGGCGCGGCCGCTGGCCTGTACAAGGCCGGTGGTGTTTTCAATTTTTGCATCCTGCGGTGGTACCTGATAAGTCAGGGAATGGGCGCAGGCAATGCCGACCACCAAAAGCGCCAGCAAAAGGAGGATGCCAATGGAGGAAAACAGAAATTTCAAAAACCGACCCATAAAAGAACCTCGCTTTTCTTCATTCGTAAATAGTATGCCGGAAAAAGCGGGAATAAACCAAAGTAAGTATCAATACTATACCACGTTATCCATAAAAAAGCAACCGTTTACATAACAAAATCGCGCTCTGTTTTATAAACGTTGCCGCTTCGTATAATATTGTAGGGCGGGGGCTTGCTCCCGCCGCCGATGTATTACGCACCAAAACGGCGGGAGCAACCCCCCGCCCTACGCAGCAGTTTGAAGCGGCAAGTAAAAACCGACCTCCCGGTGAGGAGGTCGGCGAAAATCAATAATGAAATTTTTCTACCTTGTACTTTTCGAAAGCCTTTGCCCATACCCAGCAGAAGCCTGCCAGCGCCGGGAACAGGGGCAGTAAGTAGAAATAGGGGTAGGGGATCAGGTCGTGGAGCATTTCCAGTAAGCCCACCTTTCCGGCATCGAACAGGAAAGAGAAGCTGGTTCCTTGCGCCAGAATGCCGTAGTCAATGAGGGTTTTGTTGATGATATAGCCCCCTGTAAAGTAGATAAATACCAAACATAGAACCCAGGGAATATATTTCTTTTGGGGCTTTAACCGCCGGGCAGCCACCATCCAAAGGGGCAGCGCCACCGCAAAAATATGGTTAAACCAGGAATTCATCACA
This sequence comes from Faecousia sp., assembly GCA_045654085.1. Lineage (GTDB taxonomy): Bacteria > Bacillota > Clostridia > Oscillospirales > Oscillospiraceae > Faecousia. The sequence goes on along the minus strand of JAZOMT010000032.1, from coordinate 121,634 downwards.
GTCAGGTCATACCAGTTTTGGGTCTTCCACGCGCTGGAAATGGACACAAAGGTGGTACAGGCCGCCGCCGCAGAGAAGAACACGGAATATTGCCGCGCCAGCTCAAACTTGGGAATCAGCATCAAAATCACAAGAATGAAATTGAAATTGCATACCTGCAGCATCTGGGTCGCCAGCGTCTTAAAGGTGAATTCACCGTCAAAGGAAAGGTTCATTCCGTACCGGAAGAAAATACCGCCGGCGCAGTAGATCGCCGCCATAAAGAACGCGATATTCTGACCTACCCGGGGCAGCTTGGACACCACCAAGGTGGAGATGGCTAAAAAAGCCACAGTACCGATCAGCAGTCCAATATGCGCGCTATCAAACATAACCATAATAAGTACCTCCTGAGATTTAACCTTCCCCTTTGGGGAAGGGTTTTATGCACCGTCGAAAATGGGTGTAGGGCGGGGGTTTACTCCCGCCGGAAAACAATGTCATCGTCGGCGGCGGGACCAAGGCCCCGCCCTACGGCATCAATGTAGGGACCGGCGTCCTCGACGGTCCATAACGTCTCCCCTTACACTTGGCGCCGGGCTTTTATGCAGTTAGGGCTTGCAGAAAAGGCACCAGCCAGTCTTTGCATTGTAGGTTTCTGTATCGTGTACGTGCTTGCCGCAAATATCGCAGCGATAATCGATATTCACCACATCATAGCACCGGTGGTTGGGATTAAAAGCGCCGCATACACACTTATCGCCATTTCTTGCATCGTACTCGTGTATATGCGCTTCACCGCCTTCCGGCTCGGTTGGTGGTTCAGTCGGAGGTTCCGTCGGCGGCTCGGTTGATGGTTCAGTCGGAGGTTCCGTCGGCGGTTCCGTTGACGGCTCCGTTGGTGGCTCTGTTGGCGGTTCCGTTGATGGCTCCGTTGACGGCTCCGTTGGTGGCTCTGTTGGCGGTTCCGTAACAGGTTCTGCCTTGTAGTAAGGCGTAGTTGTATCAGAAGAAACGATGATTGCGCCAACCTCGGTTGGGGCAGAGGTGGAACCGACCTTATGCAGCGCGCCATTGGAAACTTTAAAATAGTAACCCTTCGCCTTGATGAAGAAATCCCGCTTCGCGCCTAAGTTGTCCGCATTACCGATGGAATAATGTATTAGGATACTGCTGGCTTCCTGCAGAGCAGCGGACTCGTTGGCCTTACCAATCAGGTTAGAGAAAGTGGGGATCAGGATGGTAGCCAAGATAGCAATTACGGCAATCACGATAACCAGTTCTGCCGTAGTAAAGCCCTTGCGGCTGCGCTTCTTCATCCGGAGAAATCTCCTTTTTCTTTATTAACGGACAAAGATATAGTAACATCCCATAGGCAATTTGTCAAATAAACAAAATCCGACCCCACTCGACCCGAAAAAGGCAACAAAAAAAGCCCGGAAAACTCCGGGCTTTTATGTATTAGTTTAGGGGTTAGCGGGAGTGATGGCTTTGGTGCAAATGTCGCACTTGTCATTATCATCAGCATCAGTAGTGGGGCAAGTAACACACTCGAAGCAAACACCAGTTGCAATGGACTTAATAACGATGTTATTGTTACCAGTGGGAGCAGAAACGGGGTCCTTGCCCAACTGACCATTTTCGGCCTTGAAGTACAGATCATCTTCGGTTGTGTTTGTGTCACCATCAACAAAGATGTAGATGGTCTGAGTACCGAATTTGGTGGCATGCTCGATAGTGTAGTTCTTGAAGGCGGAATTTGCCTCGGACAGAGCGTTGGACTCGTTTGCTTTGCTGATAAGGTTAGAGAAAGTGGGGATCAGGACGGTAGCCAGGATGGCAATAACTGCGATAACGATAACCAGTTCCACCGTGGTGAAGCCCTTGCGGTTGTTCTTCTTGTTCATTGGGATAATCTCCTTTAAAATTTTTGCGCCTTTGGCGCGTTTTTTGTTCGCTCTTTGGAACGAACAGGCGCATTATAACACCTCAAATTCCGTTTGTCAAACGAAAAAAATCTAATAAATATTGTAATTTTATATGGAAACGGATGGAAATCAAATGAATTTGACATAATAAAATTGTAAATAACCATAAAAACGCAGAACAAAGCACCCCGGTTTTTCCAAAGCACTATCCCGTCGAAACCGGACGAAACCGCAAAAATCCCCCAGTTTTACCCTTTTCCACCCGTTCAAAGTCTCACCCATATCCCTTCCCCCGGGGGGAAGGTGGCAGCCCGCAAGGGCTGACGGATGAGGAATGCGGGCGAAAATTTGAAAAAATGCACAAAAAGCAGACATTTTGCAATGTTTAGGGGTTCGCCATTCCTCACCCGGTTTGCCATAGGCAAACCACCCTCTCCCCGGGAGAGGGGATTATTGGAGATATTTCGCTTTCCACCGTCCGCCGACCCCGGAAAAAGCGGCTTCCCTCCGGGAAGCCGCCAAAATCCGCCCCATTTCGACAGCAATAAACGCACTATCAAAAGGATTCGTAGGGCGGGGGCTTGCTCCCGCCGAAGCCTCCCCTTTAGGGGAGGTGGCTGAGCATAGCGAGGGCGAAAGGGTTATAACATTCCGTCTCCGTCAACCCCTCATGCAAAAATCAGATAGATTTTTGCCAGCTCCCCTACAAGGGGAGCCTGTACAGATGCCCTCGCCCTACAATTTGTAATTATGAATTATAAATTGAATAGTTGTCTTTTTTCTCTATTTATGATATACTACCATATTGTGCGGACACAATACATATACCGCGCAAAATTAAGGAAAACAGTGAGGTTTCCCTATGTTTACGGATATTTTACAGGCAATTTCCGAATATGAGACCATCATCATCCACCGCCACAGCCGCCCTGACGGCGACGCGCTGGGCAGCCAAATTGGTATGAAGCACATTTTGCTGGAGAACTTCCCCGGCAAAGCAGTCTATGCGGTCGGTGACGATGCCCGGTTCTTCAGTTTTATGGAGGACTCTCAGATGGACGACATTCCCGACAGCGTCTATAGTGGCGCTTTGGCCATCATTTTAGATACTGCCGCCAGCCATCTTATCAGTGACGACCGCTACAAGCTTGCAGCGAAGCGGGTTCGTCTCGACCACCACATTTTCTGCGAAACCATTGCAGAGCACGAGGTGGTGGACACTTCCTTTGAAAGCTGCTGCGGCCTTGTTACGGCGCTCGCGGTTGAAAGCGGCCTGAAAATCAATCCCCTTGCCGCAAAATCCTTGTATACCGGTATGGTCACCGACTCCGGCCGTTTCCGCTACGACGGCACTACCGCCCGGACCTTCCGGCTGGCATCCGTGCTGATGGAAGCCGGCATCGACACGAACGAACTGTTCCGTGACCTCTATGCCGACGATTTTGAGAGCAAGAAGCTGAAAGCCAGCTTTATTTTGAAAATTCAGTTTACACCCGATAACGTGGCTTACATCTATACCGACCGGGCAGAGTTTGACCGGATGGGCCTGGATACCTTCACCGTCTCCCGGGCAATGGTCAATACTATGGCAGACATCAAGGGCATCAGCATTTGGGTAAACTTTACGGAGACGGAAGCAGGCGTTCTGTGCGAGCTTCGTTCCAACAAATATAACATTAACCCCATCGCGGTAAAATACGGCGGCGGCGGCCACCAGAAGGCCAGCGGCGCAACCGTTCCTGACCGTCAGACCGCTATGGCTATGCTCCGGGACTTGGATGCAATCGTTAGGGGAGAAGGAGAGACAGTATGAACAGAGAAGTAAAAGAGCAGATCTTACAGAAAATCAAAGAATATGACCGTATTATGATTTTCCGCCATATCCGTAACGATGGCGACTGCGTAGGCGCGACCAAGGGCTTAAAGCGCATTTTGCAGCTTTCTTTCCCGGAAAAGGAAATCTACCTCATCGACAAGGACACCGCCCAGTATTTGGAATTTATGGGCCCCGAGGATGCGGAGGTTGCAGACGAACTCTATGCGGATGCCCTGGGCATCGTGGTAGACACCGCCTCCGAAGCCCGGATCTCTAATAAGAAGTATAAGCTTTGCAAGGAGCTTATTAAGATCGACCATCACATCCCGCTGGAAACCTACGGCGACCTCCAATGGGTGGAGGAAGACCGGGCAGCCGCCTGCGAAATGATCGTGGATTTCTACGCCACTTTCAAAGACGAGCTGAAGATCGACTCCGAAGCCGCAACCCACCTCTACACGGGCCTTGTGACCGATTCCGGCCGCTTTAAGTACGACGGTGTCTCCGGTGATACCCTTAGGAATGCGGCGCTGCTGCTGGACGTGGGCGTGGATACCCAGCTTCTGTACGCAAGACTTTATTTGGAAGCCTTTGAGTACCTGAAATTTAAGGCCTATATCTATGAAAAGATGCAGATCACCGAAAACGGCGTGGCTTACATCTACGTAGATAAGGCAATGCAGGAGAAGTTCAACCTGACCTTAGAGCAGGCGAGTGCCTGCGTCGGCACACTGGACTCCATCCGTGGCAGTATCTGCTGGATGGTCTTTATCGACAATAACGACGCAGAAGGCACCATCCGCGTGAGACTCCGCTCCCGCTTTGTCCACGTCAATCCCATTGCGGAAAAGTACCGCGGCGGCGGCCACGCCTGCGCCTGCGGCGCCACTGTTTACAGCGAGGAAGAGATGCAGTCGCTGCTGCGGGATGCCGATGCGCTGGTAAAAGAATATAAGGAAACCCACGAGGACTGGTTATGAGAATTTTAGTTACGAATGACGATAGCATTTCCGCAGCAGTACTCCCGGAGCTGGTTCGCTGGGCGCAAAAGCTTGGCGAGGTTACGGTCGTCGTACCCAAGTACCAGCAAAGCGGCAAGAGCCACGGCATTGAGCTGCACGAGCCTTACGAAGTTGTGCAGGTGGAGGATATTCACGGCGCAACGGTCTATACGGTGGATTCTACCCCGGCGGACTGTGTGCGTTTTGCTCTGATGGGTCTGAAACTACAGTTTGACTTAGTGATCTCCGGCATCAACAAGGGCTATAATATGGGCAAGGACATTATGTACTCCGGCACGGCTGCCGCTGTGTTTGAGGCAGGTGCGCAGGGTATCCCTGCTGTGGCGTTCTCCAGCTCCTTTACAGGCAGTGAGGCGGCCGCAGCCTACTTGGACAAGGTGTGGGCGTATATGCAGGAAAACCGGCTGTGGGAGCTTGGAAGCCTCTACAACGTAAACATCCCTCCTGAGGGCGGCGACATTCGGATCACCCGGCAGGGTGGTCCCTACTACTCCGACGATTTTCAGCCGGTAGGGGATAACCGCTATCAGGCCTGCGGTATCTGCGTCCACGAAAACAAGGGCAATTTGGATATCGACACCGATGCCGTTGTCAGCGGATATATTACCATCTCACCCTTGACAGTCTGCCGGGTCGATATGGCGCTGTACGAAAAGCTGAAGGAACTGAATAAGTAACATAACAAGCCTTCCCCATCGGGAAGGCTTGTTCCATTGTAGGGGACGGATTTTCCGTCCTGCCAAATAGCACTATCGAAAGAGGTTGTAGGGCGGGGGCTTGCTCCCGCCGTTTCGGTGCGGTTATATTTGACGGCGGGAGTAAACCCCCGCCCTTCTCCTTTTGGGAAGGTGGCACGGCGTTAGCCGTGACGGATGAGGTTGCAATGAAATTTTCCGTAAATATCAGCATTTGTGCAGAAATGTGCACTGTAAACCTCAACCACCGCGCAAGCGCGGTCCCCCTTCCCCAAAGGGGAAGGTTTTTGCACCCTTATAGAAAATGCCCCGGGCTTTCGCCCGGGGCAAAGTGCTATGTAGGGATCTAAAAGGGTTTACTTAACGTAGGTAACCTCAATGTTATTGGGTCTCCACTGAGCTGTGCCAGTATGAGTCAGTGTAGCAGAATCTACGGGATTAGCAAAAACGATCGTCACTACTTTGCCATTTACAGTGATGGTAGCACCGTTAATTTCTTCGAATGCGGGAACTCTATCGTTATAGGTACAAGTAATGATGATCTTGGAGATCTTAGCACCGTCAACGCCGGAAACGGTTGCGATAGCACCTGCATATGCACGGAAGTGATCGCTATCAGAGGTGCGGATATCGGTGGTGGAATTAGCCTTATCGACCTTAAAGGTAAAGCCAGTAGAAGTCCAAGAAATGCTCTTTTTATCAGTGGTGAGGACGCCTTCAGTAGCCTTGATTGCCTTACTCTCGGTGTACTCGGACAAAACAGCAGCGGGCTGACCGCAGTAATCGCAGAGGTTGTCTGCATCATCGCTGTCAGCATGAGTGCCTACAGCAATGCCGCAGTTTCTCTCGCAAACATGGTCCTTGTTTTCATCCAGGTGACCCAGGGAAGGAGCGTTCTCTACACCGCAGTGCTTGCAGACAGAAGCATCTTCACAGGTAGCGGTGGTGAACTCACAGGTGTGAACGGTATACTCAATGATCCAGCCGTTCTTCATCTGAGGAGCATTACCATACTGACCAATGATGCCCAAAAGCTTAACAGTATCGCCAGCAACGGGCTTTTCAGTCATAGTTGCATAGTCGGCACTGCCGTCAGCATTGTAAGAGCCGTAGATAGTCAGGGTGTTACCAGCTTCGTCTACAAGAATCATATTGCCGTACTTGGTGTTGGTGATAGCCTTGATAGTGCCAATAACATAGTACTTTTCGGTAGTATAAGTATCGTGAGCTTTAGAAGCACCCAGAGTGTTTGCTTCCGGGATGGTGAGGGTCTCAGCAGCGGGAGTCTCGCCAGGATTCCCACCAGTGCCGGGGTTCTCGCCAGTGCCGGGGTTCTGGCCAGTGCCGGGGTTCTCACCGGTGCCGGGGTTCTCGCCACCCTCGCCGTAGAACTGGCAGTAGAAGCCATTGTAGCTGACAGCGCAGGGACCCACAGTGGTGTATGTCTTGTCGTTACGGGTACCGAACCAGTAATCTGCGGCGGCATTGTCACCAACAGTGACGGAAGCCTTCAGAGTCTTGCTGGTTGCATCATAGGTATATACAGTGGAAGCGGTGGTTTCGTACTTGCCGTTAACATGAATCTTGGTAGAATCGTTTGCGTCAACAGAAGTGACCATATTGATGTAGGTCTTGACACCGCCGATCATAGCATACATATAGTAGCCACCGGTGGCCTCTTCCAGATAAACATCGATAGCAGCAGATGCATCTTCGGTGGTAGCCATATAGTAGTCACTCATGCCGCCAGCCAGGTAGAAGGTCTTGTTCAGATTGCCCTGAACCATACCGAACTTGTAGGGAGTACCAACAACGGGGTTAGCGATAACGCCCAGATTTGCGGGAGTGCTGGGAGTCTCACCGGTGCCGGGATTCTCGCCAGTGCCGGGGTTCTCACCTGCGCTGTACTTGACAACCTTGCCGTTAGCGCCTTCAGCCTTATCCATAGCAAAGGTGTAGATGTTCAGCTTGGATTCATTCATGCCGTAGCAGGTAACGACATTGCTGTAGTATTCCAGATACTGCGCCTTGCCGCTATAGGTAGCCTTAGCACACTTAACGGTGTAGCCGCCTTCAACAGCGTCCAGAACGAACTTGGTGTTGTCGCCTTCTTCCTTGACGAACTGAACATGGGTGCCGTCAGCGTACAGGAAGTAACCGTCGTCGGTCTTGAAGGAGTTGGTGCCGTCCGCATTCTCAACAAAGGTCAGTGCAATGGCATCAGCGATCTTGTCGCTGGTGGTCACTTGCATCTTGTCGTTGTAGGGCTTTTCAGTACCGGTGAGGTAAACACCCTCAACCTTCAGAACGATCTTGTCAGCAGAGGGAGCCTCGAACTTGAGGGTCTTATACTGGAAGGAAACAGTCTCGGTGTTGCCTTCGGCATCAGAAATGGTAGCGGTCAGAGTGAACTGAACCTCTTCCTCGGGCTTCTCGGTCAGGTCGACCTTCTTGAAGGCATCGGAGGAGCCGTCAACGATCTTAACAGCGTCGGCAGCGCCGGCGGTGACTTCTACAGTCCAGGCAACGGGGAAGGTCTCACCATCAACCAGAACGGAGGTCATAACCTCGAAGTCAGCGGACTTAACAGGGATCTCGTCCTTGTTAGCGGGCTTGTAGGTGTTGAACACCAGGGTCTTTGCGTTCTCCAGGTTGCTTGCGGGCTCTACGGGCTTGTTACCGGGAATGAACTGTGTCAGATCACAGCCGGCAAACAGACCCAGGCAGAGGGACAGCAGAAGAATAAGGGAAATAATCTTCTTCATAATTTTACTCCTTTATATTATTTTTATTGGATTACAATATCATTTGCGGAGAAAACTTTGATTTGATAGTCACCATCGAAATAATCGACAATGCCGGTTACGCTAATGGTCTTATTGATGAAATCGTCTTTTGTATAAAGTGTTTTGTCAGACTTACGCAACACAGTGGTGCGGACATCAACGGTCTTACCGTCTGCAGTGGTGCAGGTGAAGGTCATTGCACCGTCATTGTCGCCACCGTTGTTGGTGGTGTAAATGCTCTTGACATAGAGATTTTCCATATGGATGGAGGTGCTCAGCGCCAAGTGGGCATAATCGAAGGACTTTTCCTCGGTCTCAGTGCCTTCGATGTCCTTGGGCACATTCAGAGTGACCTTGCCATTCAGGAAGGTATCGGCGTCAGTGACGCGGTTGGAAGCGGCATGGCCAGAGCCAAGCAGCTTGATGTTATCGGGGTCGTCCGGATCGAATACGCTGTAGTGGATATTGGTGACCTGCCAGGTACCGCCAGCTTCCCAATACTGCACATTACCAACGAAACGAACCTCGTTACCAATACGAAGAATGTCGTCAATAGGTCCACTGGTGTAACCGAAATAGACGTTCATACCGTAATACAAATCGGTTTCTTCGTCATAGCTTTCGACATAAGCAGTCTGGCTGGCAATGCGGACGATGACACCGTCAAAAACAACATCCTTGCCTTCAAACAGTTTGGTGTTAGTGCGCAGGGTTTTCAGGTCAGTTTGGATTTGCTCACCGTAGTAGAAGTCGGGATCAGGCTCATTGGAATGTGCGTTGAGTTTATACTGCCGTGCTTGGGTGTATGCCCGCTGGGTTAAGTGACCGTAGCGGTCGGTGGTGCTACCACTGGCCAAAGACAGACCGTTTTGCACCAACTCGAGGTTCAGGTTGCGGTATTCATTAGCGCCCTTGGGTTTATACCAAACCCAAGCCATATGGCGGCCACCACTGGAATCCTTTTCCCATTTGTCGGTATTGGACTCAATGATGATAGATTCGGCATTAGAGAGCCTTTCACGGGTGAAGTTGGAAGCCTTCTTGCCCCATGGTTCAATCTGACCGGTGGACTCGGGGGTATTGACTGCGTTGTACCGGGCTTTGAAAACACCGTCCTCACTAATGGACTTGGGAACATAGAAGTGGGTGGTGTCACCGTCAATAAACAGCTTAACGGTAACTTCCAGCTTTGCGGTGGAGCTGGTCATATCCAGCTTTGCCTGCTCCATAAAGTCGATCCACGGGGGCAGCTCTACGGGAGGCTCCGTGGCCTGAGGCTCCGTGGGAGCCTCAGGGAGGAGATTACAACCGCTAAAATAGCTAACCGTCAGGCACAGCAGTAAAAAGAGACTAAGAAATCTTTTTACATTCTTCATAAGCGTTTAATAATTAGCCAGCCTGGAAGATGCACTCGTCCATTGCTTCGGTGAAAGCATCGTCAATCAGCTTATCGATGGGCATTCCGTTTTCCAGCTTGGTGCCGATGACCTTGTTCAGCAGATCGCCTACTTGGGTACGGGCAACAGCGGAGCCGTTAAATACATCGGAAGTGAAATAGGTGTCGCGCTCCTGGATACCAACCTTAATAGCCATAGCCTTCAAATAGTTGGTGCCGTTTGCACTGTTCAGGAAGTTAGCAAAACCCTTATTCTCACTAACGGACTTCAAAACGGGCATGTAGCCGGAGTCCATGGAGAACTCAGCCTGGAAAGCAACGTCGGTACACAGGAACTTGACCAGCAGCCAGGAAGCCATAATCTGATCGTCGGTGATGTTGCCGCCCTTCATAATGCAGACGGAGGGACCCTGAGAGATAGCCTTCTTATTGTTAGCGTTGTACTGGGGAATGGGAGCAATGCCAACCTCAAAAGCATATTCATTGGTGGTGTCATCCTTGGGAGCCTGGTGACGGGCACCACCGGAGGAGCCGATGCACATATAGCTGCGTGCCTTGGTGGGATCCTGGTTCTTGAACAGGTTGGATGTGTAAGAACCGTAAATGTCCTGCGTGGTAAACAGACCTGCGTCAAAGTATTCGCGCAGCTGCTTCATGAAGGTTCTCATCTGCTCGTTGTCAAATTGGAAACGGTCGTCGCCGGACTTGGAAGCGTCGGTGTAGCCAACACCCATCTGTTCTGCCATAGTGATGAACCAGTTGTCAGTGGAGTCGTAGCCCAGGGGGATGCAGGTCTTGTCAATTTCTTTAATCTTCCGGCAGGTTTCCCACAGCTCGTCCCAAGTGGTGGGAACCTTCAGCTCAGGGTGGTCAGCAAAGAAGTCTGCATCGTAGTACAGGATCTCGGTGGACTTGGAGAAGGGCATGGTGTACATCAGGCCGTCGCCGAATACGGTGCCTTCGTTGTAGTAACCTTCAATGAAGTCAGCCTTCTGTGCGTCGGTCAGACCCAAAATCTCGCCGGTGTCGCCAACGGGCAACTGGCTTGCGATCAGGTTGTCCAGTGTAACAACGGACTTGGACAGGTTGTACATAGCAACATGGTCAGGGTAGCAGTAAACGATGTTGGGCTGCAGACCAGCGTTGATGTCGTTGGTAACGGCAGAGCAGATATCACTCCAACCACCCTTGGACTGAAGCTCAACCTTGATGTTGGGGTAGATCTTGTTGAATTCTTTGATATGCTTTTCAACAATGGTTACGGAATCTGCACCCATGGTGTGACCAAAGGTGATGGTTACTTCCTTTGTGGGGTCGAAGCCGCCTTCAGGAACCACAAAGTTGGGGGTTGCGGTGGGCTTGCCTTGACAGCCGGCCATGCCCAGCATGCCCAGCAGTAGTGCTGCCAGCATGCAGATTGCGACGATTCTCTTGTTCATGCTTGTTGTCTCCTTCATTTTTTAAAATATTTATGTTACAGGCTTTTGCCTATTAACCGGGATTAGCCCTTGATACCGCTGCGGCTGACGCCTGCCATAATATACTTACGCAGGAACAGGAACACCATAAACAGCGGCGCAGACACGATTACGACTGCCGCCATCTGTACAGGGTAGTTCACGTCGCCAGTGGAATCTGCAAAGGCATTGCGAAGACCGTTGGTGATCAGTCGGTGCGCGTCAGTTTTGGTGACTAAGTTGGGCCACACGTAAGAGTTCCATGCGCCCATCATCTTGAGAATGGTGATGGAGATCAGGGTGGGAAGCGCCAGGGGGATCATAACCTTCCAGAGGTACTTAATGTCCTTACAGCCGTCGACCTTGGCAGCCAAATACAGCTCGTTGGGGATCTGCATAAAGTTCTGCCGCAGTAGGTAAATGTAGAACACGCTGACCAGGAAGGGGACGATCAACGCTTCAAAGGTGTCGATCCAGCCTAAATTCTTAACGGTCAGGTAGTTGGTAATGGTAAACAGCTCACCGGGGATCATCATAGTTGCCAGGAGTAGGGCGAACAGTGTCTCCTTGCCCTTAAACTCAAGGCGAGCAAATGCAAAGGCGGAGAGGACTGTAATTATTAAGCTCAGGAGCGTAGAAACGATGCCTACATAAGCGGTGTTCATAAAGAGCTGACCTAAGTTTGCAGTGGAAAAGGCTACAGGATAGTTGCTCCACATGATCTTGCTGGGCCAGAAGGTGGGTACGGTCTGCCGATATTCTGATAAGGTTTTCAGGGAGGAGATGATCATCCAGTAGAAGGGGAACAGGACGATCAGGGCCATAATGATCAGGAATGAATAAACACCGAACTTTACCAAGAACTGAGTAACCTTGGAGGCGGTAGAGACCTTTTGCAGATCTTTTGCCTGCATAACGTTATCTTTTTGAGACATATGAGGCACCTCCTTAGTAATGGGTAAATCTCTTGATGACATTGTTATTAAACCAAGTCACCACGAGAATAATACCAAACAGAATCAGTGCAGCAGCAGAAGCTCTGCCCTGGAAGTCGCCCTCAAGTGCGTCATAAATGAAGCCGACCATCGTATTAAGTCTGCCTGCATCGTGGGCAGGACCCATATTTTCACCGAAAATACCGATGATGCTGGAGTATTCCTTAAAACCGCCGATAAAGCCGGTGATAATAACGTATGCCAGCATGGGGGACAGCAGCGGTACGGTGATTCGGGCAAATACACGGGTACGGGAGGTGCTGTCGACCTTGGCAGCATCGTAGTACTGCTTGTTGATGCTCTGCAAGCCACCCAGCAAAACAAGGATCTTAAAGGGCAGGGCATTCCAAACAATATAGACGATCATAACAATGATGTTTGCGCTGTAGCCGGAACCTGCATTGATCCAGTTGATGGGTTCACCGCCAAAAAACTGAATGACGTTGTTAATAATGCCCCAGGTATCTGCATAGCCGCCTTCGGGACGGAGGCCGATGATGTTAAACATAGCGGCCAACACCATGCCGATGGCGATGGAGTTGGTGACATAGGGCAGGAAGAAGATGGTCTGCAAAAGCTTCTGCAGAGGCTTGATGGAGTTGAGCGCCACGGCGATCAGCAGTGCCAGCATAGTGGAGATGGGCACTGTGGTAATACACAGACCGATTGTATTGGACAGACACCGCAGGAATCGCTTGTACTTGATAACAGTCAGGAAGTTGCCGAAACCAAACTCAAAGGTTGCGCCGCCGATTTCCTTCAAACCGCTGTAGTTTTCCAGAAATGCCATACGCAGGGTGTTAATAATGGGCCAGGCGGTAAATACCAGCAGCAAGACGATCGCCGGCGAAAGGTATAGCCAGGCTTTCCACTGTTGTTTACTATCGACCATATTACTTCACCTCAAAATAGAGTCGCTCCTCGGTCTCCTTGTGGAAGAGGAACACCTTGTGGGGCTTCAGGGAGAAGTGGACAGTCTTGGCGCTCTCGTCTACCTTATTGTCTGCGTCGATGATGGAACGGACAACAGGGTTCTGGGAGGCAACGTGGGTGGAAACAACGCTGGAATCGCGACCCATAACTTCCACACTGCTGAGCTGGCAGACCATAGGACCGTTAGGATCCAGCTCGAAGCCCTCAGGACGGATACCAACATGTACCTCCTGATCGGCAACGCCGGGTACATCTAAAACGGCATCCTCACCTAAGTACAGCTTACCGCCCTTAACGGAACCTGCAAATACGTTGATGGGAGGCGTACCAAGGAACTTGGCAACGAACAGGTTAGTGGGATTGTCGTAAACCTCCTGAGGCTTACCGGTCTGCTGAACCACACCCAGCTTCATAACTACGATCATATCGGAAATGGACATAGCCTCTTCCTGGTCGTGGGTAACAAAGATGGTGGTGATGCCGGTCTCTCTCTGGATACGGCGAATCTCCTCACGGGTCTGGAGTCTCAGACGGGCATCCAAGTTGGAAAGGGGCTCGTCCAGCAGCAGAACGCGGGGCATCTTGACCAGCGCACGGGCAATGGCAACACGCTGCTGCTGACCGCCGGACATTTCACTGGGCTTACGGTCCATCAGGTCATCGATCTGCACCAGCTTGGCTGCCCAGTGGGCGCGCTCCAGCATATCGGACTTAGACATCTTGTCCTCACCCTTCAGGTTCTGCAGGGGGAAGAGGATGTTCTGCTTCACCGTCATGTGGGGGTAGAGGGCGTAGTTCTGGAACACCAGACCGATACCTCTGTTCTCAGTGGTCAGCTCGGTGACATCATCCTCACCGAAGAAGATCTTACCGCCGGTGGGCTTCTGCAGGCCGCTGATCATATACAGCGTGGTACTTTTGCCGCAGCCGGAGGGTCCCAGCAGGCCGATCAGTTTTCCGTCCGGAATTTCAAAGGTGAAGTCGTTGACAGCAACAACTTCCTTTCCGGACTTCTTGTCACGGCTGGGGAAGATTTTTGTGAGATTTTGCAATACTACTTTCATACAAATACCCTTCCATTTTATAGTTTTTGTTTTATTAATAGCCAGAACGGTCAGCCCGCTCAGCATGGATTTTTTTGGTATATTCCAAAAGATCTTCTGAACTGCGGAAAATTTGTTGGCTCGAAATGTCTATGGCAACAGTGCCCGCCATCAGATCGTGGATGGCGGAATTGGTGCGGGTCAAAATCAGGCAGATTGCCTGACCGCAAAACAGGGCAACCAAAATTACCAAACTGATAAAGTCTGCTACGTTGAAAAGAAGCATCAGGAAGATGTAGACGGGAATCATCGTTTCGGTAACAAATTTTCCCAGCAAAGCTCGGATAAAAAGCTGCAATTTTGTGATTTGTACGCCGTCGGTACGGACAAGACCGAGACTGAAAACTTTTTTACCCAAGGTCTGTCCGTTTCCAAGAAACAAGGGAATGAGGAACTCTACAATCAAAATGCCAAACAAAATGCTGAAAGTAACGATAATTAAAGACAAATTGACTTGCATATTGTAGGCGCGGACGAATTCCTTATCGTGCATAAAAGCGTTAATAGCATCGTCGTATTGCTTGCGTTGTTCGTCGGTGAGCTTGTTATAGTATTCTTCCTCGGTGGTGCTAAAGGAAATGCCGAATTTTTCCTCATAATACTTCTGCCGTGCCTCAATGGTATCAATTTGGACGTCGTAGTTTACGATGTGGGCAATCAGGACGGCAGCGCCGGCAACAAGAATGGTCAATAAGATAAAATCCAGCAACGCGGCGGCAATTCGCTTGGAAATACTGGCTTTTTGCAGATCGGTCATAAACGGTACTCCTTAAAATGTATATCAGCCAAGACTCAGCTTTTCACAAATCTGCGCCACAGCTTGCTCACAGCTTTCAAAAGTGACAGTATAGTCACAGATGTGGGCGTTTTTTGTTTCAGATTCGATGGCAAGAATGCGGTTGACTTTGTCGGGCGTAGATGCATCCTTCTCCAACAGCGCGGTGAGAAGTTCTTTTTTGTCCCGCTTGACGTAGATGGTCACCACGTTGGGGAAATGGGTTTTCATCGCCATTGCGCCGCAAATGTCCATAACAGTCAAAACGTGCTTGCCGCTGCGCAAAATCTGCTCCACGTCGGTCTTTCGGGAGCCGTAGGCGTGATGACCGTAGGTGGTAGACTCGAAAATGTCTCCATTGTCGCACATCTGCCGGAATTCCTCCAAACTGACGTGGCGGTAGCTTTGTTCCGGACGGGAGACGGCGCTTTTGTCTGTGGTGTAGCTGACCAGCTTTTCGAAACAGCCGCAGGTTTCAAGTAACCCTTTGGCAATGTCATTTTTGCCGCTGCCGGAAGGACCGACCAGCACCACAATACTGGGCTGGCTTAAAGAAAACTGCTCGGGCTTTACGCTATAACTGCCGGAGATAACCTCTACCAACTTGAGAAACTCGTCGTAATTGTTGACTGCCAGCATACCTGTTGCTTCCTGATTCCAAGGACGGCGCATTAAAATAGGATAAGCGGCATTGGAACGGAATACGTTGTGCATGCCGTCGTCAAAGAGAATGTCCACATCGATCTTGTCTTTCCGAGCGCCCAGCAGGATGTGATCCTGGGGGATCTCGGGGAACTCCTCCAAAATACGCTGAAAGCGCAATGTCAGATATTCGGGCCAAACGGCAGTGGAGATGAACACCTCTGTCATTTGGGAGAGCTTCCGGACAAATTCCCGTGCGCCTTGAATGACAGGCTGGGTACGGAAAAACTCCGGGTCGTCCATAAACTCGAAGATCACGTCTGCCCGTGTTCCCAGCTTTCCCCAGTGATCCACCTCGTAGATGGTCAGTGGAGGGTCAAACTTATATTTTTCGTTGGCAAGACGGACTGCATAGGGAACGCATTCCATCAAAAGGTCGTCCACATCCAGGGCGGTGGACAGCCGGTAGCTTCTGTTCATAGGGAACTCTCTTTCTGATGAGGAGATAAAGGGCAATCTGCCCTGAATAAGCAAATAAATATTATATATTATAATAAGGTATAAATAGGATAAAAGCGCAACCCAACCCGAGGGTATCGAAAAAACAAACAATACCCCTGTCTACTATAACACAAAGTACGTTTTAAGGCAAGTCATTTTCTTCTTTTAAATAAAAAAACATCAGTGTATTTTTTGTGGACATTTCATCAAAATGACGAATAGTGTGTGCGTAAAATCCGGCAGTTGACCGAAAGCGGTTTTTGCTGTATAATATTACAGTTAGTCGAAATACGAGGAGACGTATATATGAAGAAATTATTTACCGTGCTGCTTATTGCGGTAATCCTGCTGAGTGGTTGTGACTGGTCTGGTGATTTAAACCTAAATATAACTGTACCCACTAATCCCGGCGCATCTACCAACCCGCCTCCCGTCGCTCCTTCGGACTGCGTTCGACACAAGGATACAGACGATAATGGTTCCTGCGATAATTGCGGCACCTTCCTGCTGGTCTACATTGACCTTTATTCCATCAATGACCTCCACGGCAAACTGAAAGACGGTGACAATCATTTTGGCGTAGACGAAATGACCACCTATTTGAAGAATGCCCGGGAAAATGACACCTATTCTATTTTTCTCTCTGCCGGTGATATGTGGCAGGGTAGCTCTGAATCCAATTTGACCAATGGCCAGATTGTGGTCGACTGGATGAACGAACTGGATTTTGCCGCAATGACCCTTGGCAATCACGAATATGACTGGGGCAGCGAATTTATCGAAACCAATAGTGAGATGGCGGAATTTCCTTTTCTTGCCATCAATGTATTTGACCGCGAGACAAATCAGCGGGTGGAGTACTGTGAAGCATCTGTGGTGGTAGAGTGCGGCGGTCTGCAGATCGGCATCATTGGTGCCATTGGTGACTGCTATTCTTCTATCTCCCCGGATAAGTGCGCCGATGTGTATTTTAAAACCGGCAGCGCGCTGACAACCCTTGTTAAGGAAGAAAGCGCACGTCTCCAAAATGAGGGCGTGGATTTTGTGGTCTATATGATTCACGACGGCTATGCAAACAATAACCCAATGAAGAATTATTACGATACGGCGCTGTCCGATGGCTATGTAGATTTGGTGTTTGAGGGACATACCCACCAGGGTTACCGCCTTGTGGACGAGTACGGTGTCTGCCACCTGCAAAATAGGGGGGATAACAAGGGCGGTATCTCCCATGCGAAGGTTGCCATCAATACCGTCACAACCAGTTTCACAGTTCAAACAGCGGAGCTGGTGGATGCCTCTGTATACAAGGACCTTGCAGACGACCCCATCGTAGAGCAGCTTTTGGAGAATTATAAGGATAAGATTGACGTTGCCGATGTGGTGCAGGGCTATAACAAATCTTACCGGCGCTCCAATTTCCTGTGCCAACTGGCAGCGCAGCTGTATTATGAAGCCGGTTTAGAAAAATGGGGCGACCAATATGACATCGTCGTGGGTGGCGGTTTCTTTCAGGCGAGAAGCCCTTATAACCTTCCGGCAGGCAATGTAACCTATGGGGATCTGTATGCCATCTTCCCCTTTGACAATGTATTGACCCTTTGCTCCATTAAGGGCAGTGATCTATCCTCGAAGTTCTTTAACACAAACAACAGTAATTACTATATCAGCTATGGTACCTACGGTGAGAACGTCAAAAATAATATTAAAGCAAACGAGACGTATTATGTAATCGTAGACAGCTATACCGCTTATTATGCTCCCAACCGCCTGACGGTGGTGGAGGAGTATGGGGACGCGGTATATGCCCGGGATCTGCTGGCAGAATATATCCGCCAGGGCGGCCTGGCTTAACGATTGAACGAATGTAGGGGTCGGCGTCCTCGACGACCCGAAATAAAAACCGGTGCTTGATGCACCGGTTTTTATTATCCTGCATACCATACTGAGAAGGAAAAAATGTCCGCAGTTGAAGCACAGTTGACTGTACATAAAAAGTAAATAGGCTCGATTGGCGTTCTTTTATGTATAAAATGAACGCATTTTTGTATAAAAAATATACAGAAAACAAGAAGAATGAAACTCTACACAATAATTAATGTAGATTACGACCAAAGTCTGCAGATAAATATATGTTTTTTTGGTAAAAAACACCAATTTCTTATATTTATACATAAAAGGCTTGACAGATAGTGCTTTCAGTATTATAATATCTCTACGCCAAAGACATATGTATCTGCAAGAAAGAATTACCACTTGATTTTGCGCGCAGAATACATTATTAATATAGTATACAACGAGTGGCGTGTTAAAGCGCCTCTTTAGTATAATAAAATTCATTATGGAGGAAACAATTATGAGCATGAAAAAACTCCTTTCCCTGGCACTGGTTTTCGTCATGGTTCTTGGCCTGTTCGCAGGTTGTAAGAAAGACGAAAGCATTTATCAACCCTTTGATCCTGCTGACGTTGTCGAGCACACGGATCACACCTCTGTCTATGAGACAGTCGGTTCCAAGGTGACCATCGATATGGTCGAAGAAAACGATATGGGCCTGGCTTTCGCTACTGTTGACGGCGTAGAGTACGAGCTCGGTATGGACTTCCTGTCCTACGCAATGGTTTATAACTGCTCCGTTCCCGAAGGCAGCACCAAGTACGAAACTCAGGAAGATGTCTTCAACGAATGGTGGAAGCTGTACATCCAGCGTTGGAACTGGCTGGCTCCCGAAGTTCCCCTGTACTCCAACCAGTACTTCGATCTGTACAATGCTAAGATCCAGAACTTCGTAACCACTCCCTACTGGTCCCCCGCTGACGCTATCATCGCCGCTACCATTAAGGCTGGCGCTGCTAACTCCGTCATCCTGGGCTCCGCTACCGAACTGGGTGGTGACTTCCGCAACTCCTCTTGGGGCAAGTCCTCTCCTGCATCTTCTGATCTGGACATCGAGAACCTGACCTCCGGCTTTGCTACCCTGCAGACCGACAAGAACGGCGCATTCGTTTGGAATGAGTATGCTATCGCTGAGACTCCTGTCGCTGTTAAGAACGACGACGGCACCCTGACCTACACCATCAAGCTGAAGAACAATATGAAGTTCTCCGATGGTTCCAAGATCAACGCGAAGAACTACATCGCTTCCATCCTGGCTAACTCCACTGTTGTTGGCGCTGCTGCCGGCGGTACCGGCAAGAGCGGTCAGATTCTGGTCGGCTATGACGAATTCTACAAGTACGACGGCACCAATGCTTCTGCTGAGGGCGTTTCCAAGTACTTCTCCGGCATTAAGCTGCTGGGTGACTACGAGTTCTCCGTAACCTACACTGCTGATTACGCTGACTACTACTACGTAATGAGCTACGCTTCCTTCGCTCCCTCTCCCATGGCTCTGTACCTGGGTGAGAACGACATCGAAGTTGCTGCAGACGGCTCCGTTGGCCTGTCCGACGGCTTCTACGCTAAGACCAAGAAGGACGGCGCTGACGTCTACACTATGGTCGAGGTTATCAAGGCCAACCTGAAATGGAACTCTTCCCTGCCTTACTCCGGTCCCTACATTGTTAAGGATTACAACGAGTCTACTAAAGTTGCTACTTTGGAGCTGAACCCCAACTACCCCGGCGACACTGCTCGCGGCAAGGCTTCCATCAAGACCATCACCTATATTAAGATGGTTGAAGAGACCCAGACCGATATGTTCAAGAACGGCGAGATCGACGTTCTGGCCGGCGTTACCGGCGGCGACGAGACCAAGGCTGCTCTGGAGCTGGTCAAGTCCGATCCCAGCAAGTACGCTGAGACCCACTATGACCGTGCTGGTTACGGTAAGATCGGCTTCCGTGCTGACTTTGGCCCCACCGCTATGATCGAAGTCCGTCAGGCTATTATGTACACCATCAACCGTCCTGAGTTTGCTCAGACCTTCACCGGCGGCTACGGCGCTGTTGTTCACGGCCCCTACTATGAAGGCTACTCCGCATTCAAGGCTGTTAAGGACGAGATCAAGCTGAACACCTACGATTACTCCGCAGACTCCGCTATCGAGGTTCTGGAGGCAGGCGGCTGGATCTACAACGATAAGGGCGAAGCTTTTGAGGCTGGCAAGGATGCTGTCCGTTACAAGAAGCTCTCCGGCTACGAGAAGACCGAGGATAACCTGAAGTTCAAGACTGTTGACGGCAAGTACCAGACCGTTAAGATCGACGGTGAGTACTATATGCCTCTGGCTATCAACTGGTACGGCACTCAGCCCAACACTGTTACCGATCAGCTGATCACTGCATGGCAGACCAACCCCGTTGCTACTACCCAGATCGGTATGTACATTCAGTACATCTCCACCGACTTTACCACCGGCGTATACGCTGAGTTGAACCGGAGAGAGGCTAACGGCTACAATGGTGTTCCCAAGCTGAACGCTATCAACTTTGCTACCGGCTTCACTTCCGCTATGTATGACTATAGCTGGAACTGGACCATCGATCCCGAGCTGATCGCTGTTGGTTACTCCGTCTGCTTCGTCTGTGACGCTGCTGACTATATGGAGAACTACAAGTAATCTTTGGGTTTGCGAATTAAGACCTAATAAATTCTAACGCGGTAGGGACGGCATTTCCGGATGCCGTCCCTATGGTGGACTTAGCACTTGAAATTTTTTTGCCCGATGGCATATACAAAGGGTGCGGGTTCTTTCGTCGCACCCCACCGAATTTGAAAATCCGTTTTGCCGCCCTCGGGCGGCAAAGTGTATGATATTAACATTTTCATTTTAAAGTATTATTAAATCGAAAACGATATATTGCTTCACTACCTACAGTCGCACCATCGTACAACGCTGTAGGGCGGGGCCTTGGTCCCGCCGCTTCGGTGCGGATATATTTACGGCGGGAGTAAACCCCGCCCTACAAAGTTCTGAGGGTTTGAAGCAGCATAACGTTTTCCCTTTAACAGTGTACAAACAGAAAAATTTGCCCCACCGGGGCGGAAAAGGAGGGATTTTGATGGGCAAGTATGTCTTAAAGCGTATTGCTTATATCGTGCTTGTTTTCTTTATCCTGTCGTTCTTGATCTTTATGATCTACAATATGGTGCCCAACGATAAGGCAGCGCAGGTAGCAACCGAGGAAGCTAAGGCTTACAAAGGTCCTAATCCCAAGGAATACTACGAAGAGCGCTATGAGTACTGGCAAAAGCGCTACGGTACGGACGGTACCAAGTTCGAGCGCTACCTACGTTGGCTTGGCGTGATGGAGCTATCAGACGGCGGCTACAACGGCCTTCTTCAGGGCAATTTCGGTGAGTCTACCCAGCACGGCAAGCCTGTAGCTGAACTTATCGTAGAGCCGATGAAGAACACCATTTTTATTAATATTTTCGCCACCTTTCTGGCACTGGGAATTACCATTCCCCTTGGAATTTACTGCGCCGTGAAGCGGGGAAGTAAGAGCGACGTGGGTGTGCAGGTCGGTACGCTAATTGGCTACAGCATTCCGACCTTTATCATTGCCATCGTCTTTATTTGGCTGTTTTCCATTGTCTTGGGTTGGTTCCCGGTCTCCGGTATGCAGACCGCAGGCTCGCTGGAATGGTCTGCTTCTGCCCAGTTCTGGGACAGAATGTACCATTTGGCTCTGCCGCTTATCGTTATGACTTTCTGCTCCCTGGGCGGTATGACCCGTTTTGTCCGGGCTTCTATGATCGAAGCGCTGAGTATGGACTGTATCCGCACTGCCCGGGCGAAGGGCCTGCGGGAAAAAGTGGTCATCTACTCCCACGCATGGCGCAACGCCCTGCTGCCCATCACCACCCTGATTATCGGCTGGTTCTTGGGCATTTTCAGCGGTTCGCTGATGATCGAAAATATTTTTGCACTCAACGGTATTGGCCGTACCTATAATACGGCACTGATGGCCAACGATAACGAGGTCGTGCTGGCCCTACAGATGTTCTATATTACCATTGCACTTTTCGGCAACCTGTTGATCGACTTGGCTTACGGCCTGGTAGATCCTCGTGTTCGGGTCAATAAATAAGGGAGGGCAGTATTTATGGCGAATAAAGAAAAAAAGAATACTGTGTTTTCTACTCTTGCCCGTTGGGGCAAGCGGATGTTCTTTGGCGCAAGCAAGGAGTTGACCGATGAGGAAAGGTTTGCTGTTGAGAATATTGAGAGCCCCTCTGTAATGGCAGTTAAGGCTTTCTTCCGCCGCAAATTAGCAGTAGTTGCTTTGGTTTTGCTGGTAAGCCTGTTCCTGTTTGTTTTCATCGGCCCGGAAATCTGGCCTATGGACTTGAACTATACAGACCCGCTCCAGGCAAACATTGCGCCTAACTACACATTTCTGAAGGTGCCGAGTGAACTCCAAGACAATATTCGAGATATCAGCGGTTTTGGCGGCTTTACAGTGGGTGTCAGCAATGACAATACGCTCTATATTTGGGGCAATACCGTGGATAACCTGAGCCGTGTCAATTATGCGGATTTCCCCGCTGAAATCCAGCCTGGTAAGGTTGCCCATGCCGCTGCCGGTTCTGACCATATTATTGCCATTACTACCGACGGTAAGGTCGTCGGCTGGGGCAATAACGGCAACGGTCAGTACGGTATGCTGGCCAGTCCCGACGATCCTTACATTCAGATGCCCGACGAGTTGATGTACGGCACCATTGACCCCAATCAAGTGCAGCAGCTTGTTTGCGGTTACCAGTGTACGGTTCTAGTTATGAAAGACGGCACTACCTATGCATGGGGCAACAAAAATGCTATGCTGAGCCTGCCAGAGGTCACGGAAAAGTTTTCTGACGGCGTCCAAAAGGTGGCGCTGACCAACTACTATGCGCTGATGCTGATGGAAGACGGCACGGTTACCGGCGGTTCTACGCTGTCCTTCCAGATGGTTTCTGCTACCAACTCCGCCACCGGTACGATTAAAAATCTGAAGGCGTACCTGGAGGGTAAGACTGCTGTGGATATTGCGGCTACGAATAACTGCTATGCAGTTGTTCTCAGCGATGGCAGTATCATAGCCTGGGGTGCTGCCCAGTATGGCGAAAAGGATGTACCTGCTGCGCCCGAGGGAGAGAAGTACGTTTCCGTTAAGGCTGGCACACGTCACTTTGTGGCGCTGACCGATAAGGGCACCGTTATGTCTTGGGGTCACAATGACCACGGCCAGACCGATCTCACCGGAAAGACTGCTGATGACATCTTTGTCGGTGCAAAGCAGACCTATCTTGTGGATGAAAATGACGATCTGACGGATAAGGCCGGCTTTAAGGGCTACCTGATGGGTACGGATAAGAGCGGCCGTGACGTATTTACACGTATTGTTCACGGCGGCAAGATGACGATGACCATCGGCGCAGTTGCCGTTATCGTTTCTACCATTATTGCCATCATCGTTGGCTGCATCTCCGGATACTTTGGCGGCTGGGTGGATATGCTACTGATGCGTGTGACCGAGATCTTCTCTGCCATTCCGTTCCTGCCCTTTGCAATGATGCTTTCCTTTGTCATTCGTACCCAGCCCATTGACGAGACTACCCGTATCTTCATTATTATGGTTATGTTGGGTCTCTTAAGCTGGACTGGCCTTGCCAGAATGATCCGCGCCCAGGTGCTTGCCGAGCGTGAAAAGGAATTTGTTATTGCCGCACAGTCTATGGGTATCAAGGAGACCCGGATCGCCTTTAAGCATATTTTGCCCAATGTTATCTCCATCATTTTGGTTAACGTTACTTTGGACTTTGCCGGCTGTCTGTTGACGGAATCCAGCCTGTCTTACCTGGGCTTCGGTGTTCAGCAACCTCAGCCCACCTGGGGCAATATGCTCGACGGTGCCAACAACTCCATCGTTATTCAGAACTACTGGTGGCAGTGGGTATTCCCCGCCATCTTCCTGTCCCTTGCAACCATCAGTATTAATATTATTGGCGACACGCTCCGGGATGTTCTCGATCCCAAGAGCAGCCAAGAGAAATAAAGAAAGGAGGCATTCTCTATGGCTTTGCTGGAAGTGAAAAACCTGCACACATTTTTTAAGACCCGTAAGGGTATCGTTAAAGCGGTCAACGATGTCTCTTATTCTTTGGAGCCGGGCAAGACCATCGGCATTGTTGGTGAATCCGGCTCCGGTAAGTCCGTTTCCGCAATGAGTATTCTGCGTCTTTTGGACGGCAATGGCTATATTGACGAGGGTGAGGTCATTTTCGAGGGAAAGGATCTGACAAAGCTCTCTCAGGATGAGCTGTACCAGATCCGCGGCAATAAGATCTCCGTTATTTTCCAAGAGCCTATGACCAGCTTAAACCCGGTCTTTACGGTAAAGCGTCAGCTCTCTGAGCCCTTTATGATCCATCAGGGTATGAGCAAGAAGGAAGCGGAGCAGAAGGCTTTGGAAATGCTGGCGGCTGTTCAGATTCCCAACCCTGAGACGGTGCTCCGTCAGTATCCCCACCAGCTCTCCGGCGGTATGCGGCAGAGAGTTATGATCGCTATGGCGCTGGCTTGTAAGCCCAAGATTTTGATTGCCGACGAGCCCACCACCGCACTGGATGTTACCATTCAGGCCCAGATTCTGCGACTGATGAACGACCTGCAGCGTGATAACGGCACATCCATCATCTTCATCACCCACGACTTGGGCGTTATCAACGAGATGGCAGACGATGTGGTCGTTATGTACTGCGGTCAGGTAGTCGAGCAGACCTCTGCGGCTATGATCTTTACCGACTGCCCCTACAGCCATCCCTACACCGAGGGCTTGATGTACTCCATCCCCCGGCTCGATAGCGTAGGCAAGAAGCTGGAGCCTATCCCCGGTGTTGTGCCCCATCCGTTGGCACTGCCCAAGGGCTGCAAGTTCGCGCCCAGATGCAAATATGCAACACAAAAATGCTTAGAGAAGGAGCCTGAGCTGCTGGAGAATGTTCCCGGCCAGAAGATCCGTTGCTTCTATCCCGAAAAGGAGGTGCGCCGCAGTGAAGAACACAGAAAAGCTCTTGTCAATAAGTAACCTCAAAAAGTATTTCCCCATTCCCAAGAGCAGTATCTTCCAGAAGGAGCAGCTCTATGTCCGCGCTAACGAGGAGATCACCATTGATATCCACAATGGTGAGACCTTCGGTCTCGTTGGTGAGTCCGGCTGCGGTAAGTCCACCTTAGGCCGTACCATTTTGCAGCTTTATGATCAGACTGCCGGTAGTACGATGTACTATGGCCGAACGCTAGATGATTTTGTCCCTCAGTATGTGCTAAGCACCCTGAAAAATGCCCGCAAGATGATTGCTGGCTACAAGAAGCTTTTTGCGAAGGCAGAGACTGCCGCAAAGGTCGTTGAGGGTGCAGGGGAGAGCGCTACCTTCTTCCAGCATCAGGCAAAGAACCTGTCTGCTGCAGAAGCGGAGACTGCATTCCGCAATGTTGTCCGTGTGCTTGGCGGCTTCGCTGCTCTGGAGGATCCCTCAGAAGGCGCCTCAGTGCTGCTCAAGCGCTACCTAATCTGTAAAAAGCTGGTGGATCTAAATGAACAGATCCGTGACTTTGATGGCGAAATCGCCTTCCAAAACGCGTTGGCTGCGGAACTGGATGCAGATAAGGCTATTAAGAATGCTGCCAAAAAGGCCGCAAAGGCGCGAGAAAAGGCAAAGAAGGCGGAGGCTAAGAAGAATGCCCTTTTGCCTAAGAAGAACGAGTTGGAGAAGCTTCTGAAGGAAGCTGATGTGGCTGTTGCTGCAGCTCGCGCTCTTCATGTCGGTGATGCAAGGTTCGATGAGTACGAGAAATTGCTGGACAACGGCATTGACCTGAGCAGACTTAAGTACACCGAGATGCGGATTCTCCGTAAGGACATTCAGATCATTTTCCAGGATCCCTACTCTTCTTTGAACCCCCGTATGACTGTTGGACAGATCATCGGCGAGGGTCTCACCACCCATAAGTTCTTTAAGGCCGGTGACCCCCAAATGAAGGAATATATTCTGGATATTATGGAGCAGTGCGGTCTGCAGGGCT
This sequence comes from Faecousia sp., assembly GCA_045654085.1. Taxonomy (GTDB): domain Bacteria; phylum Bacillota; class Clostridia; order Oscillospirales; family Oscillospiraceae; genus Faecousia. The sequence goes on along the minus strand of JAZOMT010000032.1, from coordinate 95,591 downwards.
ATATGCTGCACCGTTATCCCCACCAATTCTCCGGTGGTCAGCGGCAGCGTATCTGTATTGCAAGAGCGCTGGCTGTTAAGCCTAAGTTTATTGTCTGTGACGAATGTGTTTCCGCACTTGATGTTTCCATCCAGTCTCAGATTATCAATCTGTTGGAGGAGCTGAAGGAGAAGGAGAACCTGACCTATTTGTTCATTTCCCACGACCTCAGCGTTGTCCGCTATATTTCCGACCGTATTGGCGTTATGTATTTGGGCAATATGGTTGAGTTGGGCGATGCACAAACTATCTTCGAGGATCCCCGCCATCCCTACACTGTGGCGCTGCTGTCCTCCATTCCCACTACCGATATGAATGCCCTGAAGAAGGAGCGTATCCTGCTGGAGGGTAACATTCCCAGCCCTGTCCGGCCTCCGGAAGGCTGCAAGTTCCACACTCGCTGCTATATGGCTTGCGATAAGTGTAAGCGCGTACCGCCTCCCTATGTGGAAGTGGAGCCTGGTCACTTTGTAGCCTGCCATTTCTTGGATCGGAAGCTGGATGAGGACGGCAATTACCTGTTCGACCGTCCCAAGACCGACAAGGCTGCCAAGTCAGAGGCATAAAAATGTTTTTCAGCAAGCGGCTTAAGAAATTTGACCCCCAAAAAGAACAGGCTCTGCGGGATGAGATTGAGGCAAACGGTGGTCTTGAGAAGAACGACTTTGCGGCAATGGTCATCAGTGCCCTTTTGATGTTGCTGCCTGTTGCGGGCATTATACTGATCATTTTGGCAGTTTTTGCCATCCTGTTCTTCTAAAAAAATATAAATCCGGTGCGTTTGCACCGGATTTTTTATGCCTTTTATCGCCGTTTAATGTACCAATAAAGGCCGATAACGGGCAGAAAAAAACACGCAGTAAATTACACTGCGTGTTTTTTTTGGTAAGTTGGTTATTTCAGACCCAGTTCGGAGGCGGAGACAAGCTTGATGCCGTGGGCGGAGAGGGCGGCGGCGAAGGTTTCCTCATCGGAGACACGGAGGACCATATAGGCGCAGCCATCACGATGGGTAAAGAGAGAATACATATATTCCACATCGATATGGCTTTCTGCAAGAACCCCCAAAAGGTCTGCGAGACCTGCGGGACGGTCAGGAACTTCCACCGCCCAAACCGGGGTCATAGAAAGAATGTCACCGTGCTGCAGCAGGATGCTGCTTGCCTTGGGGGCATCATCCACAATCATACGGGCAAGACCGTAGTCTGCCGTCTCAGCGATGGAGATGGCGCGAATGTCAATATGGTTTTCTGCAAGGAGACGGGTGATCTCGGAGAGCTGACCGGTGCGGTTTTCCAAAAATACGGAGATCTGATGAATGCTCATAGTGTTACCTCCTTAGAGTTTACGCTTGTCGATGACACGGACGGCTTTGCCCTCGCTGCGGGCGATGGACTTGGGGGCTACCAGCTTTACCTTGGCGGCAATGCCCAGCATAGCCTTCAGGGCTTCCACCAGCTTCTTTTCCGCGCTGGCAATTTTAGCCAGAGAATCGGAAAACATCTCGGGATTCATTTCTACCATAACCTCAAAGGTGTCGGAGTTGTTGACCCGGTCTACGATAATCTGGTAATTGGCGGGATAACCCTGCTGGATAAGAACTGTCTCGATTTGAGAGGGGAAGACGTTGATACCGCGGATGATCAGCATATCGTCACTGCGACCCATAGGCTTGCTCATTTTTACGTGGGTGCGGCCGCAGGAGCATTTCTTGCGGGTCAGTACGCAAATATCACGGGTGCGGTAGCGCAGCAGCGGGAAGGCTTCTTTCGTGATGGCGGTAAATACCAGCTCGCCCTTAGCGCCTTCGGGCAGCACCTCGCCTGTGTCAGGGTCGATGATCTCAGCGATAAAGTGGTCTTCATTGATATGCATACCGGTCTGCTCGCTGCACTCGAAGGCAACACCCGGGCCGGAGGTCTCGGTGAGACCGTAAATATCATATGCTTTAATACCAAGCTTATTTTCGATGTCGTGGCGCATATCCTCGCTCCAAGCCTCTGCGCCGAAGATACCGGCTTTCAGCTTAATCTGACCACGGAGACCTTGCTCCTCGATGGATTCTGCAAGATAGGCCGCATAGGAGGGCGTGCAGCAGAGAATGGTAGAACCCAGGTCTGTCATAAACTGCAGCTGCCGGTCGGTATTGCCGGAGGACATAGGCAGCGTCAGGCAGCCTACCTTATGGGAGCCGCCGTTGAGACCGGCGCCGCCGGTGAAAAGACCGAAGCCGTAGGCTATGTGACAAATATCCTCATTGGTTGCGCCGGCGGCGACCAATGCGCGGGCGCAGCAATCGTCCCACAGGTCAATATCGTGCTGGGTGTAGAAGGCAACCACCCGCTTACCGGTAGTGCCGGAGGTGGAGTGGATGCGGACACAGTCGGAAAGGGGCGCACCCTTGAGACCGTAGGGATAGGCCTCCCGCAGGTCATCTTTGCAGAGGAAGGGCAGCTTATAAAGGTCGTCTACACCATGGATATCCTCGGGTGTAACGCCTTTTTCCTCCATTTTTTTGCGGTAATAGGGAACATTGTCCCAAACGTGGCGCACCTGCTTTTGGAGGCGTTCATTTTGGAGCGCCCGAAGCTGGTCATAAGGCATGGTTTCGATTTCAGGCTGAAAATACTTGGGCATAGTGACCATCTCCTTTATGCGTTGGCGCCCAGCTTAAATGCGATTTTGTTCATTTCTAAGAACTTGGGAGGAACGCTGGCTTCGATGGCCTGCATCCACTCCTCTTCGGGGAAGTCAAAATACTTGGAAAGACGACCCATCAGGACCAAGTTGACAGCCTTGGAAGAGCCTGCCTGCTCAGCGAGGGTCAAGGCATCCAGCGCGTCCAAGTCGATACCGGCTTCTTTCATCTTGTCTTCCAAGCTTTCGGGATATTCGGCAGCACCGATGATGACGGGCATCGGATTGATTTTTTGGGTATTCGTGATGATCTTTCCACCGGGCTTTAAGTACTCCGTCCAGCGGGCGGCCTCTAAAAGCTCAAAGGAGACGATGAAATCAGCCTGCCCCTTGTCAATGACAGGGGAATAGACCTTGTCACCGAAACGGACGTAAGTGACCACGCTGCCGCCACGCTGGCTCATACCGTGGACCTCGGAGACCTTAATATCATAGCCTTTGCTCAGCAGCAATCGACCCAGCAGCTTGGAGGCAAGCAGACTGCCCTGACCGCCAACGCCGACGATCATAACATTTTGTGTTTTCATACTTAGACCTCCTTGATGCTTCTCAGCGCATCGAACTTACAAAGCTGCTCGCAGACACCGCAGCCGACGCACAGTGTTTCGTCCACCTTTGCCTTGCCGTCCACAATGCTGATGGCAGGACAGCCGATTTTCATACAGGCCTTGCAGCCGACGCACTTATCTGTATCGACGGAAAGGGGCTTGTTGTGCTTTACGTACTTTAATAGCGCGCAGGGACGGCGGGAGATGATGACGGAAGGCTCCTTTGCGGCCAGCTCTTCCTTGATAACCGCATCGCACTCAGAAAGATTATAGGGGTCAATGACACGGACACGACGGATGCCAACGGCCTTACAAAGGGTCTCCAAGTCAATCTTGGCGCAGGGGTCGCCCTTGAGATTAAAGCCGGTGGTGGGGTTCTGCTGGTGACCGGTCATACCGGTGATGGAGTTATCCACGATGATAACCGTGGCATTGGACTCATTGTATGCCATATTGACAAGACCGGTAATGCCGGAGTGCATAAAGGTGGAGTCACCGATGACGGCTACGGTATTTCCGTCCATGGCGCCCTGCTGGGACTTGGAGAAGCCGTGGAGGCCGGAGACGGATGCGCCCATACAGATCACGCTGTCGACTGCGGCAAGGGGCGCAACTGCGCCAAGGGTATAGCAGCCGATGCCACCGAGGACGGTGATTTTATTCTTCTTCAGGGTGTAGAACAGACCTCTGTGGGGACAGCCGGCGCACATAACAGGGGGTCTGGGGGGGATGGCTTCACTGAGCTTTGCACCGGTTTCCCAAGTCTCGGAGAGCTTGGCGGCAACGGTCAGGGGCATCAGCTCGTCAATGTTGGGGAAATCTGCTTTGCCGGTGCAGGAAAGACCCAAATCCCGGCAATGGCTCTCGATAAAGCCGTCCAGCTCTTCCACGACCACCAAACGGTCTACAGATGCGGCAAACTTGCGAATCTTTTCCTCGGGGAGCGGCCAGATCATACCCAGTTTCAGCACGGGATAAGTATCACCGCAGACCTCTTTTACATACTGGTAGGAGGTAGAGGAGGTGATGATGCCGATAGAATGGTCATTGCCATCTTCCACACGGTTGATGTCGGCATCCTCAGCATAGGCAATCAGCGCTTTTGTCCGTGCTTCTACCACGGGATGGCGCTTCTTTGCGTTGCCGGGCATCATAACATACTTAGGAATGTCCTTCTTATATTCCTTGACGCACTCCACCCGTTCACCGGTTTCCACTACACTTTGAGAGTGGGAAACGCGGGTACACATTTTAAGAAGTACGGGGGTGTCGAATTGTTCGGAAAGCTCGTAGGCCAGCTTGGCAAATGCCAAAGCTTCAGCAGAATCAGAAGGCTCCAGCATAGGAATCTTGGCGGCGCGGGCGTAATGACGGGAGTCCTGTTCGTTCTGAGAGGAGTGCATGCCCGCATCGTCTGCCACACCGATGACCATACCGCCGTTGACACCGGTATAGGAGATGGTGAACAGGGGGTCAGCGGCCATGTTAAGACCTACGTGCTTCATACCGCAAAAAGACCGACGACCGGCTAAAGATGCGCCAAAGGCGGCTTCCATAGCTACCTTTTCGTTGGGCGCCCACTCGGCATAGACCTCAGGATACTTGGCGACCGCTTCGGTAATTTCTGTGCTGGGGGTGCCGGGATAGCTGGACACAAAGCTACATCCGGCTTCGTATAAGCCACGGGCAACGGCTTCGTTGCCCAAAATTAACTCTTTCATTTCAATTCCTCCAAAATACGGGGTTTAGCCTGTGATCTGCACTTCCACTAAGCGGCCATGGCAGTACTTTTCACGCAGTACCGGCTTTTCAATCTTGCCGGTGGGGTTGCGGGGAACTTTATCAAAGAAGATCTTCCGGGGGCGCTTATAGCGGGGAAGGGCTGTGCAGAATTCGTCGATTTCTGCTTCGGTGCAGCTTTCGCCCTCTTTCAATTCGATGATGGCTGCAGCAATTTCGCCAAGGCGGGCATCGGGCAGACCGATAACCGCCACGTCCTTGATTTTATGGAAGGAGCGCAGGAAATCTTCGATTTGTACGGGGTACAGGTTCTCACCGCCGGAGATGACAACATCCTTCTTGCGGTCTACTAAGTAAATAAAGCCGTCCTCGTCCTCTCGCGCCATATCGCCGGTAAAGAGCCAGCCGTCCCGGAGTACCTCTGCGGTGGCATCGGGATTTTTATAATAGCAGGTCATTACACCGTCGCCGCGAACAATCAGCTCGCCTACATCGCCCTTTTCTACCGCAACACCGTGTTCGTCCACAATTTTTGTTTCCCAACCGAAGCCGGGCTTGCCGATGGCGCCAACTTTATGGACATTGTCCACACCTAAGTGGACACAGCCGGGACCGATGGATTCGGACAGACCGTAGTTGGTGTCGTACTGGTGGTGGGGGAAAATCTTCATCCAGCGGTGAATTAAGCTGGGGGGTACGGGCTGGGCGCCGATGTGCATCAGCCGCCACTGATCGAGACGGAATTTGGAGAGGTCAACACGGTGGTCGTCAATGGCGTCCAGCAGATCCTGCGCCCACGGCACCAAGAGCCAAACAATGGTGCAGCGCTCCTCGGTGACTGCCCCGAGAATCCACTCCGGTTTTACACCCCGCAGCAGCACGGCCTTGGAACCGGAGAGCAGAGAGCCGAACCAGTGCATTTTTGCGCCGGTGTGGTATAGGGGCGGGATGCAGAGGAATACATCCTCCCGGCTCTGTCCGTGGTGGTTTTGTTCAGTCAGGCAGGAGTGCACGAGAGACAAATGATTATGTAAAATGGCCTTCGGAAAGCCGGTAGTGCCGGAGGAGAAGTAGATGGCCGCATCGTCTGTCTCGCACAGGGCAACAGGAGGCGCGCTGGAGGAGCAGAACTGCAGAAGCGACATACAGTCCTCAGAATACTGAGGGCCGTTTTTACCTACGAAGAACAGGGTTTTTACACCGGGGATACTATCTGCAACCGCATCCATTCGGCTAATAAACTCAGGTCCAAATACCAAAACCTCTACATCTGCCAAATCCAGGCAGTACTGAATTTCGTCGCTGCTGTAACGGAAGTTCATAGGCACGGCGACACAGCCGGCCTTCAAAATACCGAAGTAAATAGGCAGCCATTCGATACAGTTCATAAGCAAAATCGCCACCTTTGTGCCCCGCTTTAAGCCGCGGCTGAGCAGCAGGTTTGCAAAGCGGTTTGCCCGGCGGTCAAAGTCTTTCCAGGACATTTCCCGACGGTAGGGGGCATCCTGACTGGCGCTTTCAATCAGGTTAAAGTCCCACCAAGTGGCGGCTTTGTCCCGTTCTTCGGAGGGGTTGATCTCCACGAGACTAATGTCTTGCCCGTAAAGTCTTGCATTTCGTTCCAAAAAGTCTGTAATTACCATAGCGATCACCTTTTGTTTGAATAAATAGAAAGCCCTCTGCCAAAAGCAGAGGACAAGAAATTCCTGTGGTACCACCTCAGTTTACCGCATACGCGGCCTCGTGGGATCGAATCGATCCGCAAGCTGTATCGGGCTTTCCCGTCTTCGCCTACTGTAATTTCAGCAAAGCCGCTCCGAAAGGAATTCTACACCGCAGCTTCACTGCCTTGCACCGACCGGCAGCTCTCTGGAGAAACGGATGGGTGTATACTGATTTTCATCCTCGCGTTTTGTGTATATATTTTATCACATTCTACCACTTTTGCCTTTTCAAGTCAATGCGGAATACAGAAAAAATGCAAGAAAATACGGAAAATATGCAATAAACCGCCAGGGGTGTTTCCGTCTCAGGTGTTTCTGCGAATGCACCATCGAAAGAAATCGTAGGGGACGATGGGTTCGTTTGTAGGGACAGGCATCCTCGACTGTCCTAAATTGCCGCACCCCGTATTCGCACAAGGACCGTCCGGGAGGCCGGTCCCTACAATGGTGGACCGGCGGTGCTCACTTCTACATAGAAAACGGAGCATTCGCCTCTCTCAGGATAATGCCGCTATTCGGGGGTGTATATCAAAATTCGTCTGCGGAGCAGACACTACTATTGTCCGTTGTCAATTTAAAAGTGCCGGGAGATTTGTTTTCAACGATGGTGTTTGCCTGTCAAAGAGAACCGTTGACAGGTCAGAAGAGGTGGAGTATACTGGGTATATCAAATAGGAAAGACGGGAGTCATATGACATTAAAGGAAATGATCTATAAGCGTAAATCCTGCCGGAGTTTTATGAATACGCCGGTGGAGGAAACGATTATTGAGAAGATAAAGGCCTTTCCGATGAAGCCTCTTTACCCGGATATTAAGGTACATTGGGAAATTGTTTCCCGTAGTCAGGTCAAGTGCATTTGCCCTTGGACGACACAGCAAATCATCGCTGTTTATTCCGAGGAGAAGGACGGCTACTTAGAAAATGTGGGCTTTCTGTTCCAGCAGCTGGAGCTTTATATGCACACTCTGGGCCTCGGCGTTTGCTGGTTGGGAATGGGCAGAATGAATCCAAAGACCACCGCGCAGGTGGACGGAATGAAATTTGTCATTATGCTGGCATTCGGACACCCGAAAGGGGAGGTGTTGCGGCATAAGCTGAAAGATTTTAAACGGAAGAAGATGGAGCAGATTACTGACCAGATTGACCCGAAACTGGAAGCTGCCCGGCTTGCCCCTTCAGCGGTGAACAGTCAGCCATGGTACTTTACCCACGAGGGCAGCGCCATCCGGGTTTACTGCAACCAGATTGGAACGCGTCTGGATATAGGCATTGCGATGGCCCATTTGTATGTGGAAAATCGGGACAGTTTCCGGTTTTCAAAAGAAAAGATTGCCCCGGAACTGCCGGGCTACGACTATGTGGGCAGTGTGAGCTTGTAATGGAGTGGTAAGATATGAGCGAAATTATGACCTATACAAAGAAAATGTTCGACCCCCTGCGGCCAAAGGCAGAATTGGTGGACATTACAGATATTGCCCACGCCCTTTCTATGCTCTGCCGGGCAAACGGACATTTTAGAAGCTTCTATTCTGTGGGACAGCACTGCATTAACTGCGCCAAAGAGGCAGCAGCGAGAGGGTATTCTGGGCGTTTGCAGCTTGCCTGTCTGCTCCACGATGCCAGCGAAGCCTATCTCTCGGACGTTACCCGTCCGGTAAAAGCGGAACTGCCGAAATATAAGGAAATTGAAGAACCACTGCAGGAAATGCTTTGGAATTTATGGCTCGGCGAGCCTCTGACCGGGACGGAGAAAGAGAAGGTATTTGCAATTGACGATGCAATCCTTGCTCACGAATTTGTGAATCTGATGGGGGAGAGCATTGTGGAGAAAATGCCGAAAATCTGCTCCCAGCCGGAGTTTTCCTTTAGGGGCTTTACGCAGTGCGAGCAGGAGTTTTTGCATTTATTTCGCCTGCTGACCGCTGAGAAAAAATAAGCAATGGTTTCGATTTCACGGAGAATACAGTTTATGAAGAAAGTAGGGGCGGATGCCTACATCCGCCCGAAAGAATACCCAAACGGGTCGATGTGGGCATCGACCCCTACGGAGGTTAGATTATGAAATTATTGATAGAAGCCCTGACAAAGTTCGCTTGCGGTCTTGTGATGGTAGGTCTGCTGATTTTTCTGCCGGCGGGCACTATCGCTTACACATACGGTTGGTTATTTGTTGGACTGCTTTTTGCGCCGATGCTGATTGCCGGCTTTGTGATGCTGGCAAAATCCCCGGAATTTCTAAAAAAGCGGCTGGATGTTAAGGAAAAGCAGGGCGCGCAAAAAGGCGTTATCGCAGCATCAGGTCTTATGTTTATTGTCGGCTTTGTGGTGGCGGGTCTGGATTTCCGTTTTGGCTGGTCGCAGATGCCTACGCCTGTGGTAATTGCCGCATCGGTGCTGTTTTTAATTGCTTATGCCCTGTATGCGGAGGTAATGCGGGAAAATGCCTATCTTAGCCGCACTATCAAGGTGGAGGAAGGACAAAAAGTGGTAGACACGGGACTTTATGGCATTGTCCGCCATCCTATGTATGCGGTGACGATTTTGCTGTTTTTGATGATCCCGCTGGTGCTTGGCTCGTATTATGCCCTCATTGCCTTTGCGTTCTATCCCGCAATTATTATCGTGAGGCTGAAGGACGAGGAAGAACTGCTGACAAAAGAGCTGCCCGGATATGCGGAATATAAGCAGAAAGTGAAGTATAGGATCATACCCTTTATTTGGTAAAGGAAAAGTGTAAGTGCGTTGCAGCTTTGCAACGCACTTTTTTAGCCTTTTAGCAGCTTGTTAAGCTTCTCCGTTTTGGCTTTTTGGATACGGTAAATGATAAGCCAAATGAAAGCATAGCCCGCAAGGAAAATTCCGGTGAATACTAAAATAGGCACAAGAGAAGTTTGCAGCCAGCCGTTTAGGAGATAGGTGAGGATATAGGCGATATACAGCGCACCACCGTGAAGCAAAATCGCCAGTGGCAGCGGTAACTGCTCCATTTGATAAATGGCAGTCATACCGGCGGCAATAAAGGCAAGGAGGGTCATGGTCACGATGCCGATACATACCTCGCTGGGTGAGAAAGATTCCACAGCGCCGGTTGCGCCCAAAATGCCATAGATGATGGCCAAAACAATGGGTCCACCGCTGGCACAGACAAGACCCCGGAGCAAGAATTCCTTGAGAAATTTCTTCATTTTGCCTCTAACCTCCTTTTGATTTCTGAGAAGCACCGCCGGGAAACATATTCCCGGTAACCGCATTTGAAAACGGCATCCACGCTGCCTGCAACGGTGACGGTAAAACGGTCCAGTGCTTTTTCGTTTGCAAGGGCGCTTTTGTTGATGCGGATAAAGAAAGAGGGGAGTATGCTTTCCAGCTCATAAAGCCGCTGTTTCAATCGATAACGGCAGTTTTTGGAATCTATGGCGTAGGTCTTACCGTCAAGGACAGTAATACATTCAATTTCGGAAACAGACAGCATCTTAATATCCTCTTCGGTATAGCCGGGGATGCGGTCTGCGCCTTCGGACTTTAAGAGCAAAGCCTCAATTTCATCGATTAATGGGGAACGGCTATGGACGATGGCAATGAGCTCCTCGTCTTTTTCTTTGTCTATGATTAGTTTCAGTTTCATTGCCTCACCTCCGTTTTTTGCCATTATAGCATATCCAAAGGAAAAATGGATAATAATCTTGTTATCGGTAATTTTATGGCGTTAATCGGCAAAAGACTCTGTTGTATAAAGAGGTAGGGGTATTATTAGCGAATGATTAGTGACCGTCCATACGAAATGCATAATAAACTATGACATAGCGTGAGAGTCAGCCTTTTTATGAAAAAAGGTCGGCAACAATTTGTTACCGACCTTTGCTGTCAATTTGGAGGAGATACGGAAGGTAAATTGCCGAGGTTGTTGTTTTCGCTGCCGTCGGGGATGGATTTGAGGTATTCCGTATCTCTACGGTGGGCAATACCGACACCGGCGATTTGACCCTGCCGCGCCATATCCACCGCCTGCTGCTTTGCCACAATGGTATTGTCGGATAGCTGATACCCGGTAATTCTGCCGCCTTCCTTTACAAGACCCGTAATCCGTTTTGCGTTGGCATTTGCCTTTGGAATTTGATCTAAGGTCTGCCGTACAAGTTCGTGTCCGTCCATATAAACCACTCCTTTTGGTTTAGTTTGCGTTTGCAAAAGAAGAATATGCGAAAAATAATAGGTGAAAAAATGGAATGTCTGTGCTATACTTAGTGCAGCCTATCTCGGAGGAATATCAAAATGGAGAAAATTTATCAGCAGACAAAAGCTGCCGCCCAGGAGCTTGTTGAAAAGGCAAAGGTGAAGCCCGGTCAAATCTTGGTGGTTGGCTGCTCTACAAGCGAGGTTTTGGGCGCAAAGATCGGAACAAATTCCAGTCCTGACACCGCTGGACATATCTTTAAGGCATTGTATGATTGCGCAAAGAATAACGGCTTTTATCTTGCCATCCAGTGTTGTGAGCATTTAAACCGCGCCATCATTACAGAGCGCGCTGCCGTGCCGAATGCGGAAATCGTCAATGTAGTACCTCAGACCAAAGCTGGTGGCTCTCTGGCGACCGCCGCTTATGCCGCCTTTGAAAATCCCGTTGCGGTGGAACAGATTTCTGCCGATGCAGGACTGGATATTGGATTGACCCTCATTGGTATGCATCTGAAGAAAGTGGCTGTACCCGTTCGATTGGAAAATAACCGCATTGGCGATGCCTTGGTAGTCGCCGCCCGCACCCGCCCGAAATTCATCGGCGGCATCCGGGCAATGTATGCTGAAGAACTGCTATAAACAAAGAAAAGACCGCTGAGGAGTTTCAATTCCTCAGCGGCATTTTACGCTTATCGGACTACAGAAGAATGACGATAGATGTAGAATTCCTCTTGGCTGGGCATCCATTTCTTTTCCTTGGGCGGGAAGGTGACATCAAAGGCTTCCACCGCGGCGGTATCCTCACAGCAGTCGGCGGCGGTGCTGGCGATATACATCCAGCTTTTGCCCGCTAGCACACCCGGTACAAGCTCACAGACAAGCAGCGCTGTGGGGAAATTGCCGGGCATGACAAAGCTGACATTTTTCTTTTTGCAGCTTACGAAACCGCGGCTCACATAGTTGCCCGGATTGCCGAAATTGATATTTACATCGTAGCCCATCTTACGTGCAACCTCAAAGGAATGCTCGATGAGGAGCTTACCCAATTTCTGCCGCTGGTACTTGGGCGCAACGCACAGCGGGCCAAAGGAAAGGATCTCCTTGCGCGCACCGTTTTCGTCCTCCAGCCAAGCTTTTGTGTACATAATGTTACCGATGATCTGGCCGTCCTTTTCCAGCACAAAGGCCAGCTCGGGGAGAAAATCGGGATGGGAGCGCATCTTGTGGACATAGTAATGCTCGTCTGCGCCGGGTTTATAGACATTCCAAAATGCCTCCCGGGTCAGTTCTTCCACTGCGCGGTAGTCCTTTTCCGTTTCTAAGCGAATTTTCAAATTATTCATCGTCATTTCTCCTGCTCATTTGAATGTATTCTAATCTATCTGTTTCAGTATATCACATAGATGTATAATTTTCTACCTGTCTTTTGGCGAATTTCTCACAAATTGATGATGAATGTTGATTTGTGGGGGAAATTGTGTTATACATTTACTATAGAATGTTTATTTGGGGTGAGAATGGTGGCTGCCAAAGATAATAAAAACGGACTGATTGAACTGTTCCGTTTCTTGTGCGCTGTTTGGGTCGCGTACTTTCACGGCTTTTTCCCGGTGCTTTCGGATAAATTTAACGGCATCAATACGGCCGTTGGCTTCTTCTTTGTGCTATCGGGCTATTTCTTTCTGAAGGGGATGGAAAAATATAGGGAAAGACCGATCATAGAGGTCATACCCCATATTTTTTGGGACAGAACAAAGCGGTTTATTGTGCCGCTGATTCTTGCCGCCCTTTCTGTCCTTTACTGCAATATCGTATTCCCGTGGGAGTTTAACGGCTTTAACTGGCCCTTTAGCTTTTTGTGGTTCTTTGCTGCGCAATTTGTATTTTTGTCGTTATTCTATTTCATACGCAGAAAGACAAAACGGCAGCTTACCTTCAACCTTATCTGCATTCTTGTGATCATCGTTTCGATGTCTGCCCATCGCGTTCTTACAAAGGAAATCGACCGGGTGGCAAGAGGCCCTGCAATGGTTGCCATTGGTATGCTCCTTTCCCAAGTTCCCAAATTGGAGCTAAAAGGGAAGGATGGCAAGAGAGCAGAAAAACTTACCTTACTCCTAAATGCTGTCGGCTTTGCAGTTTCTGCTGTTTCTTTTGTTTACCTTGCCTACTTACCCGGCTATGAAATCTGGAAGCTTCGCCTTTTGGGCGGTCTCGTTGGGCCTGCGGTTTTGTACTTTGCAACCGCGCTGCCTGTCCGTAGTAAATTCCTGAATTTCCTTGGTGAATTTAGTGTGTTCATTTACCTTGCGCAATGTCCGATTTTACTGCATCATTTTCATATCAGCAGAGACACGAGAGATCAGTTCCCACTGCTGTGCATTTGCGCCATAGCGATGTTCCTGCTCAATCGGGTCATTAACAAAAAGAAATTGGTCGAAAAAATTGAAGCAGCGGTACAAAATTGAATTCCTATGTGTTCAGAATATGCCCGGCGGGGTTTCCAAACCTTGCCGGGCATTTTTGGTAACCAATAGAATAAAGATGTTGACATCTCAACAAAATCTGTGTATAATCCGGATGTTGATAACGCAACATCCAAATGGGTAGTACAGGTGACAACGGAAAGGAGTTTTGCATATGAAACGAATCAAATTACGGGACAGAAAGCTTCCGAATTATACCAAGGGCGAGGAAATTATGAATATGGTCACCCATATCGTAGGCGGCGCATTGGGCGTGGTTGTACTGGTGCTGTGTGTCATTCGGGCGATTCTTCAGGGTACTACCCTGAGTATTATTGGGTGCGCCGTTTATGGTGTGTCCATTGTCACGCTGTACACGATTTCCAGTGTATACCACGGTCTGCGCCCCGGAATGGGCAAAAAGGTGATGCAGATCATTGACCATTGCACCATCTATTTCCTGATCGCCGGTACCTATACACCGATATTGCTGTCTGCATTTATCCCCACTTATCCGCTGATCGGTTGGGGACTTTTGGCGGCAGAGTGGATATTGGTTGCCGCAGCGGCCACCCTTACGGCCATTGATCTTAAAAAGTACACCATTTTTTCTATGATCTGCTATATCGGTATGGGTTGGGGGATTATATTTTTTCTGCCCCAAACCATTGAGCTTATGACAATGTCCGGCTTTTCACTGCTGTTGGCCGGCGGTATTGCCTATACCATTGGCGCGATTCTCTACGGCATCGGCTCGAAGAAGCATTGGATGCACTCGGTGTTTCATATTTTCGTGGTAATTGGCAGTCTTCTCCAGTTTTTGGCGATTTATCTGTACGCGCTGTAAGTTTATCTTCGGGAGGTTATTCTATGCTGGATCGATTTGCCCGTTTTTCTCTTGCTATTTCCGAAATTGACCGCTGCTGGCATAAGCTGGCTGCGGAGGAAATGGCAAAGTACGAACTAAACACCCCTCACGCCGTCTATCTTACGACGCTCTATAATTTTGAGGAGGGCATCACCGCTGCAAAGTTAGGGGAGCTGTGCGGCAAGAATAAAGCGGATGTTTCCCGTATGGTGGGCATCCTGGAACAAAAAGGTCTTGTGCGAAAAGAGACCATCGGTGGTAATCTTTACCGTGCCAAGCTTTTGCTGACTGAGGAAGGAAAGCAAGCCGCAGAGCATGTGCAGCAAAGAGCTGCGCTGGCAGTGGAATTGGCAGGCGAGGGTATGACAGAGGAGGAGCGGGAGGTTTTCTACCGCTGTTTGGAGAGGATCGCCGCAAATCTGCAAATACTCAGTAAGGATGGACTTCCGCAGCGGTAAATACTTCCCAAACGCATAAACAACGAAAGGAATTGAATAGAATGAAAACAAGGATTATTGTGGATTCCACTGCAGACCTGCTGCCAATCGTGAAGGAGCAGGTGCATACCGTTGCGCTGACCGTTCATTTTGGTGAGGAGGAGTATGTAGACGGTGTTACCATCGACCACAAGGCCTTTTATGAAAAGCTGGTGGAAACCGATGTGCATCCCTCCACCAGTCAGGCATCTCCTGCTGCATTTGAAACGGAATACAAAAAGGCCCGGGATGCAGGGGAATCGGCAGTGGTTATCACATTGAGTTCCGCGCTCTCCGGCACATACCAAAGCGCAACCATCGCTGCCCAGGATTATGAAAATATCTATGTGGTGGACAGCGGTACGGCTGCAATTGGCGGCGGTGTTCTTGTGGAGTATGCGCTGAGGCTGTGCGGTGATGGGCTGGAGGCAAAGCAAATTGCCGAAAAGCTGGAAGAAGCCAAGAAGCGCATCGTCGTTGTTGCCTTGGTGGATACCCTTGAATATCTTAAAAAGGGCGGACGTGTCTCCAAAACGGTTGCCTTTGCCGGCTCAATATTGAACATCAAACCTGTACTCTCCATTTCTAACGGTGAGATTTGTATGTTGGGCAAGGCAAGGGGCTCTAAAATGGGCAACAATCTGCTTGTCCAGTAAATTGAAAAAGCAGGCGGTGTAGACTTTACTATGCCTTTGCTTCTGGGCTATACCGGCCTGTCCGATGCGATGCTTCTGAAATATATCGAAGACAGCAAGCATCTGTGGGAAGGAAATGTTGACGAGGTGCGTTATACCACCATTGGAAGCGTGATCGGTACCCACGCGGGTCCCGGCGCTATTGCGGTAGCCTTCTTCAAAAAATAAAGGAAGGGTCTTTGAACTTTTCTAAGTCCAAAAACCCTTAAATTGGTTGACCAAAGTTAACCTCCGGCTCTGCTGGGGACATAAATAAGCTTTAGCAGAGAACAAAGAAAAAGAATTCCTCAATAATCGAACAGCTTACGGCGAAAATTGTAGGGGCTGGCGCCCTCGAAAGCCCGTCGATACGCGGGAACGGACTTGCTGCAAGGGGCGTCGAAGGGCCGACCCCTACATTCTCATTTATCTGTTCAAATTCAAGTTTATCGAACTGATAGCTGAGGTTTCCTCATTATTTTGCATTCTTTTCTTCTACTGCCAATGCGATATACACGGCATACACACCTGCAATAATTGCGATTAAAAGACCGGAAAAAATTTGCCTTTGCGGTGTAATGACTGCTTCGTTAGAAAATGCGCTTAATCCGTTAAAAATACTATGGGTTAAAATACAAGGCACCAAGCTCTTCGTCTTATGATAAATCATCACGAAGGTAAATCCAATGGCCACTGCGTAAATTACCTGTAAGAGATTCGGCAGTAATTCTGCCCCGGAGCCATTGATAAGATTCACAATGTGTCCGATTCCAAAGGTAATGCTGGAAACAATAATTGCTGATTTCACACCGTTTTTTGCCATTGCGTTAAATAAAAGACCGCGGAAGATCATTTCTTCCAGAAAACCGACACAAAGCATAGATAGAATATAGAATCCTGTTTCGAGCGGGGATTCGTTAAGCCGGGCACCGTACCACAAATTCGCTGTCAGGAGAATAATCAACGGAGCGTAAAACAGCATCTTTTTAGCGCCTGCCTGCGGTTTACGGAGACCGTATTTTTCTGTTAGTCCATTCTTTCTGACAAAGAGAAATAATGCGACAGACAGCGCGATCAATATAGGCAATGTAACGATTTTCGAGATGCCTATGTCCGCCGATAGATTATCTCCTGCGGATGCAAGAATAACATAGGCAATGATCCATCCTACTGCGAACCAAATCTCGCTCTTTTCATACAGCTTTTTAAGCATTTTCTGCAACCTCCAAGCATTCTTTTTAGATAGCATAGCATATTTTTGCAGAAAAAGATAGTCGGGAATGATTACTTGTAATTGATTCTCCTTTGTATTATAATAGGGTTACCGATCTTATTCGATAATGGAGGAGTCAAATATGGGTGCAACTGTTTATTTTTCTCGTGAGATAACATCGGAAAAGGTCTTGGAACTGTACAAGCTGACGGGTAAGGAACTAAATGGAAATGTGGCTGTTAAAGTCCATTCCGGAGAAAAGGGGAATCAAAATTTTCTGAAGCCTGAATTCTGGAAGCCGATCATTCACTATGTAAACGGAACGGTTGTAGAATGCAACACTGCCTATCCCGGTGCAAGAAACACTACCCGCAAGCATAGAAAGCTTTTGGAGTATCATGGCTGGATACAGCACTTTAAGGTAGATCTGCTGGATGCAGAGAGACCGGATCTGGTGCTGGATATCCCGGATGGTAAAGTCATTCAGAAAAACTATGTGGGTAAGGATATGGCTGCCTACGATTCTATGCTGGTGCTGTCTCACTTCAAGGGGCATCCTATGGGCGGCTACGGTGGTGCGCTGAAACAGCTTTCTATCGGCTGTGCTTCCTCCCACGGCAAGGCTTATATCCACGGCGCTGGCAATGTGTTAAAGATTTGGAGTGCCAATCACGATTCCTTTTTGGAAGCGATGGCAGATGCGGCTGGCAGCGTGGTGGAGTTTTTTAAGGGCAACATTATTTATGTCAATGTGATGAAAAATATGAGCGTAGACTGCGATTGCTGCGCGAAAGCAGAAGATCCCTGTATTGCGGATATTGGCATTCTTGTGTCAACCGATCCCATTGCTATCGATCAGGCCTGTATCGATCTTGTTTATGCGTGTTCTGATCCGGGCAAGCCCCATCTCATAGAGAGAATCGAGGGTCGAAATGGCGTTCATACCATCGAAGCCGCTGCAGCTCTGGGGTATGGAAGCAGAGAATACACCTTGGTGGAAGTAGAGTAAGAGCCTTAAGAAATGATATAGAAGAAAACATAATTGAACTGCTATAAACAAAGAAAAGACCGACAGTGTTCGTAGAATGCGAACTGATCGCCGTACGGTTTTTTGGTCCGAGTGGCGAGACTCGAACTCGCGGCATCCTGGTCCCAAAGCATTCAACGAAGCTTTTTCCTACAATTTATCACCCTTTCTAACACTTTCTAATGGGTATGCTTATGCTTTCCTGAACTCTTGTATCCACTGTCTCCATGTGGTCCAGGTCAGGATATGGTCAACTATGTGGTCAAAAACCGCTTCTTGCAGATTACGGCAACTTTTGCCGATCTACAGGAAGCGGTTTTGTTTGCGTGATTGTACCTTGACGCGACGCAATTGTCAAGCTGTTTCTTCTGTAAAATCCACCACCCACGGACAATGAAAAATTGTGCCGCTATAAACAAAGAAAGGGGATTTGTGGACGATAGAAAAAACGAATGGTGATACAGCTAATCGAAATAGAAAGTTTCGCAAAATATTGCGAAACTTTCTTGCATCATATAATAAAATGATGTATAATACAATAAAATTTTGTCTACATATGGAGGTTTCACTATGGCTATTTCGTATAACAAGCTGTGGAAGTTGCTAGTCGACAAGAAAATGAGCAAAGCGGACCTGCGCAGAGCGGCGGGTGTAGCGCCTAATACTATGACGAAACTCCGTCGGGACGAAGAAGTGTCTATGACGGTGCTTGTCAAGATTTGTACTGCGCTAAATGCTAACATCGGAGATATTATGGACCTAATTCCTGAACAGGAGGTAGTGTAAAATGGCAGAAAAGAATACAGCCGGTATTGGTTTTGAAAAACAAATTTGGGATGCCGCATGTGTCCTACGTGGCAATATTGATGCATCTGAATACAAGAGTGTTGTACTGGGTTTGATTTTCCTGAAGTATATCTCTGATCGCTTCGAGGAAAAGTATCAGGAACTGCTGGCAGAAGGCGATGGCTTCGAAGAGGATATTGATGAGTACACCTCTGAAGGCATCTTCTTCGTGCCTGCGTCTGCCCGTTGGAGTGTGATTGCATCCAAGGCACATACCCCTGAAATTGGCACTGTGATTGATGATGCAATGCGTGCAATCGAGAAGGAAAACAAGCGCCTGAAGGATATTCTGCCCAAGAACTTTGCTCGTCCTGAACTGGACAAGCGTAGATTGGGCGATGTGGTGGATCTATTCACCAATATCCAAATGATCGAACACGGCAGTGAAAAAGATATCCTGGGTCGGACTTACGAATACTGCCTTTCCAAGTTCGCAGAGCAGGAAGGCAAGCTGGCTGGTGAATTCTATACACCTTCTTGCGTAGTTCGTACGCTGGTTGAGGTGCTGCAGCCGTATAATGGTCGTGTATACGATCCTGCGTGCGGTAGTGGCGGTATGTTCGTCCAATCTGCAAAGTTCATTGAGCGGCATAGCGGCAATATCAACAGCATTGCCGTCTACGGTCAGGACTCTAACCCCACAACTTGGAAGATGGCACAGATGAACCTGGCGATCCGCGGCATTGAGGCTAACCTCGGCGAGTACAATGCGGATACCTTCTTCAACGATTGCCATCCTACGCTGCGTGCCGATTTTATTTTGGCAAATCCTCCCTTTAATCTGTCTGATTGGGGTGCGGACAAGCTGAAGGATGATGTGCGTTGGAAGTACGGTATGCCTCCTGCCGGCAACGCCAACTTTGCGTGGCTGCAGCATATGATTCATCACTTGGCGCCTAATGGCAAGATTGGTATGGTGCTGGCAAATGGTTCTCTTTCGTCCCAATCCGGTGGTGAAGGCGAAATCCGGCAAAATATAATCAATGCAGATTTGGTGGAGTGCATTGTTGCAATGCCTACCCAGCTGTTCTACACTACCCAGATTCCTGTTTCTCTGTGGTTCCTGGCAAAGAACAAGAAACAGCCGGGCAAGACTTTATTTATTGATGCCCGGAAAATGGGCACTATGGTAACCCGGAAACTGCGAGAACTGGCCGAAGAAGATATTGCAAAGATTGCGGATACCTATAATTCCTATGCTGACGGCACATTGGAGGATCAGAAGGGCTTCTGTGCTGTAGTAACTACAGAAGAAATCGCAAAGCAAGACTATATCCTCACCCCCGGTCGTTATGTCGGCATTGAGGAACAACAGGATGACGGTGAGCCCTTTGAAGAGAAAATGGCACGATTGACCGGCGAACTCTCTGAATTGTTCGATCAGTCCCATAAGCTGGAAGCGGAAATCCGGCAGAAACTGGGGGCAATCGGATATGCAATCTAACATCAAACATATAAAGCTTTCAGAAGTTGCCGATGTTATTGACTCTTTACACCAAACTCCTAAGTATTGCAATAAAGGCATTCCCATGGTAAGAGTCACGGATGTTCGAGCGGACGATCTTGATCTTACAAATTGCTTAATGGTTAGTGCAGAAGATTATGAAAAATACAGTGCAAAGCACAAACCGCAAATTGGTGATATCATAATTAGCCGAGTAGGATCTTACGGTATTTTTTCATATGTAGCAAGTAGCAAAGTGTTCTGTTTAGGACAAAACACAGCTATTATTTCTCCTAAAATCAACAGCAGATATTTGTATTATGTATTAAGTTCCTTTTTTGTGCGACAGCAAATTGAACAAATGGTTGTTGGTTCTACGCAGAAAACAATTAGCCTTAAGAACATAAAGGATTTGCAGATTCCTTTATTCGATGAGAAAGAACAAGACAAAATTGCTCAGATATTAGAATCTATCGATAAGAAGATTGCTGTCAATAAGCAAATAAACGATAATTTAGCTGCTTAAAAGCATTCGCTGACATCCAGATTGCCCGACATAAGTCGAGGAAGCAGGCTGTCACGCAATTCGCGCAAGGCCTTTACCTCAAAATATGAGTTCTGGATTTGCCGGAGCATGGGTAATACCAATTCGTTAAACTCCTTGGCAACTTCTAAAGGTGGAATGGCAATTTCAATTTCACCCATACCACCATCCCATACAGCATACGGCATGGTAGATCCCTTGGAAGTGTTTTGGGCGTGATCAATACTGCTGTCCAAATCACATGTCAACAAACCAAAGCCCAAATATGCGTGATTTGTGGGCTTCAAAACGAAGCAGGTTGTTCGGGTGATGCCATCGCAAGGAGCAATTATAACACGGTGGAAGTACACACGCATCGCGCCAATTAGGATATCGTCCTTGCTGAACTGTATCAAACTGCTTTGAGCTTCTTCGTTGGGACGGAAATCCGATACCGCAAAAGTTTTCATTGGTATGGTATCGATTGGCAAGTAAGGCAATTCTGGTGCAGCACCAGCCTTGATGGCGCGTTTTTGCAACTGGAGTATATCCTTCAGTTTTCCACGGCACCAGTTAGCAGGAACGGTCCCGCCAAATGGCGTACACTCTATAAACCAACTGCGATACAGCGCCTGCGCTTGCTGTTGTAAATTATCGTTTACCGTTCTAATAAGCACCCACAGTGGCGGGTGTTTTACTAGAGAAACTGCCACTGCTGTCGTTCTCTTTTTTACAAAGAAAAGGAGAAAAGACAATGAAAGAACAACTAATCGCCGAGGTGCAGCAAAAAATGCTGCCTTACCTCAACAATGAACAGCTTCAAAAACTTCAAATGGCGATAGAGCAATGCCTACAGGGAGTAGAAATCACGCTATCTAACAATCCGCACGAACAAGAGCAGCCAGATATGATTTCTGCATTTATAGCAGCAAAACGCATAGAGGGATGCTCAGAAAAAACGCTATCCTACTATGGTAAAACCATAGAGGCGATGGTGGCGGGTATTGGCAAGCCGGTGCAACGGATCACCACGGATGACATCCGGCAGTACTTAACCGCATATCAACTCAAACGCAAATCAAGCAAGGTGACGATTGATAATATTCGGCGCATTCTGGCTACTTTTTACTCTTGGCTGGAGGATGAGGACTATATTGTAAAAAGTCCTGTTCGCAGGATCCACAAGGTCAAGACAGCAAAGATCATCAAAGACACCTATACGGATGAGGCTTTGGAACTGATGCGCGATAGCTGCGATTCGTTGCGGGATTTAGCGATTATCGATTTGCTGGCATCTTCCGGGATGCGTGTGGGTGAAATGGTGTTGCTCAACCGGGATGATATCAATTTTAATGACCGGGAGTGCGTGGTGTTTGGCAAAGGCAACAAGGAGCGTTTGGTGTATTTTGATGCCCGGACCAAAATTCATTTGCAGCACTACCTAGATAGCCGCAAAGACAGTAATCCGGCGCTTTTTGTTACATTGCGGGCACCATATGATCGCTTGCAGATTGGTGGCGTGGAGATGCGATTGCGACAATTGGGCAGAAGGTTATCCATACCAAAAGTGCACCCGCACAAGTTCCGGAGAACCTTGGCAACATCGGCGATTGATAAGGGAATGCCCATTGAGCAGGTGCAGCAGCTCCTGGGGCACCAGAAAATCGACACTACCATGCACTATGCAATGGTGAAACAACAAAATGTTAAGCTGGCACACAGAAAATACATCGGATAGGACGGTATGATCATGGAGAATTGGAGAACAATCCGTGCTGCAGAATTCGTGGAATTTAATCCTCGACTGAGCATAAAAAAAGGTGCTGTAGCTACAAAGATCGCCATGGATAAGCTCCAGCCATTCACAAAGAAAATACCCACAACAGAACAGGCTGAGTTTACAGGAGGTTCAAAATTCTGCAATGGTGACACCATCATGGCACGAATTACACCCTGCCTTGAAAACGGCAAGACCGCATTCGTGGATGTTCTGGATGATGGAGAAATTGCATTTGGATCAACCGAATTCATCGTAATGCGAGCAAGAGAAGGAATTAGCGACCCACAATTTGTTTATTACCTCGCAACTAGTCCCGCATTTAGGAATATCGCTATTAAATCAATGGTAGGATCGTCTGGGCGACAGCGTGTACAGCAGGGTGTTTTGGATGAACTTGAATTGATCGTACCACCGTTGACAGAGCAGAAACAGATTGGAAACTTCCTTGCGGCACTTGATCAAAAGATAGCCCATAATAATCAGATAAACGATAATTTACAGCAGCAAGCACAGACTTTATTTGCGGAGTATTTCTGCCTGCGCGATGGTGATTCAACCCCAGATGGGTGGTCACTTATTTCGTTGGGCGATGTTGCTGTGATCTCCAACAAAAGTTTTAACCCGTTGAAGCAGCCAGAAACTATGCTGGAACATTACAGCATTCCTGCTTTTGACGAAATGCGCTATCCCGTATTTGAATTGTCCAGTGCAATCAAGAGTAGCAAGTTTATTGTGGATGCGGATTGCTTTATGATTTCGAAGCTCAATCCAACTACGAAGCGTGTATGGCGTCCTTATTGTATGACTGATAATGCGGTCTGCTCGACCGAGTTCATCGTGTACAAAGCTAAGGAGCGCATGCTCACCGATTTCTTGTATTCACTAATCGACAGTGTGCCGTTTTCCGATTTTATGTGCAGCCATGTCACTGGATCGACAGGTAGTCGTCAGCGAACAATCCCGTCGGATACACTCCAATATCAATTCTACCTACCAACAGCTGGAGAAATTGCAGCATTCTCCGCCATGGTCGCGCCTATGTACGCACAGATTCGTATCAATGCAATGGAAAATGCAAGACTGAAGGATCTACGCGACTCGCTGCTACCACGTTTGATGAGCGGTGAAATTGAAGTATCTAATATCGAAATTTAAGCCGCTAAATTATCGTTTAGTTAAGGAGAATATATGAGAAAGCCTCCCTATCACGAAATAATTAACCTCAAAATTGAACAAAAAGAATATGGTCGCTTATGTTGCGGAAAGAGTAAGCAATTTACGCTATATTCTGAATGGGAAGATCATATTAAAGGTATTCTTGCTGATTTTAGATCTTCGAAAGATCTTTATAACTTTAAGCATTATTGCATCAACATAGCGCGTTCACAAGAAAAAAGTCCGGAAATGTTTTGGTGTTATATTGGGTTCTTAATACCGATTTACATTGATACTCTTTGGAAGGACTTCCCACCGATTCTTACAGTTGCCGTCTTTATTGCGGTTTTTGCATATGCGGCGCTATTAAGCAAGAAAATTGCCAGAGAGAGCTGCTTTTTTAGAGATATTATCGATATCATAGAGTCGATGGAAAAAACATAAAGTAGGAGGCATCACTATGCACTTCACAGAAGATATGTTTGAGCAGGCAGTTTTAGAACTGCTGGAAAAGATGGGGTACACCCACATCTATGCTCCGGATATGGACCGCACGGATTATTCCAGTCCCATTCTGGAAAATGAACTGCGGGATAGTCTCGTGCGCCTGAATAAGAAGCTGCCGCTGGAAGCAATCGATGAGGCGATCTCCAAGTTGAAGAACTTTGATACCGGTAGCCTGGTGCAGAAGAATATGGTTTTTATGGACTACCTGCAGAACGGTATTACTGTGAAGTATTTTTATAAGGGCGAAGAACGATCCTCCATTGTATATTTGATCGACTACACTAAGGTGGACAACAACACCTTCTATGCGGTCAACCAGTATACATACATTGAAAGCGGCAATAACCGCCGCCCGGATATTATTCTGTTTATCAACGGATTGCCGTTGGTGCTGATGGAACTGAAGAGTCCGTCCAAGGAAGAGGCCGGCATTGAAAATGCCTATAATCAGATCCGCAATTATATGCAGGATATCCCGTCCATGTTTATTTATAATGCGATCTGTGTTATCAGCGATCTTTCTACTAACAAAGCTGGTACCATTACCTCTGGTTTGGATCGCTTCATGGAGTGGAAAACCAAGGACGGCAACTATGAGAATACAGCGTTTGCACAGTTTGACACTTTCTATGAGGGTATTTTCCAAAGAGAGCGCTTGCTGGATATCCTGAAGAACTTTATCCTCTTCTCCGGTGACAGCCAGAAGCCTATCAAGATTCTAGCAGGTTACCATCAGTATTTTGCAGTTCGCAAGGCAGTTGACAAGGCAAAAATTGCCACCCAGTTTGACGGCAAGGGTGGTGTGTTCTGGCACACCCAGGGTAGCGGCAAATCTCTGTCTATGGTGTTCTACGCCCATTTGCTACAGGAGGTGCTGGATAGCCCAACAATTGTGGTGATGACAGACCGCATTGACCTGGACGATCAGCTATATTCTCAGTTTGCTAAGTGTGCAAAATTCCTGCGTCAGACTCCGGTGCAGGCAGAAAGTAAGGAACATTTGAAAACTTTGCTGGAAGGCCGTAGTGCTAACGGTATCATCTTCACCACTATGTTCAAGTTCGAACGAGGCGAAAAGCCGCTGTCCGAGCGCAGAAATATTGTGGTAATGGCTGATGAAGCTCACCGTGGTCAGTATGGCTTCAGTGAGAAGATTGTTATGTCCAAGAACGAGCAGGGGGAAGAGGAAGCGCACGTGGTTGTGGGTAATGCCCGGATTATACGTGAGGCTCTGCCGAACGCCACTTTTGTTGGCTTTACCGGGACTCCCGTCTCTGCAAAGGATCGTAACACCCGTGAGGTTTTTGGCGATTACATCGACATTTATGACATGACCCAGGCGGTGGAAGATGGAGCTACCAGACCAGTTTATTATGAGAGCCGTGTTGTCCACCTGAAGCTTGATCAGAATGTACTGGAGCTGATCGATGCTACTTACGATGTACTGGAGCAGCAATCTGATGCCCAAACTATCGAGAAGAGCAAGAAAATGCTCGGCCAGATGGAAAGCGTTCTGGGCGCAGAATCCACGATTGATTCTTTGGTTAACGATATCGTTTCTCACTATGAAAATTATCGTGCAAATCTACTGACCGGTAAGGCGATGATCGTTGCTTACTCCCGGCCCATTGCAATGAAGATCTACCGTAAGATTTTGGAGTTGCGTCCGGATTGGAAAGAAAAAGTCGGTGTGGTTATGACCGGCGGCAATAACGATCCGGAAGATTGGAAGGAGATTATTGGTACAAAGTCCCACAAGGAAGAATTAGCCCGTAAGTTCAAGGACAACAATGATCCGATGAAAATCGCTATTGTTGTGGATATGTGGCTGACTGGCTTTGATGTTCCGTCTATGGCTACCATGTATGTGTACAAGCCTATGCACGGCTACAACTTAATGCAGGCGATCGCCCGCGTTAACCGTGTGTTCCAGGATAAAGAAGGCGGCTTGGTCGTTGACTATGTGGGTATTGCTTCTGCGCTGAAGGCGGCGATGAAGGAATACTCTGCCCGCGACCGTGCGAAGTATGGTGATATGAACATTTCCAAGGTTGCCTATCCCAAGTTTGTGGAGAAGCTGCAGGTTTGTAAGGATTTGTTACACGGCTTTGATTTCAGCGGCTTCCAAAATGCTACACCGTTGGTAATGGCAAAACTGATTTCCGGTGGCGTGAACTTCGTTTTGGATCCCAAGAAACCGAATTTGAAGGACTTGTTCCTCAAGGAAGCATTGTTGCTACGCCAGGCGCAGTCTCTCTGCTCCAGCTTGATTTCTCAAGAACAACGTCATGATGCGGCCTTTATGGAAGCAGTGCGTTCTACGGTGATGAAGCTGACAATTGGTGGAAAAGGTGGCAGAGTCCTGTCGCTGAAGGAAATCAACGATCAGATCAATGAACTGTTGAAATCCAGCATCCAAAGTGATGGTGTCATCAGCTTGTTTGATAGCAAAACAGTTGGCGAAAAGTTCTCTCTGTTCGACCCCAATGTTCTGGAGGAAATCTCCAAGATGAAGGAGAAGAACATTGTAGTAGAGATGCTGCGTAAATTAATGGCTGAGCAGGTTGCTATCTATAAGAAAACAAATGTGGTACAGTCGCAAAAGTTCTCCGAGAAGATAGCACAGCTAATGAATGCCTATTACAATGGTTTGATTACCAACGAGGAAGTCATTAAGGAACTGCTGAAAGCCGCAGAAGAAATCGCTGCGCTGCATCAGCAAGGTGAGAAACTTGGGTTATCTCAGGAAGAATTGGCTTTCTACGATGCGTTAACCAAACCGGAGAACATCAAGGACTTCTATGAGAATGAAGAACTGATTGCAATGACTCGTGAGTTGACTGACATGCTTCGCAAAAATCGTACAATTGATTGGCAGAAGAAAGAGACTGCCAGAGCGGGTATGCGCAAGATGGTTAAGCGCTTGTTGAAGAAATACAAGTACCCGCCTGAAGAGTGCGAAAATGCTATTGAAACTGTCATTAGCCAGTGCGAGATGTGGACTGATAATGCTGTGTAGGAGGGCTATTATGAGCAGAATGTTTTTAGTTAACGGCTCTTGCGCCGATCAGTCGGTAGATGCTGTTGTAAACGCAGCCAATAACCGACTGTGGGCAGGCGGCGGTATCTGTGGCGTTATTTTTAAGAAGGCTGGAATTACCGCACTTCAAGCAGCATGCTCTCAGTACAAAACCCCATTGAAAGATGGAACGGCAGTCATCACTCCAGCTTTTAAGATGAAGAACGCAAAACACATCATTCACGCAGTCGGACCCGACCTTTCCAGAACACCCACAGCGTTCAAGGAATTGTTCGATGCGTACTACAATTCGATGTTTGTGCTGAAGGATAACGGATTGCACACCATATCCTTCCCACTGATCAGTTCAGGCATTTATGGTGGCTCGTTAAGCAACCCTGTTGCCGAATCCACGAAGCAGTGCTGCAGAGCATATAAGAAATTTACAGAGGATTATCCCAATTATCCCATAACCGTAGTTTTGTGCGCCTTCTCTGCCAACGAAATGGTGGAGGCGCAGAAAACATTTAATAGTATGATGCAGGCATAAGCAGGAGGTGCAATATGATTAATTTAGGACAACTGAAAGAAATAAAAGACCTCCGCGAGGTGTGGCCTCACGAAGCTCTGGACTTTACTCCCTGGCTTGCTGTGGAAAGTAACTTGGCGCTTTTGGCAGATGCAATTGGCCTGGATATTACTGTGGATGAAACGGAGTCTAAAGTTGGCGATTTTAATGTAGACATCTATGCTTCGGAGACCGGCACAGAGCGAAAAATTATCATCGAAAACCAATTGGAAGACACAAACCACGATCATCTTGGAAAGCTGATTACATATGCGTCTGGTAAGGGTGCAGATATTGTTGTTTGGATTGTTAAGCGAGCAAGAGAAGAACACCGCGCAGCAATCGAATGGTTAAACAATCATACCGATGAGAATATCAGCTTTTTCCTGATTGAAATTAAACTTTATAAGATTGGGGACTCTGCCCCTGCAGTTAAGTTTGAGGTCATTGAAAAGCCGAACAACTGGGCTAAGGAAATTAAAAAGCACACTTCTTCCGATCCTGCAATGCAGTTCCGCCTAGAGTATTGGACTGCGTTTAACGAGTATGCCTTTACAAAGCCCATTTTTGCTAAAAACTTTAAGCGTCGCAAGCCAGGTACAGATCACTGGATGACGCTAAGTCTTGGTTCTTCAGCCTATCACCTGGATATATTAGCACTGAAAAAACGCAATGCAGTTTCCGTAGAATTCTACATCAGCGCTGATAAATCAATTTATCAAAAGCTGCTCCAGCATAAAGATGAAATCGAAGCTGATATTGGCTTTGCTTTGGATTGGCGTGAACTCCCTGATAAAAAAGCCAGCAGGATTATCATTGAAAAGCCTGTGAACCTGGATGATCCAAATGAGTGGAATAGTCAATTTGACTGGATCGCTGACACTTGTATCAGATTCAAAAAGGCATTCAAGAAGTTTGTTTAAAAAGGTTAAGACAAATGGTTAAAGAAGTAGTACACGACCCGATTTTTCTTGCAATGAAATCGGAGAAAGCGACAATTGAAGATTTGCAGGTAGCGCAGGATTTACTAGATACGCTGATTGCCAATAAAGAAGCCTGCGTCGGTACAGCAGCGAATATGATTGGTGTACGCAAACGCATCATCGTATTTGATAACGAGGGAACATATATGACGATGTTCAACCCTGAGATTATCAAAATGTCTGGTCCTTACGATACAGAGGAAGGGTGTCTTTCCCTCTTTGGAGGACCCCGTCCGTGCAAACGCTATCAGACCATCAAAGTCCAGTGGCAGAATGAGAAATTCCAGACCCGCATCAAAACCTTCACCGGCTGGACAGCGCAGATTATTCAACACGAGATTGACCATTGCAATGGGATATTGATCTGATTTTAAGCGGCAAGAGCCATTCATAGTCTTAATCAAAGTAAACCCACCTTGCAAAAGCGAGGTGGGTTTAGCATTAGCTATGCTATATTGATAAATTAATTTAATTTTTGTGCCGATTCTCTCTGGACTAATTGAAATTTCTGTTTATTCTTGTGGTGAGCTGCAAAAGGTAGGCTCAGAAAGGAAAATAGATATGAAGAAATTAGTCATCATCCTCGCACTTGCAATTATGTTACTCACTATGCCGAATCAAGACACGGTTCGACCGCCAACTATAAACTTGGAAATGTCGCAAACTGCGGCAATGGAGCTGACAGAAACTATACCCGCAAGAGATACGGAAACGGCAGATGTGAGCAAAAAGGAAGAAGAAATCCTGGTTGAAATCAAAGGAACTACAGAAACCAACAGCGAGCCGATGCAAATCGAAAGCATAGTAGAAACGGAAAAACACCCTATGGTGCAGGAAACGCCCATGGAAGAATGTGCTGAGGAATTAGAGGTGCAGAAAGCCGCAGAACAGGAAGAAACGGTTGAATGCGTCAGTAGGGGAGATCAAACCCTGGCTGAATATAAACCGCAGCCGAGCGGTCAAGTCAATCCATTCGAGAATGCGCCACCTGCAGAGATCGTTGACCAGCCGGTTGAAGCTCTCATAGGCCAAGGAGAAGATCGTCCCGGAGAAGGAAAGCATTTCTAATAGCAATGACCCCACATCCGAGGATGTGGGGTTCGGCTTTTGTCAGTTTATTTCCTTCATCAGATGTGCTCCGTAAAGAACACCATCAATGAAGGCTTTATGTTCGTATTCACCGCAGAGGCGGCAGCAGAGATTGCAGACGGCGTTGTTGTCGCTGAGTGGCAAGGTATGTAAGAATTCTTCCAGTTCCTTGAAACCTTCGCTAATTTCGGTTGGATCGGATTCGTGGGAGTTCGCGTAGGCGAGGTAGAGTTGATCCAGGACAGTGGCACAATCGTCATCGCCGGAATCAAAGGGATTGGTTTCAATGTAGGATTTTAGGCTTTGCAATATCTTTTCCATAGTGGTACCTCCAAAAAGTTTTGGTGATGTTAACTTGGAAACGCGGAAATTGCAAGTCCTATTTTGGGTGTAACGCATTTAAATTGCGCTACCGATAGTGTAATGTTTTGATGCGCGTAAATAGCCCCTGTGACGCCCGTGGTGGGGCTGTGTGCCCTTTTCACGGAGGGGTAGGGTATATGTACCTATTTTTCTGATTTAGAAATAAAAATGCTTTTCACAATATTGAAAATGTGTTAAAATGGTAGAAAAGGGTATTGCTATGATTATTGCAAATTCATCTCAGTTCATGGAGGGCGCAAAATGATAGTTCAGGAGTTCGGAAAACAGAATAAAGATGTCGTAATTTTGCTCCACGGTGGTGGACTGTCTTGGTGGAACTATCGTAATGCTGCTGCGCAGCTGGAAGAACGGTATCGTGTTGTGATTCCTGTTTTGGATGGACACGCAGAAGGTGATGCGCCCTTTACTTCCATTGAGGAAAACGCAGCGCGGTTGATTGCTTACATAGATGATCGTTTTGGTGGTCAGGTGCTGGCTATTGGTGGGCTGTCCTTGGGAGGGCAGATTTTAGTGGAAATGCTTTCCCAGCGCGCGGACATCTGCTGGTACGCATTGATCGAGAGCGCGCTTGTTAAACCGATGAAGCTAACGGGTGCTCTGATCGCACCGACCTTTGGCGTAAGCTACGGACTCATTAAGCAAAAATGGTTCTCCAAAATGCAGTTTGCTTATTTGCGGATAGAGAAAACACTATTCGATGATTATTACCGGGATACCTGCAAGATCGGTAAAACAGATATGATTGCCTTTATGAAGGCCAACTGCACCTATTCGATAAAGCCTGCGCTTTCCGGCACCAAAGCCGGCGTATTGATCGTTGCTGGCACCGAAGAACAAAAGAATATCCGTGATTCCGCAGAACTGCTTTGCAAAGCAATTCCGGGAAGCCAAAAGTTGCTATTGAAGGGCTTCTATCACGGAGATTTGAGCATCAATCATCCGCAGCAATACGCACAAATGCTGGAGGCTTTGTGCAGGGGAGAGGGGCGATAAAAATGCTGTATAACGCAAAGAATGGTACTTTGCAAATTGGAAACGCTACGATGGACTATATTCGTTTCGGTAGCGGTGAGCGGGTTCTCATTATGCTCCCGGGTCTTGGGGATGCTCTGCAATCCGTGAAAGGCACGGCTTTGCCTATGGCATTTATGTACCGGTTGTTTGCAAAGGACTTTACGGTTTATGCGTTTAGTCGAAAGAATGCATTGCCCCAAGGATATACCACCCGCGATATGGCTAGGGATCAGGCGGAAGCGATGGAGCAGCTTGGTATTGAGAAGGCGGATATTTTCGGTGTATCTATGGGCGGTATGATCGCCCAGCACCTTGCCATTGATTGCCCTGAAAAGGTGAACAAACTGATACTGACAGTTACCTGCGCCAGACCCAATCCGATTCTGACAGAATCCGTTGATGAGTGGGTATCCTTTGCGAAGCGTGGCGATCACTCTGCGTTTATGGACAGCAATCTGCGGAGAATCTACTCGGACGACTACTATCGCAAGAATAAGTGGATGGCGCCCATCGTTGGCAGGCTCACGAAACCTAAGTCCTATGAGCGATTCTTCATCCAGGCGGATGCTTGCTTGACGCACAATGCATATGAGAGTCTGTCTCAGATCAATGTACCTACGCTTGTCGTAGGCGGTGAGCTGGACAAGGCATTGGGTGGCGAAGCGTCTAAAGAGATTTCGGCGGCAATCCCAAATGCGGAGCTTCGTATGTATCCACAGCGGGGCCACGGTCTCTACGAAGAAGCAAAGGACTTTAATCAGGTGGTGCTAAATTTTCTTTACAGATAATTGCATTGCTATAAACAAAGAAAAGAGCTTTTCTCTATACCATAAAAATAATCCCGGAATTGGTGCATTGTGCATTTCCAATTCCGGGATTTTTTTATGTAAAAACTATCTAAAGTACTTGTAGTAAACTTCGTTGACAGTTTCTATGTATACGATAAAAGAGGGGTGATTTTGATCTTGCCTGCTCAAATACATATTTTTCTTTTTGAGATAGGTTTCTCTGACTTCAATCCATAGATTATGTTGCTTAAGAGTATCAACGCGATGGCTGAGACCATATGAATCTGGTACTTCATTCCAGTACCATTGATCAAGATGAACGAAGCCGGTCTTTTGGTGGATCAAACGGAACCAACGATTGTTGTGTTCATAAGCAATTGCTAAATCAATGCTGAATTCTGTGTGATTGCCTTTGGGGAAATAGCGTTTTTCTGTTGTGAGCGCTGAGGTGGAATCTTGGCAATTGGCCCAACCATTCTTATTTAGGACAGCATCAAAGTGTTCTTGAATATATGTTTTGATGCGTCTTCCATCATTGACGTTGAATGTAGTAGAATCTATAATACAAAGATTGTAATCTAGGTCGACGGGTTCATCTGCATTTTGGGTGGCCAAGTTGCGTGCTCCGCTGCCAACAAGGTGTGCCTCGACAAGTAGATCACCGGCATTGTTGATTCTCTGAACGAGTTGGTTAATGATGTCGGAACATAGGCTTTTCATTTTGGAAAGGAATGCTTTGTCCTCAATATAGTGATACATATGTATACCTCCAATCTATTTCTGTGTCGTACATTTTGTTACCCGAACTAAATCGCTACAATATACATTATATGGTTGTTTTTGTCAATAGGAAAACTTCGAGGCGAACCTATATCATTTATGTTGTGATGGAAAAGGGGATGGTGATTGTTTGACCAGCGAGTATTCAAATAGAAAATTGTTAAGCTATAAACAAGGAAAAACCTTTTTATTATTTCCACGCGCAGAATGTTTTATACCCATTCGACAAAATTCGCTTGACAAGAACAAATGTTCGCATTATAATATGAACACCGACGAGAAAAGATAACGCTCGACGGCAATTGAATATTCCAATGCGTGCCCATGTCGCCCCTAAAGAAAAACGCGGCGATGGCTAACCTTTTAATTCAGAATTCGATTTATGGGGTCCTCGAAATTTCGCAGAGACGCCCAACGTCTGAGACTTGTACCAGCAGGCACGAAATGTTTTTGACTACACTATGGGATAACTATACCCATTTGTGGTTTGCGTTTCGTGAAATGCTATGTGCAGGTCTCTTTTTGTTTTGCAAAGGGGGGGCGCAAAACCCTGCATTTTATTCTTCACGAATCGGAAACGGTACTCGAAAACATTCTTGGTATTTCGCTGCCTGCCTGAAAGTGAAGATTTTTTGTTGGTCAATAAAAATGAAAAAACAAAGGAGGATTTATTATGAAAGAAGCAATCGTAAAAAGTTATGAGGAACTGCCGTTGTTTTTAAGTGCGCAGATGGTGGCCGATGTGTTGGGGGTGTCCATTTCATCTGCATATGAACTGATGCACGAGGATGGATTCCCAGCTCTGCGTATCGGCAATCGGGTTGTTGTTCCAAAAGATCACTTCCGCCATTGGGTGGAAGACCATATTGGGAAGTGAGGTGCGCAAATGTTATTTGGCAGGCGTGATGTCAGCAGAAAGTATTTTTCTGTTCCCAATTGGGTGTTCGATCGCGAGTTAGATTCGGTTGCTATCGCAATTTATATTTACTTACGCTTCAATGAGTACCGGAGATACAACGCACCGCTGGTCAATATCAAAAAGCTTTCAGATGAATTAAAAGTGTCGGAAGCGGTGATTGAAAAACGGATTTGCGTTTTACTTTCGAAAAATATGATTGACATTGAGCACGGATATATTTTTCTTTTGACTGTACGAATTCGGAATCCCTATGTGTTCTTTCGTCAAAAGAAAGTGGAAAGCATCAAGCGTTCTTTTTTGCTTCCCAATTCAATTTTTACTTTAGATTTGTGCGCCGGAGAGCTTGCGGTGTATGCGTTCTTACTTAGCTGTGAAGATCGAAAAACCTATCAGTGCTATCCCAGTTACAATACAATCGGCAGCGCAATCAGTATGAGTCGTGGAACGGTTACAAAGTATGTAAATAGCTTGGTGGACAAGCGAATGATCTACACTGAGGCCACAACGGTGTGGGGCAAGGGCGGTAAAAAGCGGAACGGAAATCTGCTTTATACTATTCGTCCCATTGCGGATGCGGTAGCCTATAAGGTGGAATTGGGCTTCGGTAATTTCACCAAATCGAGGGGTTCGGGCGTGAGAGGAAGGTACGGAAAAAAAGCAGGTTAAATTGTACGGGTATGCATCCTTTTGGGGAGACATCGTTCGTCAACGCCGACCGCATTTTTGGGGTGTTTTTGCCCACTTTTGGGGCTGAAAAGTTAGAAATTGTTGGTAATGTATACTGGGGAACGATACCAGCATTGGGGGTAAAAAGTGTGAACGAAGGCGAAAAACGCCCCGTTGACGCGGTTTTTCCGGTATGAAAGCCTATTTTTAGGAGGTAATTGCATATGGAAAAGAAAAAGACAGATGTACGAAAGACCGTGGTGCTGGACGAAGAATTAGTGAAGCAGTGCGAGCGGTTATACAGCGTGGCCGGGGTGAATAACTTCTCCCAGTTCGTAAAACAGGCGCTGAGTCAGTACGCAGAAATCTTGGTGATGGGCAACTATCAGGACCTGCTTAGTAAGCAGGTGAAGAAAGAAATTGCCGTGCAGCTAAAGCCAATCAACTCGCGACTGTCTAAGGCGCTCTACCGGTATGCGGTGGAGCTGGATATGATGTGTCAGCTTATCGGCTATGGCTTTACGGACTATGGTGAAAGAGAGTTTGAGTATATTCGTCGGGCAGCCAATGTCCGTGTGGCTAAGAACAAGGGCTATATTGATGTGCCTACACTACTTCAGGAAGAGATCGAAGAGGACGAAAGTTACGAACCCGAAACTTATTAAATTCATTTCGATTCTCGCTGGACTTATGAGAAAGTATGTAGTATTGTGTGGTGCTGACAGGAGGTGAGCGTAATGGCAAATAAGAGACCGGACGGTGATGGCTTGGTACGAAAGCGCAGTGACGGACGGTGGGAAGGACGAATCGTTGTGGGGCATAAGGAAGATGGCAAACCGATCTTCCGAAGTGTCTTCGCACCGACCCAGCGGGAACTAATGGACAAACTCCACAGCCAAATTCAACTGTACCGGGATGTAGAACTGACGGAGGGTTACAACCTGACACTGGGTGATTGGCTGGATCGGTGGCTGACAGAGTACAAGGCCTACACCATTCGGGAAAGCACTATGCGCGGGTACCGCACTATGGTAGAACAATATATCAAGCCGCAGTTGGGTGACAAAAAGCTCAGCGCAATCAGCACTGCAGATGTGCAAAAAATGTATAACTGGCTGAAGCACAACGGCAGAGTCATCGAGCATTACGAAAAGGGAGATACGCTGGCAGACAGTATGATTCGTAGTATCCATATGATGCTCCATCAAGCGATGGACGAAGCAGTAAGGCAGAGACTCATAGTGAAAAATCCCACAAACGGTACAGTCATTCCCAAAAACAATTATCCTCCGAAGAAAATCCTGACGGAGGAACAACTGGAAAAGTTCCTGAGCGTAGCGCGGGCAGATACAGCGTGGTCAGATTTCTTCTACACGGAGTTGACCACCGGCTTGCGCAGAGGTGAGATCTGCGGACTAAGGTGGCAGGACTTCGATGACAAGACCGGCAAGCTTCACATCAGGCGGTCTGTAGCAAAACGGGCGGGCGGTGGGGTAAAAGTTGGTGAAACAAAGACTGCAAAGGGTACGCGCACCATTCAGCTGCCACCTAGCACCATCGAGATACTGAAGGAAAGGAAAAAGAGATCCTATAGCGATTGGATATTTCCCAACCTGACAGTACCGGAGCTTCCGCTTTCGCCACAGACAGCTTATAGCCGACTAAAAACACTGCTTCGGTATGCAGAGCTTCCGATGATCCGCTTCCACGATCTGCGCCACACCTTCGCAACCCACGCATTGTCGGCTGGCGTAGATGCGAAGACCTTGTCAGGCATCTTGGGACACACCAACGCATCCTTTACACTGGACACTTATACCCATGTGACAACGGATATGCAGAAAAAGGCATCGGGTATTGTGGATGATTTCATCACTGAGATTTTATAGGAGGGACAATGGCAAACAGAAGAAAACAAGGAAGCGGTACTGTAAGAAAGCGTAGCGATGGCCGATGGGAGGCGCGAGTGGTCGTCGGCTACGATGACAAAGGACTCCCGAAAACAAAAAATGCCACAGCCAAAACCAGGCAGGAATGCCTCCAAAAGCTGAAGGCTTTGCAAGAAGAATTCAGACCTGCAGTAACAAAATGCAAGCCGGATATGTCCTTCGGTGATTGGATTGATTTTTGGTATCAGACTTATAGCAAACCCAAGCTGCGGCTGAGTACGCAGCTTGGGTACGAGGATCGGATCTATAAGCAGATCATTCCGAAGATCGGGAATATTCCGCTGAACAAGCTGACACAAAGTGATCTCCAGCAGTTTTATACAAAGCTGAAAACCAATGGCCGGCTGATAAATGTAGAGTACTATGGTGTGGGATTGTCGGATCGGATGGTCCGTATGTGCCACGCGAGCTGTCGCACTGCCCTACAAAAGGCGGTGGAGGAGGGGCTGATTCGGGTTAATCCCGCCATCGGTTGTAAACTGCCGCCTAAGAAAAGTGGGGAGATGAAGGTACTGACTCCGGAAGAATTACAGCGCTTGCTCATTCAGGCAAGGGAGGATGGTTACTATGAATTGTTCCTGCTGGAAATTGCCACAGGCTTGCGTGAGGGAGAACTGCTGGCGCTCCAATGGGAGGATCTTGACTTTGATACTGGAAGTCTTCGAGTCAATAAAACCATCAGCTTCGTGGGAAGCGAGATCCATCTGACAGAGCCGAAAACGAAATCGTCCATACGAACCCTGATCCTGCCGCCGTCGGTGCTTCAGGTGTTGCGAGAGTATAGGGAAACGATAAGCTCCCGATGGATGTTCCCGTCGCCGATAAAAGAGGATGCGCCTGTTAGAAACAATAATGTCCGTAAGAGGCTGAAAACCACTTTGGAACGCGCCCAGTGCAAGCAGGTGCGTTTCCACGATCTGCGCCATACCTTCGCGACGATGGCGCTGGCGCACGGAATGGATGTGAAGACGCTGTCGACGATTATAGGGCATATTTCCTCTGCCACCACGCTGGACATCTACTCCCACGTAACGGACACCATGCAGCAGCAGGCGGCTGTGAAGATCGATCGTCAGATCGGCAAGACGGATGCACCGATGCCACCGGAAGAACGGCAAAAACGGATCGAGCAAAGCGGCTTTGTGCCCTATAAAACCAAATACCGCAAGCCGGGTACCGGCGGTGTCTACCAGCTAAACGACCACCTCTGGGAGGGCAAATACTCTCCCAAAGATGCCTACGGCAAACGCCTCTCTCGCAACGTCTACGCCAAAACCCGCGAAGAATGCGAAGAAAAACTGGCAGAGATGATCGCAAAAACCAAAGCCGAGATTGCAGCACAGAAAGTAAAATTAAAAGCGGAAAAATAAAAGAATCCCAACGGAGAATAAACACCGTTGGGATTCATTTATAGAGCGGGATAATCAGACAAATGATGCGCAAGTAATTTCATGATTTCCAGTTCATCCAATGTATCATGGAAGGCATTGTGCGTTTCGT
Organism: Faecousia sp.; assembly: GCA_045654085.1. Taxonomy (GTDB): domain Bacteria; phylum Bacillota; class Clostridia; order Oscillospirales; family Oscillospiraceae; genus Faecousia. Next base: position 58,028 of record JAZOMT010000032.1, on the reverse strand, counting down.
TGTATGTATGCTTGCCGGAAAGCAGGCGGAGCATGGGTTCCACACCGTATCCGCGTTTTAGACGACCGGTAGAACAGCAATCAGCATTGACGGGTATCTTGGAGTTGTGTTGGCGGTAGGCGGCCAGGCGCATAATGTCGTACCAATCGAAGTCCCGTAATTCGGGCAGATGATTGCGGTCAAAACAGGCATTATAGGCGAAAATTGAGGTTATGGCATGAGAGGTAAACCAACGCCGAAGATCGGCAATAGCCTCGGCACGGGTGCAGAGGATAGGCTGAATCGGTGTTTCGATAAACAAGGTGCTTTCATACATTCCACCGATTGCACACTCAATGGGTAGAATGTGATATTTGGCTTCAATTGGATCGAAGGTATCCGCATCTGCGATAACGGTGCCGATACTCATAACTTGATCCACCCAGTTTGTTTCTGTATCTATAACGGCGAATTTGCCCATATGATTTCCTCCACATATTTCATGTAATTATTATATCTAATACTGGTGCAAAAGGCAAGAATATCGCAAAAAAGCACTGCTATAAACAAAGAAAAACTGACAGAGTTCCATTTAATGCTGTTGGTTGTTTTTAGTGAGGCAAATACGAAAAACAGTACTAAAAGAACGGATTTTAAGCATATCTCATTTTTCGATGTTTGAGATAGCCGGGATTGAATCGTTTACCTTTTGAATAACAGATATAAGAGGCTAACAAACATAGATTATTATATTGCAATGTATTAATGGTTTTGCGTTGGGCTAACTTTTGATTAGCTTTATTCCACATAATGTTGATAGACATGAAAAGACGCTATTTTTTTCTTCGCCATTAGCGTTGTATCGTTTGGTGCTAGCTGAAATGTATACTTGCTTTCTTGCGCGTGTTATACCTACATAGTAAACAGATAACTCATCAAGCAACGCCTTTTTTAGTTCGGGCGAAAGCAAGGGAGGCATAGAGCATTCGTAATTTGGTAAAGAAGCGAACCTGTTCAAGCACAGATTACATGTAAAACTCGGAAAAACCCATCGCTCGACATCACTTAGAAATACATAATCCCACTCTAAACCTTTTGCGCCATGTATTGTTGTGATTATTACATTAGCTTCTACATATTCCATAGCTTGTTTTAACTGCCTATTTTCAAACATATCTAAGAGCAAGGTGTATTTATCCTCTGGACTGATAGTGGCATAGTCCGTAGAAACCTTTTCAACTAATGCCCCCAACAGTGTAAGCAAGGCCGTCTCCACCTTGTTTTTTGCTGCCGGATATTTTCTGCTTACCACTTCAACAAAGGATGCAAGAGAACGACCGGTAATGTACTTTCGCTCTCCAAATCTTTGGATAAATAACTCTTGGCACATGCGGTGAAAATCCACATACTCCACATCATCTTCGTTAAACAAACCATAGAAATAAGAAATAGCCTTTTGGGACAGAGCTGCTTCGATCAACTCTGTATTCTTGCTTCGTCCGCGGCACAAAATTGCGATTCTTGAATTAGGATACTCTGCTTGTAGGCTCATAATTTTTTCTGCTATCTGAGCAGCTTCATCCGCTTGGGTATTACCCCAAAAGGCGGGGAGCTGTGCGATAGCTTCACCAGGATCGAATTGAAAACCATGGGCGGCATTTGCTCTAATATTCTGATCCAGCAAAAGCATGTCGGGATTGGATCTGAAACGGTAATTCTTATTTAGAGCGATTGTTTCCATCCCATATTCTTCAGCAGCGACAGCCATAATATCTGGTAAAGCGCCAATGAAACCGTATATACGCTGAAGGGAATCTCCAAGAAACAGCAACTGGCTTTTATCGCAAATAAGAGACTTTAACAATTCCCATGCGATACTGTTGGTGTCCTGAAATTCATCTACAATAATGAGTGGGTAGTAGTTCTGGTAAAATGTTCGGACTTGCGCATATTGAGAAAATAGCGCTATCACCATAAGAATAATAGAATTATGTGTAACAAAGTCCAATGGCAGAAGTTTCTCTACAATCAGGCTGATATAGCGTTGCACCGAATCTGCTTCAGGCATATCCCCATTCTTTATAGAGGCCTCTACACCTCGCAAACAAGACAGTTCATCCGCTGACAAGAGTGCAGTCAGTTCGGTATAATGGGGGATATCGTTTTCACCAATTGCCTTAAAAAGATTAATATCTTTTCTCAACTGCGGAGTTATCAGATAGCCGTACTTTCTGAGAACAGATTTACAAAAGCCGTGATAATTGGTAACAACGATTTTCTCGCTGACAGATGTGGGGTTATTGGTAGTACCAATTAAGGAAGGGAGTTTTTCTGCAACATCACGTTTAACCTTTAGTGCCGCATTTACGCTAAAGGTCAAACCTAATACTTTTTTGGGATTTGGGATTCTTCCAGATGCATACAGGTATGCAATTCTGCTAATCATGGTGGTCGTTTTTCCGTAACCAGCAGGGGCTTCAACAATTACACGCGGAGATTCTGTGAAGATTACATCAAGTTGCTTTTCATCATTTTCATGCAAGTCTTTTATTTGGGCCTTCAGTCTATCAAGATTATACTCAAACATTAGTTGCAACCTCCCGGGCCTTCCGGATTGCATCCGCATAGCATGCAGGAATCAGTTCCGCAGGCAGAATTTCTCCGATGGTTCGGCCAAGAAGTACCCCCTTTTTAACCATGTACCATGCAGAATACATATTGCAAAACTCCTCCGCATCTGTATCTAGTACATCCGAAAGTTTCTTTGGTACATACGAAGAGGTGTCTACATGCATTTTGGTGTAGTGTTTTTTAATAAAGTCCAGATCGAGAAGAACGGTTTCTCCGTCGGGATCTAATTCACGAGCAATTTCCCGAACCAAGTCTGTCCGATTTTGATTATAGAGATTTTTTACTATCTCGATTTCAAAGCATAATTCGCGCGTGAAGAACTCACAATCGCCCGGGGCCTGTCCCTGTTTTACATCCTTATCATAAATTACAACACTGGGTATGCCAAATGCTTGCAAGAGCTGTCTCAACGGCTTAATAGAGTGTTCTCCGCCAGCGTTGATTACACTAATTTCGCACTCATCCAGTGAAATATCTAGCTTGTTTGCAAACTCTTTCATACACCCGTATTCCGTGTCCCCTTCTATCAAAATAGCACAGTGCGAGTAAAATGCCTCTTTGATTTCGGGGAAATGCTTGAGAAGGTGTTTTTCGTTTGTATTTGTAAGGTTCAGAGTAGGACCGCTAAGTGCTCTGGTTGTATCTTCCTCCTTATAAAAGCGAATTAAATTACGATAATTATCCACTAGAGAATCAGTAGAATGCGTTACAATGACAAGCTGTCCGTCTACTCCGTCAACGTCAAAACACATTCGGAGGAGCTCCTTAAAACCTGCATCTTCGTTACACAGAATCCTTTTGTAGTAGTTTATAAGAGATCTTTGCAAAAAGGGATGTAAATGAACCTCTGGCTCATCAATCGATAAAACGATGGGTAAGTATTTTTCGCCGTTTTCATTTACGTATAACTGTTCATCAAAAAGAACAGCCTTGCTGTTATAGATGCTCATAATCTGACACAGAATATCAATTGAGGCCATCGCCATGAATTGAACGCCACTTCCTGTCGCCTCAATCTTCCTTGCTCCATCAGATAAATAGAACAACCTAGATAGCATTTCTGCTGGTTCTTCGTCGATTGCAGCTTGTATCGAATAGTCGCTGAAACTCCTAATCTTGCCCAAATGCTCATTGATAAATGCAGTTAATCCGTCAACCTTACTTGTATCTAAAAAACTTTGCTCTCCGCCGGTTGAGGTAATATAGCGTTCAATCATGCTATTAACAATCATGCCCGCACCTTTCTTGTTGTCTAACCGCAATACTTTGCTAGGAACTGCATTGGTATCATATTTTAAGAAGTGTATTTTTCTAAGTTGTCTTGCTGGAATACTCTCACCGGTATCGCAGCACACAATGGTAGGATATGCATCAGCAATGGACTGTGAATAACGAATTTGGAGCACTGAGGAATCATTAGGACAAAAGTTATCTCCGAAGAATCCGTATTCGCACGGAAGAAGCTTCAAATCTAATAAAATTTCAATGGGAGATTCCGCTGAAGAGAAATCACTCTCCTCAAAACTGCGACCGTTGCATACGATTTCCATGAGCGCAAGGAAGTTGCTTTTTCCTAGGTTGTTCTCGCCAATGATGTAGTTTGTTTTGGGGTGAAAATCCACGGTTAAACCATCGATATTTCTATAATTTGATATATGTATGCGATTAATTTTCATTTTTCTCTCCCTTAACAAAATGGTTGTAATGCGCTTCTCGCACTTTGTTGATATGGTTAATTATTAATAATATCTTTATACTGGGAAGCCGAACAGGTTGCAATAGGATTCCGCTAATAATTACAATATTTACAATTTGTTAATTAATTTATATGACACAAACAGCAAGTATTGTTAGTTGGTGCAAATGCTTATACTATATTGTAGCGACTATTATTTTGGTGATGTCAGTAATGGTAGTAGACAGGTTTGTCTAAAGGTCATACTGAATCGAGATGTATATCAAAGTCCTCAATGTGTTTCTGCCGTTCGTAGGCGGCGGTGATGTAGGTGTCGGGGTTTTCGATGAAATCGCCCCAGCGGACGCTGCGGATGTAGGAATGTTCACCTCGCCATATGGTGGAGCGGACATCGCAAATGCGCTTGTCCTCTGACTTTCGGTTGAACATATTATCCCGCATAATGGCGAAAATCCTGTGGTTGTGATGGATTGTGCAGCCCTCTGCGCAGCAAGTACTTCGCTGCAGATAATAGTCGTATGAGCCGCTTGCATCCGGGAGAACGACAGCTAATATAGCGTTGGGACTGCCGGTGTATGTGTCGCCATTCGGCCGTTTGCGTTCGGTTTTACGGAGAGAGAAAGACACCTCCCAAGGAATCCACTGTTCCTTTTCTTCGACTCCTGGGATAATCAATCCGGGGGAGATGTAGATGATAGTCATTGTACTATCTAATATGCGATTTTGGAGTTTCTTCCATATTGTTTCTTCCTGTAACTCTGACAGGCTATCACCGCTGTATGCCCCCTTGTAGATATGGTAGGAATCAAGATAGTTTTCTAACTTATCCACATAATCTCGCACGATGGAGTTATTCTGCCCGGCGAGGTTGGCGACTTTGTCATCAGTAAACTTATAAGATACAAAAATTTTGCGTTCCATTATTTGTTCTCCTAAAGAATTCGGTTGCGTAAAATGGTCTATTTGTGTTACTATTGGGTTATATAAAGCTCAAAAGGGGCGAGGTTTATGGCAGTATGTACATTCTTTGGACACCGGGAGTGCCCGGATACAATTAAGCCTAAGCTACGAGAAGTACTTGTAGATCTGATTGAAAATCACGGCGTGGATATGTTCTATGTAGGAAACCAAGGACAGTTTGATGCCATTGTCCGTAGCACACTGCGAGAGCTACAGAATGATTATCCACAGATCGGCTATGCTGTTGTTCTGGCATATATGCCCGGTGAGCGGAATGATTATGATGATTACTCCGATACGATGCTCCCAGAGGGGATCGAGGTTGTCCATCCCCGCTACGCTATCTCTTGGCGCAACAATTGGCTACTGAAGCAAGCTGACTATGTAGTTACTTACATCACCCACTCCTGGGGCGGTGCGGCGAAGTATGCGACCAAAGCCAAAAAGCAAGGAAAGACGGTTATTGATTTAGTATCGCCATAGGCCTATCTTTGTGGCAGGCGGAAGCCAAGATGGGCGCAGGTTTCTTCTAATTCGTGGTACTCTATGATTTGGCTTTTTATGTAGGCGCGGTTGTGGGGGAGGAGCGGAGCTAACACGCGGTCGATTTCTTTCTCCCAATTCTCCCACCAATCGGGAAGAACATCCTGCAGCAGCACATCTGTTGGTACATTTAACGCAGATGCGATGGCGACAAAGATTTCTAAGTTAGGTGCTTTTTCACCCCGCTCTATGGTGCTGATATAGGAAGCTGTGCAGCCCACAATGTTTGCCAAACGCTGTTGCGACATACAACGCTCCTCCCGGGCAATGTGAATCCGCTCACCAATAGCCTTGGTATCCATAGTGATCTCCTCTCTTCGATGGTCTCTACCCTCTATATGTGATGGAAAAGACAAAAGGTGACAGTTTTTTGAAAATAAAAGAGCGCAGACGTGATTGCTCGCGTCTGCGCGTTTTATATGGAATGAAAAAATCAGGTGCAGGTTACTACCGGTGTCCAAATGTACCGGGCATCACCGGTATCTCCGGGACCGCCCCAAATGCCGACATAGGCTTTGTAGTAGCGACCGGGTACACCTTCATCATAGGTAACATAACTCATATAGGCATATGTATTTTGTGCGAGCATATTGTCATAATCCTCGTGAAGGTAGGACTTGACCCAGGACCAATTTTCATTGTCTGTGGATTCGTAGAGATAAACGGCTAAGGAACCAAGATAATCCTGGGTGCCGGTGCCGGTTACGCGGAACCAAACCTGCAACTCACCGTTGCCTGCGGCATAAATATAGGCATTATAAGATGCCAAATAGTCGCTTGCCATGGGTGATACGGTTTCCGGTGCAGCGGCATAAACCTGTACCGGGGATAGTAAAATAGCAGCTAATGCAGCAGCAATCAGCTTAATTAAGTATCTATTTCTCTTTCTTTCCATTTAGACGGTCTTCCTTCCATAGAATGTTTTATATTCAGATGGAATCGATCATTGCTTTTATTTCTTCTACGGTAATTTTACCGATGATTTGACATTCAAATTCTCCCAAAACCCACGCAGCCTGTAGTCTTGTGTTATTGGAGAAAATATAGTAATTAATATCATTGACGGTATAGATTTCCAGCAGCGAATCGTCCTTTTCGATTTGTCCTGGTTCAACACCAAACATCTGCTGTATTTGTATGACCAATTCCACATTATCGCGTTCGAAAATTGCTACAATTGACCTTTCGAAAGGAGAGGTCATAATTGTAACATCTTTGTGCTTATACCCATCAGGTAACCAGGAGGGGATTATGCTTTTGTCAATATTATGTGCGGCCAGGGTTTCTCTCAATTGGTCAAACTCAATGGAAAGTTCCTTGTCGGGCTTGGGGTCGTTGACACTGGAGTTGTCCGTAAAGTGGAAGAACTCCTTGGTCCAGATTGCAAATTTACCCCAAATGTCGAAATTGAATGCTTTTGCCGTTACAGTCATTCCCAAAGTCAAAACCAGTATGATTGCCAAGACTGCGGCTGCGGTTCTTAGCAGACGAGAGGAAAGTATGGACCGTTTCGGCTGTGCCGGCTTTTCTGTTTCCTTGGGCATATAATATGCGACAAATTCAGCGAAAGCTTCCTCGTTGGAGCGAAATGCCTGTGGGTTTTCGGTTTTTCGTCTTTTCGATAACACCTCCATTATCTCAAACAAGTCTTGTGTGTCCGGTTCTGTCTCTAATTCACCGTTTAAGTGTTTCAGCAGGATCTCCTGCAATTCCTCTGTGGGCATGGAATCATAGCGGGAGAGACCCTCGCGCTTTTCCAGTTCGGACATTGTTTTTCCTCCTTTCACCCTATATGTGTGATGAAGTCACCGGAAGGTGACACTTATTTTTTATTTTCTTAATTTTTGTTGCAAAAATTTTCTGGCACGCTCGGCGCGTTTCTTGCAGGCATCCTCACTGATACCCAAGTCTCTGGCAATTTCTTTTAAGCTGCGCCCCATAACCTCCGCTTCGTAAAGAAGCTGGAACTGGGGTGTATCTACAAGCGCCCCATAGGTTGCTCGAAGGGACAGCGGCTTTTCTGGGGCGGCTACCAGATCTGGTTTGTAATCATCGGGATGAATAATATATTTTTGCTCCGTCCGCTGAAGGCTGTAAATATTGCGGATCACAAAGCCCTCTACCCGGGTGAGCCAACCGCCGGGGTTGGGACTGTTGTAGAAATCATCGATCTTGCGGCAGGCGATCTCGAAGGTTTGCTGTACCGCGTCTTCTGACAAGTGATAATTATGTAGGGCGATTATTGCATATTCTAATAAAAATTCACGCTTCGCTAAATAGTATTCTGCTACAAATGCGGTTTGTTCCGCCGTCATAAAACCACGACACCTCCTGCACAAAATGATAGGACTTTTCAATAGAAAGCCTATAAGCAAGGAAATTATATCCTACATTCCCGATATTTGCAAGAAAAAACGAGAAAAAAGTCACCTTTTGTCCGTTTAGGTACATATAAATACGGCGAGCGGTGGCGTCTCCGCTTTTGATGGAAAGAGGAAAGTGAGAAGAGAGATAGGGTTTGTGGCTTTGAAATAGCTGTATTTTAATATTCTGCCGCTGTGCCTTTTATGCTTTTGCATAGAAGGAGGTGAGGAGGATGATTGTAAGATGCGGACAACAGAAGCCAAGCATAAATTATGAACTGCGGAGAAGTAAGAGAGAAAAGGAGAATATAGTATGACAGTCAGAGAGCGGACACGGATCGGTACTCTGACTGATATTTCTGTTCTTTTTCGGTTAATGATGACCTACCGTGTACCTATGATGGTGAAAAAAGCAATTATATTTGAACGCTGGCCTGAGGATGAGATATACTATCGCTGTCCTCGGTGCCAGAAACTGCTTGAGCGGGAGTTTATGGGCTATTGTTCCGGCTGTGGACAATGTTTAGATTGGAGTGAATATAGAAAAGCAAAACGAGTGTACAATAGACCCCAATAATGCGAATTTGCCCAAAGGAATCTGTTTTTCGGTCGATGGAGTGCATTGCGGTGATAGCAATTAGTCATATGTTAAATAAGATAGCTTTTTTACTTGACATATGATAGGGTTGTTTAGTTGTACTTTGTATTGTGTATTGGTGTGTATTGGAAATTGCGGCAGAAAACTAGTTTGTTAGCATAAATTTATACTGCTATAAACAAAGATAAGACCGGCGGCGTTCCTACGAGCGCTGCCGGTCAAAAACTTATCTTTTGTTGACTTTCAGGAAGTATGTTGTTAACATATCTGTAGAGGCAACTTGAAGCACAATAGAAAGATAGGAGGAGTTGCATATGGCATACAGCGAATTAATTAAGAATTTTGACCGCATCCGTGACTATATGCGGCAATTCTATGTCTATGGTTTCAAGAGCCGAACGGAATATGATAAAAAGAGTGCCCGCAGCTATGACAACGAGCGCCGTCGTATTGAGAGCTGGCTTGGTGACTTTATGCGCTTCCGAAAGACAACAGACGGGAAAAATGTATTCCTTTCCGTCGATAGCCGCTCCATCCCCAGCAATCCCTTTTATAATGCATTCAAAGCAAAGAGCTTTACTGCCGGTGATGTAACCTTCCACTTTTATATTTTGGATCTGCTGCAGGGCGATATGTCCTATACAGTCCAGGAAATCGTGGATGCGTTCAACGAGAAATACCTTTGCCATTTCGAAACCGAATGGCAACCGGATATTTCCACCGTCCGAAAAAAGCTGAAGGAATATGTATCCTTGGGTATTTTGCAGACGGAAAAGCGGGGGAGAGAACTTTATTACCGCCGCAGTACAGATACTGTGAATTTGCGGCAATGGGCAGATACGACTGCGTTTTTCTCCGAGGCGGATCCCCTTGGTGTCATTGGCTCTACACTGATGGATAAACTAAACGAGAAGCCTGATTACTATCAGTTTAAGCATCACTATATTCTCCACTCGTTGGATAGCCAAATCCTTTTGCAGCTACTGGAAGCCATCGGTGGTCGTATGACGGTCAAGCTGACCAATGCCAGTATGCGCAGAGGCGGCAAGAAAGAGGTAGTACATACGGTCTGCCCGCTGCAGATTTTTGTCGGTACCCAGGGCGGACGGCAGTACTTGCTTTGCCACCATTACCGTTTCAGGAAGCTGATGTTCTTCCGCTTGGACTATATCCATAAGGTGGAAGCAGTCTGCGTTGAGGAAAACTTTGATACATATGTTGGTCGCTGTGAGAAGGCGCGCAGTCATCTGTGGGGCACCTCTGGCGGTACTGGCTTCCGTATAGATCATTTGGAAATGATGCTCCACATTGATGACGAAGAACAGCATATCCTTCGTAGATTAGAGCGGGAAAAACGCAACGGCAGTATCGAAATGGTGGATGAAAATACCTGTAAGTATATTGTAGATACCTATGACGCATCGGAGCTGATCCCGTGGATCCGCACTTTCATCGGTCGAATCGAAAGATTAGAGTGCACTGATGAAACTGTGGTGACGCAATTCTATGAGGACTTAGAGCAGGTATATGCCTTATACGGAGGTGATGTGTAATGCTGTTTTCTGAAGTTTATGGCACCTACTATAATGTACTGGCTTTACTGATCGGAGAAGCTGTTGAGGGAAAACTGACCCAAGAGGCAATGGTTTCCATCATTCAGGAGCACGGCTTTGAGGAAAGCGCCTGGCCTATTACAGATGCGCTGAAAAGTGAGGCTTGGCCGGTAATTCGGCAGGATCTGTCTACACCGCTGACGCATAAGCCGACAATGCCTCTGACCACATTGCAAAAGCGGTGGCTCAAGGCGCTGCTTAGCGATCCTCGTATCCGTCTCTTTGACCCACCGACAGAGGGGCTCCAGGATGTGGAACCGCTGTATCCACCTAACACATTTGTCTATTATGATCGCTACGGCGATGGTGACCCCTTCGACGATCCTGACTACATTAAGCGATTTCGTTGCATTTTGTCAGCTATCCGCCATAAGCGTTGGATCCGGATCCGTTTTACGGGTCATAAGGGTCAGCCCCATTATTGGAAATGCATTCCCTATAAGCTGGAATACTCATCTAAGGACGATAAGTTCCGCCTGATCTCTGCCAATGGGAGAGAGACGCTTTCCATTAACCTGGCGCGGATTCAGGACTGTTTTATGCTGGGACCTTACGAAGAGTATGAATACCGCCCCAAGGAGATGAAGAAGCGGAAATTGATCTTAGAGCTGACAGACGAGAGAAACGCTTTGGAACGAGCAATGCTCCATTTCTCCCATCTGGACAAGGAGACGGAACGGATCGACGATAACCGTTATAAGATCACCCTCTTTTATGAGCGGGAGGATGAGACAGAGCTGCTTATTCGTGTTTTGTCCTTTGGTCCGGTATTGAAAGTGATTTTCCCAGATGATTTTATAAAAAACCTAATGGAACGTCTTGAAAAACAGAAAAAATTGCGAACGCAGACCTGAAAAATCTGCGTTCGCAACTTTTTTTCCGTGAAAATCGGCATTCAAAAGTATAAACTATGGTTGCAAGGGGGATTCACGCGTGTGTTTGAAAAAATCCTTCACAGCGGTACACGAGGATGTTCCAAAGTGTATGCCAGAAGAGCCTTTGCCCTGCTTGAGCCTGTTAAGCTCTCTTTTTCGCGGGTTCGAGTCCCGCCGTGCGCCAAAAGCGTATCGCCAGTGGTTTGGATTTGTCCTTCGGGACACAAAAACGGTACACTTAACTGTGTGCGAGAACGTTTTATTCTGAGATTCGTTATCATTCGGCAAAGAGAGAAATGCTTTGGCATATCTCTTGGAGCAATGCAAAAGCGAGCCTTGCCTGGAAGCGGATACCGTGTTATCCCAATCGGTGCCAAAAGATTTCTTTCCGCACCGTGCCGGAAATACTTAAGTTTTCAGCCGCTGCTTTTGCATGAATGATAGCGAGGCAACCTTACGATCCTAAAGGAGGATTACATATTATGAAAAAGATGATTATCAATGAAAATCAGAAGGGCTTTCTTTTCAAAAACGGCAAGTATATTAAGTTGCTGGATGCCGGCAAATACCATCTGTTTGGCGGCAAAGAGATCGAACTTATGGGTCTGGATCAGCCAATCATCAGCAGCAAGTGCGCCTTGGAAACCTTGCTTGCCGATAAGTTCGTGGCCGAGCGTGTGACGGTGGTTGAGGTGGGCGACGAGGAACTGGCACTGCACTATGTAAACGGCAAGTTCTCCTCAGTGCTTCGTCACGGAAAATATGCGTTTTGGTCTACAGTAGATCAGCACGAATTCAAGATCGTGGATATTTCTACTTCTGCGGTTGATGAATCCGTTCCTGCGTACATCTTCTCTAAAATTCCCCAAGCCTACTACACCAAAGTAGAGGTTGCCGAGTACCAAAAGGCAAGGCTGTATTTCGATCAGAAGCTGGTTCGCATTTTGGATGCGGGTACCTACTACTTTTGGAAAACCTCCACGAAGGTGGATGTGGGCTTCGTGGACACCCGTTTGACGCAAATGAACATCACCGGTCAGGAGATTTTGACGGCAGATAAGGTGATGCTCCGCATCAACTTCGTCTGCAACTATCGTGTGACCGACTACGTCAAGATTCTGACCGAGATCGATGATTTCGAAGAACAAATGCACGTGGCGGCACAGCTTGCTCTGCGTGAATATGTCGGCAAGCATAAGCTTGACGAGATCCTGGAAAACAAGGATCAAATGTCCGAGTTTGTATTTGCAAAGCTGAAGTCCAAGGAGAAGAATCTGTTCGTGGAAATTACGGATGCCGGCGTTAAGGATATCATTCTTCCCGGTGAGATCCGTGAGATCATGAACACCGTCCTTGTAGCAGAAAAGCGTGCCCAGGCCAATGTCATCACCCGTCGCGAAGAGGTTGCCTCTACTCGGTCTTTGCTGAACACGGCAAAGCTGATGGATGAAAATCAGACTCTTTACAAACTCAAGGAGCTGGAGTATGTGGAGCGCATTTGCGAGAATGTGGGCAACATTTCACTAAATGGCAATGGCAACATCCTCTCCCAACTGACAGCAATTCTGAACGGAAACAACGTCTGATCCCGATACGGCTGGGCACGTTGTAGCTGTGCATCATAAGTAAAAACCCGACCGTACCATATGAAAGGAGAATGACATGATTGAGATTATAGGAAACTTTAATACCGCCCGTGTGTTTGCGACCACCCTTGAGGAAGGCGCACGAGAGCAGATCAAGACGGTATGTGATACCGAGGCGTTTTCGTCCTCGAAAATCAGAATTATGCCCGATGTTCACGCAGGGAAAGGATGTACCATTGGTACGACTATGACCATCACTGACAAGATCGTTCCTGCAATGGTCGGCGTGGATATCGGTTGCGGTATGTACACCGTATACCTCGGCAACATTGACATCGATTTTGAAAAGGTGGATGAGGCGGCACACTTTATCCCTTGCGGCAGAAATGTTTGGGAGGGCAGACAGGAGAAATTTGATCTGACAGCCTTGCGCTGCTACCGATCCCTCCGGGATACCAAGCGTCTGGAGCGATCCCTGGGTACTCTCGGCGGCGGTAATCACTTTATCGAGATCGACGAGGATGCCGATGGTGGCAAGTACCTTGTGATCCACTCAGGAAGCCGCAATCTCGGTACGCAGGTCGCTGAATACTATCAGCAGATGGCTGTCGACCTGAATATTGGCAAAGAGGCGTATTTTAAAGCACGGGAGGAGATCATCCGCACCTTTAAGGAGCAGGGCAGACGCTCCGAGATCCAAGGAGCACTTAAGACGCTGGATAAGGAGTTCAATGTAACGGCACCTACACTCTCTCGCGATCTTTGCTTTCTCTACGGTTCTTTTATGGATGACTACCTCCACGATGTGGATATCTGCCAGAAGTTCGCAGAGAGAAACCGCGCAAAGATGGCCGAGATCATTCTGGATCGTTGCGGCTGGACTGCAATCGAGACCTTCCAGACTATTCACAACTACATCGATGTCAGCGAGATGGTGCTCCGCAAGGGCGCGGTCTCCGCTAAGGCAGGGGAGAAGCTTCTCGTTCCCATTAATATGCGTGACGGCAGCCTCATCTGCATCGGCAAGGGCAACGAGGATTGGAACTGCTCCGCACCTCACGGTGCCGGACGACTTATGTCCCGTTCTGCCGCCTTCGAAAAACTCACAATGGCTGAGTATGAGGCAGAGATGGCTGGTATTTATTCCACCTGTGTCGTTCCTGACACCCTTGACGAGTCTCCTATGGCTTATAAGAACATAGACGAGATCGTCGAGAACATCGAGCCGACAGCTCAGATCATTTGCAGAATTAAGCCTATATACAATTTTAAGGCAGCAGAATAAATTTAACCACAAGTTGAATGACAAGAAATCAGATCTGTGCTATACTGATTACAGAAACCAAGAAAGTATTTTTGCAGAAAGGAACGCCTTATGAAGAACGCTACTTCTTTTATCCGTTATATGAGCGAACGAGAAGCTATCTTCCGCTATGAGGAATATAGCTATGCGAAGCACGCTCATTTTCAGGATAAGCAGGCGTATCGGAAGACATTGCGTTCTCGGGAATAGATCCGAGCATTCTCCGATCTGAATTGTGGAAAGCCGCTTGTCTTGTGTGAGACAAGTGGCTTTTTCTATAAAACGCAGAATCAGGAGGTGTATGAGGTGAACATTCCAACCATTGATCTGGTGCAGACCGGCGCCAATATTATAAATCTACGGAAGGCAGCAGGCCTTACCGTCCACGACCTGCAAATCGTTTTCGGGTTCAATTCCCCGCAGGCAATTTACAAGTGGCAAAGCGGAGCATCGCTCCCAACTGTTGATAATCTTATCGTCCTTGCAGCACTATTCCGAGTGCACATTGATGATATTCTTGTAACGACGCATTCCTGAGGCAGGGGGCTTTTGTTCCCTGCAAATCTGGTCCGTTCGTCTAAAGGATAGGACACAGCTCTTTCAAGGCTGTAATGCTCGGTTCGAATCCGGCACGGATCACCAGCGGTGAGTCGCCGCAGACAATTTATTACCAATCTGAGTGTTGACCGTAAGAATGCCGCTCGGTAACGAATTGCCTAGACTGATGCAGCGTATTTGGTGCCTTCGTCTAACGGTTAGGACGCTAGCCTCTCAAGCTGGAAATGCGGGTTCGATTCCCGCAGGCATCACCAAGATATGTGGACGTAGCTCAATCAGGACAGAGTAGCTGCCTACGAAGCAGTTGGTTGGGAGTTCAAGTCTCTCCGTTCACACCATATGGAACTGTAGCTCAAGGGTTGAGTGGGGCCCTGAAAAGCCTCGTGATGTTGGTTCGAGTCCAACCAGTTCCTCTATATGGGTCAGTCGCCTAGTGGCAATGGCAGCGGACTGTAAATCCGCCGGTTTCACCTGCGTTGGTTCGAGTCCAACCTGACCCACCAATCAGATAAAAGCAGGCTGGAATTTTTCCAGCCCGCTTTTACGATTTGTGCTGTTATATTGGACAGATTGTATGACAAAGTAGTATTGCGATAAAGTTATAGTACATCATTTCTTGACAGAATTGTCAAAAGACTTACAATATATGTATGTATTTATGGAAGGGAGTTGCCGCTATGCCGTTTAGACTATCAGAAGATTTGCTTCGGAGTATTACTAGCTATATAGACGAAAACTATGTGGAGGTCATATCCTACGGCGCAACAGCACGGAGAAATCTGCGTCCTTCCCGCCGCAGGGATATGGAAATCTGCGAAGCCAGTACGGTTATGGAGGAGCGGGAAGCCTACGCACCCATCAAGGCCCTTTCTTTGGAGGATATGCTAAAGGAAGCAGATGCAGGCTTTACGGAAACGCTCCTGAAGCTGATCGATAAAACCGGCAAGAAGGACTCGGAAATCTACAAGAAAGCGCTGCTTTCCAAGCAGCATTTCTCCAAAATTCGCAATAACCCCGATTACAAGCCCACCAAACCCACAGCAATTGCGCTGGCACTTGCGTTGGAGCTCGATCTGGAGGAAACCAAAGACCTGATCGGCAGAGCCGGCTATGCCCTGACCAACAGCAGCAAATTCGACCTGATCATCCGCTACTTTATCGAGAACAAAAACTACAACATCGTTGAGATCAACATGGCACTGTACGAGTTCGATCAGGCATTGTTGGGTGTATAAAACGCATTCTACATAAATCTTCAAAATTTTTTCAAAACAGGGAGTGAAAACAGCAACCTTTCCGGAATTAATAGGAAAACGGAAAGGTGGTATTCTTGTGATAGAATTCTCAATGACACCAAAAAACACCCGATTGGAGCAGCTTGTTGACGGTGCGCTTTCAGCCCTTGCAACCCCACGAAACACTTTAGCTGTAGAGAATATATTGACGATACCGACACAACTACAGGATATCGTATGTCAACCCGGATTGATCCTGCTTTCAGGGAGACCGGCAATGGGGTGTACCTCTCTTGCCCTCAATATCGCACTAAGCGTCGCAAAGTTTCAAAGACAAACTGTCCTGTATTTTTCGTTTGACGATATGAAGGAAACAGTGATGAAAAAGCTGTTATGTATCGAGGGAATGGTTGATACACGGAGACTTTTGGATAAGAAATTTACCGATTCAGATTGGGTACGCATTAGAACAGCAGGCGCACTGATAAAGGATCTGCCACTACATATATACGATGATCCTCTACTGACAGTTGGTGAAATTGGTCAGATTTGCGATCGACATAAGCAAGTGGACATTATAATTATAGACTTGCTTCAAAATATGGAGATTATTCCAGGCGAATGGGGAACAGCAAAGCGAGCAAAGAAGGAAAATCGTATTTTGCAACAGTTGAGCCTTCTGTCAAAGAAAAAGGAAATCCCAATCTTGTGCTTGAATATGCTTGGTCGTGATGTGGAAAGACGCATGTGTATGGAGCCGGATGTTTGCGATATTCGAAAATTTAGGAAGTCTTTTGATTACATTGATACAGCTCTGTTCTTGTATCGGGATGATTATTACGCGATGAAAACACCGGATGAGCTTACCGCATTTTGTTATGTTCGTTTGAATCGCAATAACGATTGTAGTCGTATCAGAATGCGTTGGATACCGGAATACACTACCTTTTTGGATATTCCATTCCACCGTGTGGAGTAGATAGAATGAGCACATTAAGTTAACAATGGATTAAAGGAGGTACTAACTATGCGAGATCTGACAAAATGCACAACTACAGAAGCGTTAATGGATGTGTGGGAGAAAGATGCAGAGGGTAAGATTAACATTTTTATCCGAGATGGAATTGTGTGCGATGCAGAATATGAGGAACCGCACATACTTTTTGTTATGCGAGATATGAATACGGGGACAAAGTGTGATTTGCGAGAGGAACTACGCACTACTGGTAGCGGTTGGAAGACGTGGAATAATGCCGCGCGGTGGATAAGTGCGCTTCTTACAGGTAATGAATGCTATCCCTATGAAATTGATCGCAGAAATGAGATGCGGAAGATAGCAGTATTAAACTTGAAGAAGGAAGCTGGTGGTCCAAGGGCTAATAAGGAAAATTTACGGACTGCAGCTGAGCAACATAAAGAATTCATTGTACGAGAAATAGAATTGTGTGACCCTGAAATCATTATATGCGGTGGCTTTGGCAATGCAGGCATACTGAAGGATTGTGTGTTCAAGGAGAAAGCTGGTGAATGGCAAAAAATCCAAGCAGAGAAATTTAATAGTGTATGGTGGTATTACTATGCTTCGATTAACGGAAAACCAGTTCCGGTAATTAGTTTTTGTCATCCGCAGGTTACAAACTTTAATGGGAAGCGTGGTCACAAAGATTTGTTTGAACCTTTGTTCAGAGAAATGCTGATGTTCCGAAAGATGTTCCTTATGCATCAAAAGTCCCCTAACAGTTGACCAAATGAATATGAAAACCTCCTATAATTTGGGTGTAAACAAAAACACCAAAACATTATAGGAGGATTTTTTATGAAGAAGAATTTGACGGAACTGGTATTTATTCTGGATCGCAGTGGCTCTATGGCAGGATTGGAAGGGGATACCATCGGTGGCTTCAATGCGATGATCGAGAAGCAAAAGAAAGAGCCGGGCGATGCGATCGTCAGCACGGTGCTTTTCGACAATGAAAATGAGGTCATCCACGACCGTGTGGACATCCAAGAAATCCAGCCGATGACGGATCGGGAGTATTGTGTTCGTGGTTGCACAGCTCTGCTGGATGCCGTTGGCGGTGCGATTCACCACATTGGCAATGTCCATAAGTATGCCCGTGAGGAAGATCGCCCGGAAAAGACCTTGTTTGTAATTACCACTGACGGTATGGAAAACGCCAGCCGGAAGTACACCTACGAGCGTCTGAAAGCGATGATTGAGCGGCAGAAAGAAAAATACGGCTGGGAGTTCATCTTCCTCGGTGCAAATATTGATGCTGCCAAGGAGGCGGCTCGCTTTGGAATCAATGCAGACCGTGCCGCCAATTATCACGCAGACCATCAGGGTACAGCGGTGATCTACGAAGCGGTCAGCGAGGCGGTATGCAGTGTCCGTGCTTGCAAGCCGATGTCCGCAGACTGGAAGCAGAAGGTGGATAAGGACTATGAATCCCGAAAAAAATAATTGAACTGCTATAAACAAAGATAAGACCGACAGCGTTTCGTGGGACGCTGTCGGTCAAACTATTATGCTTGGGTTTCGGGAGAAACGGAGTGGAGGTTACCGAGGTTGTTGTTTCCACGGCCATCAGGGGTGGATTTGAGGTATTCGGTGTCTCCACGGTGGGCGATGCCTACACCGGCGATTTGGCCCTGCTTTGCCATACCTACTGCCTGCTGTTTCTCAACAATTGAATTATCGGAAAGCTGGTAGCCAGTGATTCTGCCGCCTTCTTTCACAAGCCCAACGATCCGCTTCGCATTAGTGTTTGCCTGCGGAATCTGATCCAATGTCTGCTTTACAAGTTCTTGTCCGTCCATGTTCATCGCTCCTTTGTCTTTAGTTTTTACTGACGACAGAAGAATTTGCAGGTTTACAAAAGCTTGTCCTGCGTGGTATAATTAAAATGCTGAGGGGTGGGAAATATGCGAAAACTAATATATAGGTAACGGCCAACAGGTATTGTTGCACATGTTGAACAAATTAATGTGATTGAAGGTGACGGCATGGAACCGAAGAATGAATTGGTTGTGAGTTTAATTCCCTACGAGCAATGTGCTGTAGGTACTGCTTTCGATTTGGATCAAATCATATATGACCTAGATAGTCAGATTGAACTTCTATCCAGTCAGGCTGATGCACTGGATTATTTGGTTGCCGTTGCAAGCGGTGTTCTTTGCGGAATGCTTGATGTTCTCTGGGTTGGCGAATTCAATTTGGAGCGCGGCAGAGAAATTGCAAGCGACAAGGTTGAGGCCTTCGTAAAGAAAACTGCCAAGCTGACTGGTTGTGAGAGTGATGATCTGGGAGCGTCGGTAAAGCATTTGGAAAAGCTATTCCCAATTCCTGGTGATGGTAATACTCCGGATTTTGGAGGGGGGCTGCAACACCACCTCAGAGATTTTGCTCACCACCCAACGATTGTGGGTCTGATGTTTTCGCTGCTGACACAGTTTACCTATAAGTCGTATGGCACGAATACTGCGGGTGCCTTTATCATCGTTGATGTCCCGGAAAAAAGCAGACCTTTCATTGGCGAAGATATACCGACCAAGATCCTGCACGGCACGCTGACATGGTTTTTCCACCTCGTTAGTGATATGGCTGGATCAAGTAGTACCGCAGGCAAAACAGGCGGTACAGGTATCCCAGGACCGCTGCTGGCGCTTGCAAAGGAATTGTCTGTCTTACCGTTCTTTAGAGATTTGCAAGTTGGTGAACACGGTATCTCGCTGTTCTTATCGAAGCTGTTCAATGGTACTCTGCTCGCCCAGCACGATGAAAATGGGCAGATTATCAAGGATACCGTTTTGAAGATGGATCTTCGTGGGGAACTGGGTATTGTTGTGGAACTGGGAAGACAAGCAATCCCGGTAGTTGCCAACGAGTGCATTGTCCGCGGATTTTACTTTATTCGCCGTCTGGCAATGGAATTGAAGGAAAATCACATTCGCAGCTTGGCAGAGATCCGCAATATAAATTGGAACAATGTCAAGCCTGCTAGAAATCCCACGATTGCCAGGATGCTTACAGTTGCAACAGGAGTATTCACAACTGTGGATCTTGGAGACGCAATAATCAGTCAAAAATACTGGGTTTCTATTAACTATGTAGGTGTCGGACGATTTGCGGTTGCTATTAGCGAAGATGTTAGTTGGGGCTTAAAGGCCCGGAAAGTAAAAGACATCAAAGCCATGTATGAAAACATTAGGAAAAATACTTTCAGGCGGGAAGATCAACGAATCTACGAAAGGATCGGAAGTGGAATGAGTTCGGAAAAACTGGGGTTAACACTTGAGCAAACAGAGATCTTGTATAATCTCGAATATCTTGTGACCCTGAACGATATTCAAACAACAAAGATCCCTTTGGGAGGAGAGCATGTTCAAAGTCTGAAGCATCAATGGTTGGATGAATGGCAGCAGAGCATGACTGCTGGCTTTGCCAGTTTTGTACAGATTCCTGATGCAGTATTACATTGGTACTCAGAGCAGGAGCTGCTGGCTAAAATCGCAGCCAATAGCCCTACCGGAACTTGGTTCCGTTTGGCTTTGCTTGAAGCAATGCTCTTTGAGCCATACTATCCGCTAACGATAGAAACGGACAAAAAGGGAAATGCAGTTCCCGGCAAGAAGTATTCATCTATCCACAATCCTGTTTGTGGATACAATAAAGCAAATGCAGACAGATACCTTGACAGTATCTTCCCGGAGACCTATTACACCGCAGGGTATATTAAGCGCCTGAGAAAATGTCATAGTAAAGTAATCCGTGAACTGAATGAGGTTTTGAAGACAGCATTGACTTCATTAGCAATTACAGCAGGAATTACCATAGCGGCAATTATTACTGCCGGAGCTTTTGCACCTGCCATTGCGGTTGCACTTGTGGGATCGAATTTCGCTGGACTAAGTGGTGCTGCTTTAACGAGTGCATGCCTTGCCTATCTTGGCGGTGGAGCAATTGCATTTGGCGGTTTTGGCATGGCAGGAGGAACTATTGCCATTGTCGGCGGCGGTGCTATCCTTGGCCTTGGAGTTGGCGCTGGTGTTGGCGGCGCAGTAGGTGCGGCGGGTGTCCTTGGTAAAAAGAATACCATTTTGCAGTCTGCAAAGCTGATGGTTTCTGTGAGAGAAATTTTCCTGAATGATGAACATGACTTGGCATACTCCAATACCGTTTATGAGCAATATGTTCAGAACATCATGGAAATTGAAAAGGGCTTGGTGGAACTTCGATTGCAGCTGGATGTTGCTAACGGAAAGGACAAGAAGTTCCTGAAGGCGAAAATCAAAGAAGCAGAAGAATCCGTAGAAGCAATGAAGATTGCGAGAAAGAGTATGTTGAAATTCCAGAGTTCTTTTGAAACTGGATTGGCAGTAGAGTAATCAAATTTTACGATGCAATAAATAAAGAAAAGCAGATTTCGGAACTTGTGCCAAGCACCAGGTGCTTGATGACGATGGTTCGACAGAAAATGCGCCAATAGTTAGAAAAAACCGCTGTTTTCAATCGAAAACAGCGGTTTTTATGGTCCGAGTGGCGAGACTCGAACTCGCGGCATCCTGGTCCCAAACCAGGCGCCCTACCAACTGGGCCACACCCGGATATGAAGTTAAGAAAAATTGCTCGTTATGGTCAAATATGTGGTCAGGGGAATTCTATCACAGAATTACGAAACTTTCAAGAGGGAAAACGGGCGGAATTTTAAGAGAAAACAAAAAAGTTTGCACCTTTGTGAGGTGCAACTGCGTTTTGTGTCCAAGCTCCCAAACCAGGCGCCCTACCAACTGGGCCACACCCGGAAATTTTATTTGATTATGGTCAAATATGTGGTCAGGGGAATTCTATCACAGAATTACGAAACTTTCAAGAGGGGAAACGGGCGGAATTTTAAGATAAAATAAAAAAGTTTGCACCCTTTCGAGGTGCAACTGCGTTTTATGTCCAAGCTCCCAAACCAGGCGCCCTACCAACTGGGCCACACCCGGATATTAAGTTAAAAGAAAATGCTCATTATGATTGAACAAATTCTACCACAAAAATCGCAAACTTTCAAGAGGGTAAAATGGAAGTTTTTAGCGCAACGGGAGAAAACACAAATAGTTTTAATATGTCCATTTAACGTCCAATCGGCACCCAAAACATTATTATTGTAGAAAACAAAAATGCGTTATTCTAGAACGGGTTTTCGCGCATCTCGTCAAGGGATGGCGGAGATAAGCGAGATCGAACTGCTGACCTCTTGAATGCCATCTGGATTTATTAGCATATAATGGACAAAAAGTACTCTATTTTGAATATAATAGACGCAATAGACGGTTTTCGGACCGTCTATTATTTTTGCTTATTTTGGGTACATTTTTCTGTTGTGGGCAGCATTGTGGGCAAAAAATGTCCGCAAAAACGCATATGTCCGCGCCGAAAAGTGGCAAAACCACTGGTTTTTGGCCGTTTTCTGCGAAAACCGGATTGAATAGATACTGCTTCAGATCTGCGCAAAATATGCGGACATAGTACGCAAAAATAAACCGCCAACCTCTTGAAGGTTAAAATGAATAGTACACAGCAAAAGTGTGTGAAAAGTTGTGTTTCAGCAGATAAAATGCATGGAAAACCGAACCTTTCATGGTGCTGAAAATGTGGGCGTTTTTGAAACACTGAAATTTTAGGGTCAAAAATGTAGGCGCAAAAATTCCGCCGGAATCTTGATTAGTTGCAGATAATGCCAATATATCTGTGCTTTATTTGATGTCGGTAATCGGATCAAACAAGTTCCAAGGGGTATCCATATATTGATATGGGTGACCTCCATCTTCGATTTCGTGCATTTGGTATAGAGCACCAAAGTTTGCGTGGGCAATTAATCCTTGCTGGATTGGCTTACCCCATTTTTTCCAAAGAGCAGGTGAAATGACAATTGCATCAGTCCATGCAGGAAGCTTGTTGTTTAAGAAATTTTCACGATCCTTTGTTTCTAAGGCCATAAATTGTTTTGCAAAAGCGGCCATTTCGTTATCTGCGGAAAGCCATGACCATATGCAAAAGGACTTGCCTTCTAAGGGGAAGATGTTTAAATAGATGCTTCTTAAGTATTGTGATTGATCTTCGTAGTTGCCAATTTGTTTACCTTCAAGATCAAAAGAGGGCTCATACTGCATAGAAACAGCGAACCGAACCTCGTATGGTATCTCCCAAACAAGGAAATCTACTATTTCGTAGTTGCAGGTCAGTAGAGCTTGGTCAAACTCGTTTTTCTTTGTTTCGTTATCAGATAGCCCAAGTCTTAATCCCTCAAGTAAAAGGCTATCTTCCTCAGATCGTGTGGGCGGAAAGCCTTTTTCGGTCATCATTTGCCGCAGCAATTGGTTTTGCATAGCCTGTTCTTGCTTTTTGTGATAGTGCCATGCCATAGTTCTGTAAGTTAACAAGAAGATTTGCTTTGGCGTTGCAGAGAATTCTTTATCTTCGATTTCTTGAAATAGCACTTTGTCATGATGCGAACAGAAACCGGTGAACATAGTGGTTATTTTTCGCCCTTTACTTTGAGCGTCTTGAAACATTAAATTTGAGATTCCGTCGAGTGTAATTAAGCAACCGTCTTCTGCAATGCGATTCAAAATCCGATTATTCTGAATTGCGTGAGATTTGATGATTGTCTCGGTACATTCATCTTTATTTGGATGTAGACATTGCTTTATATGACCTTTCTTCCGGACAACAGAAGAAGTCTCTGCGAGTGCTTCGGCCAAGCGTTGACCTTCAGTTTTGCGCATACAACATTTCTTGTATTTTTTGCGACTGTGACAAGGGCAGGGATCATTTCTTCCAATTTTCATATTAAGCCACCTCCTGGCTTGCTGTGATTCATAATAAAAAACATATGCCGTGTGTACCAGCCACGGCATATGCGGATTACTTTTTAGCCTTTAGGCGGACAAGGATCGTTGCCATAGGAGTCCTTGGCACGGATCCGTCCATCGGTTCCGTGGATAACTACCTCAGAACGTTGGTTGATGGCAATAGATCGTGCTGCGTTAATAGCCTCTCTCTGCGTAGAGGTTCTAATTGTAGCTCTGGAATTACCTTCGCCCTTAACCTGCCAACCGCCCTGGGAGTGCCTGGTGACATGCTGATTCTTTCCCATAATCTCACCACCTTTCGTCGGAATTTTAGTGAAGGTATATGATAAACAAACAGAAGAACGCGGCGTGGGTGGGTTATTGCTTTTGTGCAATTTTCCATATTGCGTTCAGCTTAGAGTGATGGTACAATGGGCGTGTGTCGAAAGGAGGACACTGCGGTTTTAGCCCCAAGCTGAGGTCGCTGTGTTGACACGCTGTACAGCACTACGGCTGGTACCCGTGGTGCTGTGTTCTTTTGTCTGGATCATCTGACATTATAGCACATCTGTTCGATATGTGCAACTGTAATTTCAACATATATTTTTTAACAACCCCACGAACCACAATATATTGTGGTTTACACAAAAGTAGAGCAGCCCGTAGAGGACTGCTCTTTAACTGTTTATTGGTCTTGCCCTAACCCGGCAAAGAACTCGTCGTAGGAACACTTATAGATCTTGCGCAGTTCAATGATAACGCTTGCACGGATGTTCAGTTCGCCAGCCTCATATTTGGCATAGGTTGTCCGGCCAATGTCGCAGCCACGGCGCTGCAGCTCAGCACAAAGCTTCTCCTGTGACAAACCGGCATCGCCACGCAGGCGCCGGAGGTTATCACCCATATTGCGATCTCTGCGAATTTTCTGTTCCATAATCCACACCTCATATAGCATTCTTGACCAGTATTGGTTGCAAACTACCAATATGGTATGCTATACTGATGCAAAATATTGTCCGTGATACTGGTCAATTTTTGCGTTGGAAGGTGAGATTATGTCGAATTGTACGTTTTTCGGTCACCGGGATTGCCCGGATTCAATCAAACCAAAGCTAAGAGAGGTGCTTATAGATCTGATAACGAACCACGATGTGGATATGTTCTATGTAGGCCACCAGGGTCAATTTGATGCGTATGTGCATAGCGAACTAAAGAGATTAAAACAAGAATACTCGCAGATCAACTATGCGGTTGTGCTGGCCTATATGCCCGGAAAGAAGGCCGAATACGATGACTATTCCGACACTATGCTCCCGGAGGGAATTGAGTCTGTCCATCCGCACTATGCTATCTCCTGGCGCAACAACTGGATGCTCCGGAAATCCGAATATGTGGTCACCTATATCACCCGCTCCTGGGGCGGTGCCGCACAATTTGCAAAAAAGGCAAAAGCACACAGAAAGTATTTGATTGAGTTGGCAGTTGCTAAGAATTCTCAATTATGATATTATGTATGCGATCTTTTTAAGGAAGGCGCGGTGTATGATAATGAAGTTAACAGATAAACAAAAACAAGAATCCATTGCAGCTGTTAAGGAATATATTGCAATTAATAAAAGTAACGAAGGGCGGCATGAAGCATTTGTAAAAACATCTGAAAAACCCGAAGCTTACCCACCTGTATTGTTTGTGTTTGCGCAGGTATCCGGAGCCTCGGCCAAGGTAATTGTTGAGTGGAATAACGTATGTGGAAAAGACTACCCAACAGATTTTCTTTCAAGCAATAGCCTTTTTCGGTTCTACAATAATGCGTTACATATAGATTCAGAAGATATTTGGGGAAAAGAAATTAGCGTTACTATTAGTATCAAAAGTTGATATTCCACTATAAAGAAACTAGCAAAAATAATAATTGAGATACACAAAGCCAGATGCAGTGACGTGCATCTGGCTTTAACTTATTTCACTATTGATTGCCCGGTGTAAGGCTATGCAAGTATGCTAGTTTTAGCTTTATAGCTTTGCGTATTTGAGACTTCACAGCCACAGTTAGGTTGTTGAATTCTTCAAGTTGCTCCAGATCTGTAATTAAGTACTGGTTAATTTCGTGGTCGGGCAAAAGATTTCGTGCGCGGTTCAGGCGAGAAAAAACATCACTGATGCTTCGGTCTGAGTATCCCTTTTGAGTTCGCAACCATTCAGAAAAAGCCTGTGCCTCGTTCACAATAGCACCTCCATCAATAGCTTGTATGTAGTTTTGAAGTCTATCTCCAACAAAGTGTGCCAGTTCTACCGGTACGGCATTGCCTACCATTTGTTCTAAGTCACAGCGAGAAATTTGAAGGTTTTCAAATTGATAGTTTTGAGGGAACGTCTGAATTGTTGCTCGTTGGCGGAGCGTTAACTGTGTTATTCCTTCCATCTGGTCTGCAGGAACGGCATCTTTGCTATGGTGAGAATAAGTAGATGGTTTCGGTCGATTCACGCCCCTAACCGTGGGTGCAACTTCATTTGTTGCAAAAATAGCTCTGCGGCTATATGTGGTAGGGTGCCGGTAGTATGCAGTTCTATCAAGTTCAATATTGTTATTGGCGAAATAGTCTGCAACTGTAATTTCCTCACCAATATAGTGGTTAAAGATGTCTTCTGTTAAAAAACCATCCGGCGCATTCAGTGCTCCTATGCAAAAAAATCTATTTCTGTGTTGTGGCACCCCACATCTACTAGCATCAAGTATAACTTCAGTAAGTCCGTAATTGCTATTTTTATATAGCGTGCGAGCTCGCGAATACGCCAGACTCTCTTTTGCCCGCGGAACGTTTTCCATTACAAAATAGTGTGGGCGAATTGTGGTGACAATTTGGGCGTATTTGTAAGTGAGGTCGGCAAGTGGTCCTTCTTTGCGTTTGCCGGCATTAGAAAACTCCTGGCAGGGCGGTCCACCAATAATTATAGTGGGTGCATATGGTCTGATAGCTGCAACAGATCCCGCAACATCGTTTAAATCGAGAAAATGCGCATTGTGTTCAAAGTTTGCATTGTAACACGTTAGGGCAGATTGCCAACTGTCAAATGCTGCAACAATATCAAAACCGGCCAATTCAAAACCTTTGGATAATCCTCCACATCCGCAAAACAAATCAACAATAGGCATTCCATCACCACGCTTTCTGTAATATGACGTCAATTTATTGACGTCGTTAGAATTATAGCATATTTTTTTGCAGACGTCAACTTATTGACGTCAACGGATAGATAGGACACCATATTTTATGTTGCAGAAAACACATATTCGTGGTAAAATATTATATAATTTAGGACTTTTGGTAAGAAACGGTATGATATAAAAACGATAAAGGGGGCAAAATTGTGGCAACTAATCAAATTAGCAATAAGATACCATTTAACTTTACATATTATGCCATGAAATTATTAGGTAAAAACCTATATGCGAGTCCCTGGACTGCAGTTTCAGAAATCGTCGCAAACGGAATAGATGCAAAAGCAAAAAATGTACATGTCTTGGTTGATATTAGAGATAAGGCTCACGCGGTAGTTGAGATTTTTGATGACGGTCAAGGTATGTCCTATGAAGATTTGAGGGATAAGTATACTTTAATTGGCCGGAATAAGCGTAATAGTGGCGACAATATTCTTGGCAAGACATTGGGACGAAAAGGTATTGGTAAGTTGGCAGCTCTGTATCTTTCTCCAAAATATTTTTTGTATACAAAGAACGGCTCTGGGGAGAGTGCATGGAAAGTTGATACCACACAATACGATGATGACGACATTCCTGAAATGTTACGGGAGGAGTATGATACCAACAAGTTAATTTCGTTTGATGCATGGAATGCCCAAGATCAAGGTACAATGATTCACTTGTCTGATGTCGATCTTCGAAAAGTAGGACCTGAGCGTTTAAAGCTACTACCGCTTAGCTTAGCGGACTATTATCTTGGTACGGTGATAGATTGTTGTATAAGTGTATGCGTGCTACAGACGCAGGAAGATAGTATTGTATTTACCCCCATAAGCAAGAACAATCAATTTAAAACGATGTATGCAATATTTGATAATACCGGCTTAGGGTATGACAAAAAAATATTGCCATCTGTATATGTTACTAGTCCCAGTACTCGCGAAGAGGCAGATTTTCCACGGAAAACGCAGATCCTTGACCCAAACAAGTTTGGGTGTATTGGAACAATACCACTTGTTGATACTCACGGAGCAGAAAGAAACGTTCAGTATGAGATGACGGGATGGATCGGCATACACGCTTCTTTAAGGAACGATGTGCTTGAAAGAAGTGTTCCTGGATATAAGAAAGCAAGAGCTAATGCGTTAAGATTGTATGTTAGAGGCAAATTGGCGGTTGATAATTTGATGAACTATATCAAATCTTCTCAGGCTTTGGCTACATACATCGAGGGTGAGATCTCTTTTGATATTCTGGATGAGGATATGTTTGAAGATGCCTCAACTTCCGGACGTGAAGGCTATAACCTGACAGATCCCAGAATTCAGCTGTTAATAGACATTTCAAAAAAGATTGTGCGTGCACTGATTGATGAACGTACCGCCATCGGTAATCAAGTTAATAGCGAGATTCGAGCTTTAGAAAAACAGGAACAAGAAGAAGCTGAACGAAAAAAACGTGAGGCAGAGGAAAAAGCGCAAAAAGAAGAAGAAGCGCGCAAGCAAGAGGAGGCAGCTCGAAAAAAGGCGGAGACAGAAAGAGACGAAGCAAAGGCGGAAAGTGAAAAAGATCGCAAACGGTTATTCGTCTTGGAGAATCACTTTGTATCTGACGGTGAACGCTACAAGCATGGAGTTCATCTGGCTGTCAATTTTGCTAAAGAAATACGTGGCACAACTATGGATTTCTATGATGGTGCAGAAATAGATTATCAAGACGTATTGCGGCATATGATGGAAATTGATAGATATGCGGAGAAAATCGAGCGCCTACCCTCATTCTTAGATGCAGTTAATTTTTCCATGACCTCGCCGGAATTGACAGTAGATCTTGTGGAGTTCATCAAGCAGTATATCGAGAATAAAGGAAATGCAAAACTTCAATATATCTTTGATATTTCCGCAAAATATGAGCGTGAATTTGATTTTCCGGAAATAATTATGTTTGTAGAGAACACTATTAGCAACGCCATTAAGGCTGGTGCAACAGAGTTAACTATTTCAGCGCACAACGAAAAAGGAAAACTTCGAATAGATTTTATTGACAACGGAAAAGGGTTGGATCCCAAGTACAAAGGTTCGCCGGAGGATATTTTTAAGCTGGGCGAAACCACAACGATAGGCGGTTTTGGTATAGGTTGCTTCCACATGAAAGAAATTGTGGAGGGGCTAGGTGGTAACATTTATGCGATCCAAAATAGAGAAAGGGGATTGACCATCAGAGTCATGCTTTAAGATGAGCAAGTTTAGAGTTCTATGGATAGATGACCAGCCTAAAAAATGTGGGCGTGAAGTAAAACAAGTAAGAAGTGTTATAGAGGCATTTGGCTTTGAACCTGATATAGATCTTGTAAGTGATATTTCGGAAAGTAGTCTTAAGTCTCCGGATGGTACACTTTATAAAAAACTACGCGCACGAGATGTTGACCTCTTTCTGATTGACTATAATTTGAAAAATGATGTATTAGGAAGCAATATCATTCAGGAAATTCGCAAAGAAAACGAGATTTATAGCGATATTGTTTTCTATTCTAGCCTGAATAGCGAATTTATTGGTACAGTCAAAGCAAGCTTTGACTCTCCTAACGCCATGGAGTATTTTGATGGTGTATACATAGTTCCTCTGGGTGATGATTTTGTTGGGAAGATTCAATATGTGGTTAACAAGATTATTAAGTCTTGGTATAACGTTCATTCGATTCGAGGGATTGTTTTGTCGAAGGCTAGCAAATTTGAACATGCTGTCAGCGAAATAATCAACACACACTATGAATCCTGTTTGGCCGAAATAAAATCTGCTCTTCATGTCAAAGGTGAAAATGTGTGTAGAAGCACAAAAGGCAAATGGGCAAGCGTCGATAAGGAACCCGACCCCGTACCCAAGATATTGAAAGATCCCATCGGCTTTAACTGGGCGGTAAAAGAACTGATTCTCAAAATTATCATTGAAAAAGGTTTAATTGTATTGCCGACGTACGATGATTTAACGGCCATTTTCTCTTTAAGAAATGATTTCGCACATAATCCAATTCATTTAAAAGAGGGAGAGCTTGTTCTTACAAAAAAAGATGAGGTTCTACACTTTAATGAGGAAAATATTGAAGAAATACGCCAACAATTGATGCGAATCGAAAAGGATTTGGAAGGTTTTGCAGTCTCTGTAGGTGAACATTCTGAAGAGCCTGTTGGCGTATAGTGTGTGAGGCCCTATGTAGTCACATAGGGCCTCAGCTTTTGTCAAATATTTTTTGTATTTTATTTGAGTTATTGCCGTTGATGTATTTTTGTTCAGTGTTTTAATCCTCTACAGCTTTTTTGATTTTTTTGAACCCAGCACGCGGACCCTTTGCAAAACTGCTTACCGATATCTTGTCGAGGATATCACCATTATCATTTATGATGGTAAAGTAACCGTCTGCCAAAATAACAGAATGCGAATCGTTGACACGATATACCGCCGTGCTGTTATCAGCAGTAGTGGTAGCGAGGTTATCGAATGCCTTGTTGATTTCTACCATCAAGCGATATTCTTCTTCGGAAGAAATCGCAAACAACTGATACGACTGGGTGCAGTGGTCAAGCAGGAACTTGTTTGTAAACCGAGGCTTGCCTCTAAAGCTATCCTTAATCTCAATTGCCTTGGGCAAATCAATCCATTCCCGTACCGTAAAATAGTAGTAAATCTCTTCTGGATCGGCACCGGGGCGCATTGTAACCGGAATGGTTCTGCGCTTGAGCGGTCGGGTTGTTAGTACCTCACCATATCGTTTGATGCAAGATTCACCGCCGATACCTTGTTCGTGTAAGGCGATATATCTAATGGGCAGTTGTTTGTCATTAATATACTTAGCAGGTGCATAATAGCCGTTTTTGTCCAGATTGAACTGAAGTTGTTCTGCTGTACGAACTGTACCCACCATGACATCCTTAACAGACCAATCAACCTTGGCCAGCTTTTCTTCAATACCACGAGGCAGCGAAGCTCGCTCAAAAGCAGATTCAGAAGAATCAGCAACCAGCTCTGCCAAGAAACTCTCAAGCAGCTCAGTTGTGCCAGGCAGGAATGGCAGACCACCAATGTTAACAGTTTCAATACTCCGGTAGAAACGATGGTCCTTGTATTCGCCGTCTGGATCATTATAGGGGAATAGCACATATGCACCAAACATCTTCTTCTCAAACATAAAGCGAGAAGACTCCGTGTTCTCGTAAACAATAGAGTCACGATAGCGGTGCATGGTGTTAATATCGTCCACCTTAGGACCGGGTTTATTATCCGGATAGAAGGGGTCAGACGGGTTGTTTTCAATACGATATTTGGCATCGAAAACATACATATAAGGAACATCTGTTCCTTTCTTCTCCAGCGTAAGAACGTTATCCGGCTTTTGATTGACCGTCTGTGTGTTCTGCTCACCGGGGTTATATGCCAGTGTGATCATCTCACCGGTACGGGGATTGATGAATTTAACGTCAGACTTTTTGCCCTTCACCAGGCTGATTGTTACACCAGTATTATCAACCTTGATAACATCCGAAGATGCCAAGCGATAGTTCCGTTTCATAAGTGTAACCAACTTAATGAAGCACCAATACTCGTAGAGCTGGGCGGTATCTTTCAGAGACATTCTGAACACATCGCCGTGGACGGACAAACCACGCTGCATCATCAAATAGTACTTATACAGTTCCCGGTAGCCGGGTGCCATCTCAAAGACCAGGGACATACTCTGGGTGGCCTTATAGTCGTCCACCTCTCGCAGGAAGGAGCCGTTGATGAACTTATTCAGCGTAGCTGTCATAGAGTCAACACTGTCAAGCACGGCGGGTTCCGGTTTCCGGGTAGAACGAGTATAGCGATCCCGGAAATCCTTCAGTTTCTTAACTGTGGATTTCAGAATAAACTTGGTGAACTGATTTTCAATGGTGTTGTATGTAATCTGCTTTTTAACAGTCGGCGCCTTGGTGGCAGAGTAGCCTGCTAACATAGGCACAACATACTGAGGGTGCTTCTGCAACCATTTAATAGTGTGGTTATCAGTTTTCTTGACCTTGTGTGCAGGCACAATGGGATGCTCCACATACAACTTGTGATGAGGAGAAGAGATAATCGTATTGGCGGCATTTTGGAACTTATCGAAGATTCTTTTTATGATTTCAAAGAACAACGCAGGCACAGTGTTTTGTGTACCGCCGATGGAGAATTCCTGATAGGTGTTACGCATGAAGTCCAGAACTGCACCAGAGATCTCGTTGGAGATATCTTGCAGCATATCCTGGTAATCCTCTTTATAGGAAATCTTAGAGGGGAAAACCTCGATACGGACAACCAGACTTTTCTTTCCGTCATAGGTAATCTCGAAATCGGAGAAACCTGCGCTGTTACCGAAATTGACAATACCGCTAATTAAATCGTCAGAATCGGTAACGGTACTAATCTTGTCCCGGACGCTATAATTCTCATGCCACAGGGATACGGATTTTCCATCTGTACTCCTAACAATCACCTCATAATCTGTCTGTTCAAAGAACAGCGGAGATGTGTGAATATTGTAAAAGGACGCACCAATTGCGCCGTTACCAGCCGCAATTTTTTCCTCGCCGAATATCTTGACACTGTTTACATTCACTCCGGTTACCCTCAATTCAGAGGGTTGCTGCAGAATGCTCGTATTTGTCAGGTTCGGGTGGGGATTTTTGCTTTTAATAACGACGTAGATATTTCCTGATTGAATCTCTAATAACTTATCAGAGCCAGTAGGAAGTGAATCCATCTTCTTCGTATCTCCTCATCATAAAGGCAATTTTCTTTGCACTGTTGGGATATTTACAGGACTTGGAATCTAAGTAAGCGCTCATCTGCTCGTATGCGGCAGCACCGGCAAAACCAGTATAGTCGCCGGCACACTTGACGAACAGTTCGGACAGCACATCCTTTATGGCTGCGTTGCTGCCTTGGACACGGGGAAGAATCTTCTGCATGATTTCGTGGTCGAACGCTGCATCTTCCTCAAGAAGCTTGGCCTTCTTATTATTCATCATATAGAAGGAAATCTCATCACGGACACGGTAGCCCACATGCAGATTTGCTTTCACAAGAATCTGGTTTAACTCTTCCAGGTTGAAGCAAATCGTGTCGATCAAATCCTCATCGTCACAATTCTGCAGATACAGATAGTCTGTTTTCAAGAAACTGTTGTCCAGCTTCTGTGCGACAGCTTGTCCACCGGCAGTTGCTCTGGCCATCAGATTCACAAAGGAGAATTCAATGGTATTGGCACGATCCAGAACCTTCTTGCTGAAGGGGAAGGTAGTTTCATCCATATTAACTGTACCGATGATATACAGGTTTTCGGGGAGATAAACCCGGCCGTATTTTTCGCGTGCAGATTGTGATTGGAAGTAGGATGCATCCACAAGCGCATCTGTTTCAATGGCACCATTATCCTTGCGATCGCGAGTCTCGATAATAGACAGGAAATCGCTGAGATAGTATTCCACACGGGCGAGGTTCATTTCGTCCAAGCAGAGGAAATAGGGGGTGTCTTTATCCCACTCGGCCTGCTTCACAAAATCAATAATGGCACCGGGGTGGAACTGTCCGGAAAGATCGTTGTGACCAAACAGATCGGAGGAATCCGACCAGTCAGGGCGTACTGGTACCAGTTGCATCTTGGCACCAATTGCCTCAGCAAACAGTTTAACCAAGCGAGTCTTACCGGTACCGGAGGTGCCTGCAAGGATAACGAAAGGCTTGGACTTAAGGCTGAGATAGAAATTCTCAATCAAGTCGCCTTCGTAGTTAAAGCCCCTGGCTGCAATATAAGTTTTGATAGCTGTAATCTTATCTTTGATTGTCATTTCTTTCTCACCACCTTCAATGGATACTTCATAGGTATCGTCTGCGATTTTCTTAAATGTTGCCTTTGCATCCGGAACATTGTAACCGTTAAATAGGTTGCCCAGTTCAGGGTTCCAGAAAATGCGAACTCGGCGACGATCACTGGACTCGTTCTTTATACTGCCTTGGTATTGCACGCCGTTGTAAATCAGTTTGATGATCTTGGTTTCACTGATTTCCATATCGTCAGCTCCGAAGAACCAGCAGATACCCTTGGGAACGCCGGAGCCGCGGTAGTCAAAGAAAGACTTGGCACAATGCTTGATAGCAGTGTTTTCATCAATGATTTCCCAAGAATCAAATTGCCCGACTTTATGCTCAGATTCGTAATAAGGACTAATACCGGACAAATCAATTTCGTTTAATGCCGCCAACAGTTCGGGGCGGATCTTATAGATGTAATTATCTTGGCTACTGCCCTGATACTTTCCAAGGAAGGGGAACGGAAAGTAGCGTTCCTGATCGCCATCCATACAAGCAGGCAAGTTGAAATGCTTCTTCACTCTGCGACCAAGATTCATAGCGCAGCCTGCGTACACAGAGGGGTGACCGCCGTATGTATCAGAAAGCTGCTTACAGCTGGCCTGACCACCAAGCTCCATCATACCTTTTAGCATTTTCATAGGGGAGGGGTGATTGGGTAACTCTATCTCAGTAATATATCTACTCCAGTCTGCTTTGCTCAACTGAAGATCATATTCTTCCTTAGAAGGCCACCAGCCATCGTTACTCTTTTGAGAAAGTGCAATATAGTCGGAATAAATCGCCATCATATTGGCTAAATCTTTTCGCAGAACATCTTCACTCGGAACATTTCCTCTAACATACTCGGTATAGAAAATGGTACCCTTTTGATACAGTTCTGCCCGCTCCGTCAAATTGACACCCAAGCTGATATTCTCATCTGATTTAAAGCCGCGAAAATCGATTTTACCTACAAGTTCAGCCGCTTTTTCCCGCATTATGCGAATGGTTTCAGTTTTAGAGTGTGACTCACGAATGCTTGCACAGCCCTGGTTAAAAGTAAGGTACAGCCTAGAGCCGTCTTTTGAGAGCAAGTAAACGATATACACACCTTTTCTGGCACTAGTTGTAATACTTCTATCAAATATTGCAAACCAGGCAGATTCCACCCAGTTACCTTGACCAATACTACCTGTAACAAGGTGCGTCGTTGAATTTACCAGGCCAGTAGCATAAATCCTTTGTGGGATCTCATCCCGAAAAAACGCACCAATTGGATGCCCGGCAAAAGGTTCCTGCCTGGCTTTAGCATAATCAGATAAAACTCGCTCAATAACTGTCCTCATATAAGCACCTCTATTTTGTGATACGACCAGTGTATGGAATAGTGTGTTAAAGGAATTACATTATTATACCAGAATATTCTATAATCTTCAACAAAAACTGATAATTATACAAAAACAAAACAAAAAATTAACCATTCCCCCAAATACAGTTATTCTGGCCGTTTTGTTGGACATATATAGTGCTAACATTAGAATATGCGTATTTAAACACACGCGGAAATATGTTGAAATTTATATGAACTCCGGTATTTTTAGTTGATAGATTATACTTTTTATGGTATACTTTCAGTCAAGATACCGCTGTTTGAGAGGGTAAGTTACATGAAGAAAGATATAAAACCTGTAAAGTGCCTCAGCTTGTTTGCTGGTATTGGCGGATTTGAGGTTGGAATGGCACCACTTGGGTTCAGGTTTACCAACACATTGGAGTGGGACGAAAACTGCTGTAAGACACTCAACGCAAATCAACAATTCACAGGCGCACTTGAGGACGACATTAAGCCCCTCGATATTATGAAGACAGCACCCGCGGACTTTTCGTCCGAGGAAGTTGACTACATCGTGGGCGGTCCTCCTTGTCAGAGTTTCTCTGCAGCGGGAAGACGTGCAGGTGGCGTGGCTGGGACAAGTGACACTAGAGGTACACTGTTTTGGTATTACTGTCAGTACGTAAAACATTTCCAACCGAAAGCATTTGTTTTTGAGAATGTAAGAGGTATCCTTTCGTCCAAGCAAGGACAGGACTTTAAGATTATCTGTGCATCGTTTGAAGAAGTTGGCTACAGATTATACTGGCGTGTTCTAAATGCGGCAGACTTTGGCGTTCCACAACAGAGAGAAAGAGTTTTTTTAGTAGGAATCCGCAATGATATAAATATTGAGTTTAAATTTCCGCGTCCAACTCATGGTCCTGATTCGCCCAACAAAACACCGTATGTTACTGTCAGACAGGTAATTGCTGATATTACTGACGAAAACGAGGTTGTTCCTCCGTATGGCGGAAAATATGGCCATTTGCTTAACGACATCCCTCCGGGTGAAAACTATCGTTATTACACAGAGGAAATGGGTCATCCGCAGCCACTGTTTGCTTGGCGTTCGAAGTTTTCTAATTTCTTATATAAAATGGACCCAGACGATATCTGCAAAACAATTATAGCATATCAAGGTAAATACGATGGTCCGTTCCATTGGCATAATCGCAAGTGTACAGTAGATGAACTGAAGCGGATGCAAGGTTTTCCTGGAGACTATCTAATTCCTCAAAAGTATAGCGAAGGAGTTAAGCAAGTAGGAAATTCAGTTTGTCCGCCAGTTGCTTACCAAATTGGTAAAGCGTTACGTTATCAGCTTGAAGGCATACAGGATTTCGAGACTCCATTAATTGAATCTGACGAGGCACTTAGCTTCGATAAGTTGAAGGGAACGCGAGCAAAGAAAACGCGAGAAAAGAAGTGCGTACGGAAGGTTGATGATATTGCACAACTTTCTATTTTTGACTGCCCTTCAAGTGTGGATTTTCCTGAGGAACATAAACATCGTATGTTCAAAGGCCACTCAATTAATTGGGACTTCAAAAGTGGAGAGCTGTATGTTTCGGTAGATCATGATGTAGATCAGCCAAAAGCTGGAATAGACTTGCAATTTTTTGGTGGCGTAACGAATGTTTTGAAAAGAGTTGTTGTAGAAGCCTATTCAAATAATTTAGACAACAGTATTATTACGTTGCTATGGAACGAGATACATAGGGCGGTCAGTGAGTATACAACATATGATTCGCTCATGCCTCTCTATGGACATTTTACAGAGCCATATCCCAAATTCATTATAAGCTTTTTTGGCGACAAATCGCTGGAGTCAGTCCAGTTCCAAGAAATTGCATTGCAAGAAAAATATCGGACTAAAATTCTAAAATTCGAAGAGTACCCCCTGGCGATTCCCAATTTCGAAGAATACTTTGCCAGTATGCGTGGTTATGGGTTTGATGTAAGGACCAACTCCACCAACAGAACAGTTCCTCACGGACATTTTAGAATATGTTATCCATTTACTTTGCCAAGTGACTGGAAAGATGCTACCGAATGGGACTAAACAAAAAGGAGCTGCGGATTATTTTCCGTAGCTCCTTTAATTTATGCCTTGATTGCTTTGATCCAGGCAGCTTTTGTTTCGGGTTTGACAGCAGGTGCGATGGATAAATACTGACCAGTCAAATTGATCAAATCGTTTTCTGTAACGACACTAGCGGCCAGGCGGTATAGCGCATGCAACGACATTATCGATATAATTTTACCGTCGGAAGTTTTAAGTTGATCAGATGTAACCATCTCATTAATTAGTGTGTTTGTTGCAGCGTCACGGTTTTCCAACACAAATAAAAAGGTGCTTAACTGCGTATGCTGATTGATTATACGTTTAGCTCTCTCGATGTTGTTCCAATCAATGTGCTGCGTTTTATCTTTAACTTCAACAGCCACTACCGGAACATTATCTTTTTCCAAAGTGACATCACCGGGCTTCTTCGCACGGGCATCAGCTGCAGTTTTGAAATCATCAACGCCAGTGACGATGAGACCGTTATTTTGATATATAGCACCTAAGCATGCAGCTGTGACGCACTTGGTGAATTCTGGATCGGGAATTGCAGAAAGAAAGCCAAGCAGATCAAATGAAGCCGTGACTTTGGCCCGCAAAGTGGCATTAGTGGCATTTCGTTTGGTACGGATGTCTTTGGAAGTGCAGATGAAGAATTTGATAAGCTCGAGTAATTGTGCGTGTTCAAGCTCATTTATTTGGTTGAGGATTGACGCAAAAAGCTTTAGATCAAACAATGTGCGTTGTGCAGTATCGAAATTCCGGTTCAACCTTTTTAAGGAGCGCATTTTTTCAATTGCTCTGCTGCCCTGCATACCGGAATTGGGCGAACAAAATCCTTCACAGAGATCATACTTGGCAAGGAGGGGGATGCTGATTCCCTCATCCTCAGATCTAATGCTATAACCGCCGGGAATTGGGTGATTATTCTCATCCGATGCCCAAATCATACAGCAGTCGACTTTAGGATAATAGTACTTGCGCCAAGCCGCTGTGAACATCAGGCTTGCAGGAGAAACCCATCCATAACTGCCCCAGCGCCACCGGTTCAAATCGTTCAATAGTTTTGAAGGAATGGCGTTCTTGTCATACGTAGTAGTGTCTCGAATTAGGGCATCTAGTTCTTCTCGTATTTTTAACGCATTCATACTGAACCCTCCATTTTATGTGATGATTACTAATTATATCACAGATAAAAGCGTTTTTCTACACTTTTTATAGAACGCATAACAAAGGGATAAATTCGTCGAAATATAACTTCACTATATCAATATAGTATGGTAATATGCGGATGCGGGACGCTGTGGTATCGGAAAGGAGACACAGTTGAAAAAAGAAAAACGCAGAGATGGCGAAGGTACAATTCGCCAAAAACCGGATGGTCGTTGGGAATACCGGATAATGACCGGCAGACGCGGCGATGGCCATCCCGTGTACAAATACCTATATGGTAGAACCCAACGCGAACTCAAAGAAAATGTGAAAGCCTGGAAACAAGAACAAGCGGCCGGAACGATGTGGGACACGGATTACTTCTTTGGTGAGTGGGCAGAAGTATGGTTTAGCCACCACAAGGACAATGTTACAGCAACGACCCAAAGCAGTTATCGCTACACCCTAAGGGTGCTGGTGGATTACTTTGGCGACCGGAGGCTTGATTCGATCAAGGCCTTTGATGTGGAAGAATTCTTGAAGCAGCTGAAGCAAGAGGGAGGATCGAGATCCCGGCTTACACAGTGCAGAGGCATGCTATACCAAATCTTCCACAAGGCGGAGGCCAATGATTTGATCCATAAGAACCCGGTGCGATTTGCGGACAAGATGCGTAACCTGGATCCCATCACAGAGCGTGATTGCTTTACGGCCGAGGAAGTGAAGTTGCTGATGGCAAACCTTCCGGACAACAAGATCGGCGCAAGCATACGGCTGATGCTGGGTACGGGAATGCGGTGCCAGGAAATCCTCGCACTTGAGCCCAAGCACATAGAAGAGGACGGATCGGTTATTCACGTCTGCCAGGCAATTAACATGGTCAAGGGAACTGCAGTGGTTGGTACTCCAAAGTCCAGAGATAGCTACAGAGACATTCCGGTGCCTCCAGTACTTCGCCCTTATGCACTATTCCTGCGAAACGGAGCGGAACTTTATATTTGGGAATCGGACAAAATAAAAAAGCCCATCAACCCATCTCATTTCCGCAAGCTATACAGAGCAGAAATAGAGAAGATTGAGGGCGTTCGATATTTGACGCCGCATTCTTGCCGACACACTTATGTCAGTCAGATGCAGGCCTTGGGTATTGATATGGAGACCATCAAGAGCATTGTCGGCCACGCCGATTTGGATATGACAAGACATTATTTGCATGTCCAAGAACCGATCCGACAAGCTGCGGTTCAAAAGTTGAGTGACGCAATCGCGTCAAAACCAGAAAAAGTCTAATGCGTCTATTATATGCCGTTTGAGGACATTGCCGTTGTGGGCGCTGTTGTGGGCGGAAAGGGGCGCAAAATGTCCGACGTCTGCACTGGTTCGGAAAATGCCGGTTTTGCGGGGAAAAGGCAAAGAAAAAGACCCGATTTCTTTCGAAATCAGGCCTTTTTGGTGGAGATAAGCGGGATCGAACCGCTGACCTCTTGAATGCCATTCAAGCGCTCTCCCAGCTGAGCTATACCCCCATATTTTGACGCGCGGTGACAGCTTGGATATTATAGCAAGGGAAGCGGTTTTTGTCAAGAGGTACGGGGAAATTATTTCATTTTCCAGTCAAAAGCCCCAAAAGCGCGCGATCTGTAAAGGCCGGGGTGGTGTAAGCACCGTCAAAGAGGGCCTCCATATTGTCGGTGCTGTTTTCGATCTCCTTGGAAAAGAGTTGCGCAGTCTCAATAAAGTCACCGCCAAGATGTTGGAGCAGCAGACAGGCGACAATAATCCACTTGACTCGGCAGATAAGGTCATAGTCCGACACCGTTTGTAGGTAATAGCGTTGCAAAGCATAACGCACAAAAAGGGGCATTTCCTCGGGCCATAGGGCGGGGGAAGGGGAATTCAGCCGCGCTTGCCACCGTGGAGTGAGAATATCTAACCCCTGAAAAAAGGCAGTTATTGCACCAATATCGCCCGATAAAGCCAGTTTATTTGCAGTCTTCCAAAGAGCCTCTGGGTCAAAATTGGATTCGTCACCGCCATCCAGCCAAGACTGGACTTCGTGCGCATAGAGGAGGGTGATGGCCAGCATCTTGGGCGTAGGGTAGGGCGTTGCTTCCCAAAAGGACAGAAGAATCTCGCGGCTCTTTAGCAAAATCTCCATTGCCTCCCGGTCGTAGTCGCCTTCCTCGCCACTGGGGGAGGTTTTGGTGAGAACGGTTTGGTGTTCAGGGGAGAGGATCAGCACGGCGGCAGCCGGACAGGAGAGCTCTAAGCCCCGTTCGATAAAATCCCCATAGTCGTGGCACAGTCGGGGGAACTCCCGGCAGGTGTGGCTGAGGGCTTCGTGTCCGAGCTGACATTGAATTTCGCACAGTCCATCTTGCCGCCACATCGGGCATCGGCGGTCGGTAACGGTGAGATATACGGTGCCGTCCTCGGTGCGCATCTTGCTCCGCAAGGCATCGCCTAAGTCACCGGGAAGCTTTTGGTACATTTCCGCGGTGGCGGGGTCCAGGTCGACCTCCCACTCCTGACAGCAGCTATCAGGGCAGGCGGAGGCGATGCAGGTAAATTTGTGATAATATTCGGGTGCGCGTTCAATCATAGTTGTCTAAAAATGGCAAAGCCCGGCGGACTTTGCCATTTCTCCTTATTTTTCTGTATTTTGCAGACTGTCTGCGGCGTTTTTGAAGGTGTCACGGGCATTTTGGGCGGACAGACGATACTGGCCGAGAAGCTCGGTCAGCTTGTCAGTCAGTTCGGCAATTTCGTCGGCCACAGCGGTGGCATCGGCAGCGGCGCCGGTCAGTACGGCGTTTGCCTGATCGTAGATCTGCTGCGCCCGCTCTTTGGCAAGACGCTCTGCCTGCTCAGCCCGGCGGTAAGCTTCCAGCTCTTCCTCGGTGGCGCTGACAGGTTCCCCCGCAGTAACGCTTTGGAGTTTTGCTTCCAGTTCCCGTACACGAGTCTGGGCTTCGTCTGCCCGGGCGAGCAGTTCCTGTTCCCGGCTCTGGGCAGCGCGAAGCTGATTTTGCATCTGCTCCAACTGGGTTTTGTTGCGGTTGTTGATAAACTCGATATAGTGGACCACATCCTCCCGGTTAAAACCGTTGAGGGCGGAACGGAAATTGTGACTGGCTGCCATAGTAAGTGCCTCCTTAAAAACGGACTGATTTTTAGTAATTATAACACATATTTTGTAAGAAAACAACTGTTTTGGAAATTTATCAT
This sequence comes from Faecousia sp., assembly GCA_045654085.1. Classification (GTDB taxonomy): domain Bacteria; phylum Bacillota; class Clostridia; order Oscillospirales; family Oscillospiraceae; genus Faecousia. Next base: position 16,360 of record JAZOMT010000032.1, on the reverse strand, counting down.
TTTACACTTTACAAAACGGGAAAAGACTGCTATAATAGCTTGGCTGACGCGCCGGTGGCTCAATGGATAGAGCATCAGATTCCGGTTCTGAGGGTTGGGGGTTCGAGTCCCTTCCGGCGTACCAAACAGTACAAATCCGAACTTTTTACCAGTTGGTGAAGGTTCGGATTTGTTGTTTATTTTACATATCCTCATTAAAGTATGGTTAGCAAGATTTTATGGCAATTAGTGTATTGCTGCTTCTAATGTAAACGATGAGACTGCTGCAAGGCTCCGGTTTTGCAGCGGTCTCATTTTTCATTTTTTGCGCTACTAACGTAACGGAAAACGAAATATATCAGAATGTTCTATTGAGTTTTGGGTGTGTTTTGTTGTATAATTAATAAAATCCACTATAAAGTTAGGAGTTGGGATGCCTATGAAAGTCTACATTCAAGTAAAGAAGCTGGGAAAAAGAATGCAAACAGTCGGTTCCATCCCCTATGAATTGCATACTTGCCCTGCTACGCTACGGGAATTAATCGTATATATGGTAACCCAAGGTGTGACGGAGTATAACGGGCGTTTACAGAGCGGTGAGCAGAATAAGGCTCTTTCGGAAACAGAAATTCAAGATATGAGCCAGGTGGGCAAGATCGCCTTTGGTATTCCTTTCGGTCAGAAGGAAGCGGATCCTGCAAAAGCCGTAGATGCGGCGATTCTGGCCTTTACCGATGGACTCTACCGCTTTTTTATCAACGAACTGGAAATCACAGGATTGGATACACCTTTGCATCTTTGCGAAGGCGATACCATCGCCATCATTCGGCTGGTCATGCTGACCGGCGGACTTTTCTGAGGAGGAGACAATATGGCTAATGAAAATGGGCGATATGACCGCCGAGTGGAATTGGCAAGAGGGTATGCCAAAACGGTCGCCGAGCGTGAAAAACGGATTGTTGAGAAGCTGCAAGCGATTGCTGCTCAGGAACAGATAACAGACAGAACGCTCTCTAACATTTTTCGTTCGCTCTTTGTGCCGGCCTTCGCATCAGGGAAATATACGAAGCCTTCCGACTTTTTCGCAAAAGAAATGCCTTGGATATTTGGTACAATAGTGCCAGACAAATTTCGGGATGCGTTTTTATACATTGTGGATAATATTCGCGACTATCCCTGTAGTGTTTCCTTTATGAGTCGCAGCTACCGTTCCAAGCAATATCTTTCCTATGCACACCGACTTGAGATCGTGCTGACGAATTTCCGCATCCATGGACACTTGGACGCCGATATCTGCGACATTCTTACCGGCAATCTACCCGAGGAAACGATCTTCTACTTTCGTAATAAGACGATACAAACTGACGGATTTATTCCTGAGGTGTTAGCTTATGCGCTGGATCAGGAAAATCCGCGGCTGGAGCATATTATTACGGATATTATTCATGGAGAAAATGGTTTTACTGCAGTATCTCACGGCTTGATTAGTGGCATCGTAATGAGCCACAATAAACGGATGCACAGCGAGCTTTGCAAGCTTTTGCTGGCTGCTCGTTTGCAGGAAGGACTGCGGCAGGCTATTTGCGAAAGTGCGGATTGTGGCACCAAGGAAGCTTTTTTTGCGATTCTCTCCACCATTGCGGAAAATGATATGATTCGCTATTCCTCTGTGAAGCGGGCGGTAGGTACATGGCTGGGGCTGATGACCGAGGAGACCCGGGATTTGGAGCGTGTCAGCGCCAAGAGCATCGATTTGGTACTGCGCTGTTTGGGAGATGATGACTTCCGGGCAGAATGTCTGCGCACTGAGGATGCTATGGGGATACATATTGCGCTGTGGAGCACGGCATTTCATTGTGTGGAAAAAGCAGCTTCTGCGCTTGAGACGATCTGTAAAGAAGGAACTGACCGGCAGGTGCTTTTTGCCGGCTATTATGTTACCAATCTGGACGATCATCTGCTGCAGCATAATGCGGCGAAGATCGTGCTGCGAAGATTCCCCCAGCAGTGGGATATTTTGGCGGTCTATCTCGCCTCCTTCCTGCGATTTCACAATATTTTTGCATATCACATTGCCCGCAATGTGCCGAAAAAGGAGCAGCAATTTTATTTTTCCACAAATCAGGAAGCAGCAGAGTACTGCGATTGGCTGATCGCTCTCCACGGACAAATGAAGAAAAAAGAGCTTACCTTTGCACCGTGTATTTTCCCATGGCATAAGGCTGTGCTCACAAGATCTGACCTGCTGGAAAAGGCGATGACGATCGCCTTTATAGTAAAGGATCAAGGGCAGATAGAAAGGCTCTGCCCGATGCTGTCAGACTTTGGTGCAGATAACCGAAATACCTATCTGCAGCTATTGTCTCTGGCAGACCAAACAGAGCCGGTTCGAAAGGCGCTGCTCGCCGGCCTGTGCGATAAGAGCTACTATACTCGCCGCGAAGCAGCCAAGCAGCTGCGTGAAATGCAGCTACGCTGCGACGAATACTGCGCCATTGAGGATATGCTGCGTTTGCGGTACGAGGATCTACGCGGGTTTGCTACCGAGCTGCTACTAAAGCAGGAGGATGCCGCTCTATGCGATTCCATTGGCCGTCTGCTCTCTGGGTCCAAGACTGAAAAACGAACTGCGGCACTGGATATGCTGCTTCAGCTGAGAAAGCAGGAGGATCGCGCAGCGGTGGTAGATAGCTGTATGTCCTTTGTCCGAGAAATTCAGCAGCCTACTACGCAGGAACAAATTCTGATCGACCAACTGCTGCCCAAAACGGCAAAGATAGAAAAGGAGCGCCTCTTTACAGAGGATGACCGCTATGTGCCGCAGATAGATGCAGATGCATTTGCGATGGAATGTATCCGGGAGTTTACCCACTATTTCCCGGATTCTAAGATAGAAAGTCAGGTTTTGGCAGGACGACCCGTGGCGGCAAAAGTACCCCTGCTGAAGCCGAAAGCCTGCGATGCCGCGCAAAAGGCGGAACGGCAGGTCCAAAGCTTATCACGTTTTTTTGTTACCCACGAAACAGAACATTTCTCCGTATACTGGTATGGGGAAGTACCAATTAGCTGTGCGATCGCTCGATTTGTGGAACCCTGCGACAATGGCCTCACTGTACCGCGAATGGATCTTTGGAAGCAGTGGCAGGAAGAAAACAAGATAACGGTCAGTGATCTTGTGAGAATGTTTGTTCTTATGAATGCGCAGCAGGCAAAGGGTGATTATCTCAAGCGTTGCGGCGTATATATGTCTGACTTATTCGGACCGGGCTTTGAGCGGGAATTTATCTGCCGTTATATGGAGCATTTATGCCATATCGTGCAGCGGATGCTGTTGGAGCAGCTTAGTAAAGAAGCTTGCCTACGTATTGCCGCAGCCATCGGCATTTGGATCGCCCGATGCCTGCCGGAGGATATGCTACTGGGCTGTGATGGCAGACCCTCAGCGGCTGAAGCAGCGCTGCCCGGTAATATGTATGTTGCCGATCAGAGGATGCAGCAGGCATTGATACTGCAACAAAAGGTGCAAAGTGCACCTCCGGGACATTTCATTGCCCATCCACAAGTGGCATACTTCCTATACTGGCTGGATGTCGGCAGAGGGCAAATGCAAAAGCAACTTATCCCCATTGCTGTCAGTATCTTTGACCGCAGCTTTAGCGCTACCGATCGATTTATGCAGGAGAATTATGGACAAACACTTTCCCGTACCTACAGCCTGATCTTCGATCATATCTACGGCGGTTTGGACAAATTCTTCGGGCAATATAGATTGCCGGATGTGTCCACTTATCTGCATGCCCGTAATTATGACCTTATTTCCGATGCTACGCTTTACTACCACATGATGGAAAAGAATAGTCTGAAGAGCGCCTTGGAACTGGTCACATCGGTCTGCGCTGTTTGTCCCAAAGAAGGCACAAATGTGGCAGTCAAGTCCTTTGCAGGTTACCGCGGCAATCATATGCACCGTGAATGTGAAAAGCTACTTGGTAAAGAGAAGCAGGATCCGCAAATGATCTCCCTTTGTCACTGGGTGTCGGAAACCTTGGTTGACATTGTTCTCAGCGAAGAATTGGTGCGTGGCGACAGCATGACCGATTACTCCGAGGCTGTTACCGGCATCCAAAGTCTTTCCGGTGCGGAGGTCTTTGTGCGTATCCTATCTGCATTGGGCAAGGACGCGTTGGATCGCTCTACCTATTATTTTGGACATATCGGCGGTGCGAAACGAGAAAACCTGAGCTACCTGTTAGCCCATTGTGCACCTGCGTCAGGGGATTCTGCCCAAATACTGGCAAAGCTGCTTCACGGTACAGATATTACAAAGAAGCGCCTGATTGAGGCTGCTATCTATAGTCCTGATTGGATCGATATCATCGGGGAATACTTGGGCTTTAAGGGCTTCAAATCTGCTTGCTATTACTTTATGGCACATATGAATGAGCAGTTTGATGAACAGAAAAAAGCGGTGATTGCCCGCTTTACACCCCTTTCTGATGACGAACTGAATATGGGTGCCTTTGATATGGATTGGTTCCGCAGCGCTTATGAGCAGCTGGGTGAGAAAGATTTTGATCTCATTTACGATGCCGCCAAGTATATTTCTGATGGAAGCAAGCATACTCGCGCCCGGAAATTTGCTGATGCTGCGCTTGGCAGACTGGATAGGGAAGCAACGGAAGCGGAAATTAAGGACAAGCGGAATAAGGATCTACTGATGGCTTATGCGGTCATTCCGCTGGAAAGCGACGCAGACCTTTCCCACCGCTATTTCTTCCTGCAGCAGTTCCTGAAGGAAAGCCGCCAGTTCGGCGCACAACGCTCTGCCAGCGAAAAGAAGGCGGTAGAAGCTGCACTTCGAAATCTTGCTACGAACGCCGGTTTCTCTGATACTATGCGCCTGACCCTGCGGATGGAAACCAAATTGGTGGAAGAAAACAGCGACCTCTTCACCGACCATCAGATTCAGGAATGGGTATTCCGTTTGGATGTTGACGATCAGGGTGGCGCGGAGATCCTTTGCTTCAAGGATGGCAAGCAGCTGAAATCTTTGCCTGCCAAGGTAAAGAAAGATCCTTACGTGCTGCGACTTGCGGATATGAAAAAGCAGCTGACGGAGCAGTACCGCCGCACCCGGCGGATGTTCGAGCAGGCAATGGAAGACGGTGCCACCTTCTCACTGGCAGAACTGCGAGATTTGGCGAAAAACCGTGTAGTGCTGCCTATTGTATCGAAACTGGTACTGCGCAGTGATGCGCTGCTTGGTTTCTTCAACGGCGAAGCACTTGTTGATCTGACCGGCAACATTCTGACTACTGAAGGCGAAACACAGATGATCGTTGTCCATCCCTTCCATCTCTACACTGCCGGCCAGTGGTCTGCCTTCCAAAAATATCTGTTTGACCAGCAAATCATCCAGCCTTTCCGGCAGGTCTTCCGGGAACTGTATGTGAAAACTGCAGAGGAATTGGGTGGCCTCCACTCTCTGCGCTATGCAGGCAATCAGATCCAGCCCAAGAAGGCCGCTGCCTGTTTGAAGGAGCGGCGCTGGGTAGCGGATGTGGAAGCCGGTTTGCAGAAGGTCTATTACCGGGAGAACATCGTAGCCACTATCTTTGCTATGGCGGATTGGTTTACGCCGGCGGATATCGAAGCGCCGACTTTGGAGTATGTCGCCTTCTTCCATCGCAAAACCGGCGAGGCCCTGAAGATCGATGACATTCCTGAAGTGATCTTCTCCGAAGTTATGCGGGATGTGGATATGGCGGTGTCCGTGGCTCACGCTGGCGGCGTGGATCCCGAAACCAGCCACTCCACTGTGGAAATGCGTGCTGCCATCCTTGGCTTCACGCTGCCTCTGCTGCGGCTTGGCAATGTCCAAGTTGATGGCAACCACGCACTTGTGGAGGGTAAGTTGGCCCGCTATTCCATCCATCTGGGCAGTGGTGTGGTGCATCAGATCGGCGGCACAATGCTGAGCGTCCTGCCTGTCCATTCCCAGCACCGAGGCCGGATCTTCTTGCCCTTTGTTGACGAAGATCCCAAGACTGCGGAAATCATTTCCAAGGTCATCCTCTTCAGCGAGGATCACAAGCTGAAGGATCCCACAATCCTTTCGCAGATTGCTCCGTGATCTAATTTTGACTTTTTCATAAATACGCAAATACTCCCCATGGCGTAGCCACCAGAAACCGTGAAAAGTTTCGTGACTACGCTATGGGGAGTTAATGTTTTGGGTTCTCGTATTGTGGAGGCTCGTCCCAAACCATATATTTTTAACAGAAGGCATCGACAAAGCTGTGCCAAGCAGTACAGCTACGCGCTTCTTACCAGTTGAGGAAGGGTTCGGATTAATTGTTATATTACACTCCGATGGACTGTATAAATTTGTGGTCCTGCCGGGGAGGCTGGAAGTGTATAAATACAACAAAGAATCCGTCGCTTGATGGTTAAAGTATGAGGCGCCACGTTTCTGGTGGTGCCTCTATTAGTGTAAAACTATCAACCTGCAATTACATTTTCTTCATACTGTTCACAAATCCAACCCAGTTGTGCTTGCTCTTATATACTTCGAGCAAGCTTTCGGTTGCTTGAGCCAGCCCTGTTGCTACCGCTCCGCCAATGGTTAGAGGGACATTTCCTGTAATTGCAGAAGCTATGGTAACTGGCGTGGCCAGGACTGTTGTCATTTTAGTCCAACGCTGGATTTTGGGAAAACGCTTATTAATGTTTTTGTTAATTTTATCTTGACGTTCTTGGAATTTCTTGATTATGTCGTCGATATCTTTGGAAGAATATATTTCGCCTTTTACCTTAATAATCTTATCAATTTCTTCTTTTGCTTGATGTATTTCATCATAATCACGCCAATGAAGAACGGTGTTCAGCGCAGATTCGGTGTTAGCAAGGTAATTGTTTTTACATTGGCTATAGGTTTCGCAGCGTCGGCATTTTTCTTCGGGGATAAACGCATAATTATGGACACCGATAGATTCGGGCAAATATAAAGAAAAAATTTCGCTATACGCGTTGTTGATGCCAGAACCAGCAATATTCTTTGAATTCAGGCCATACATATACTTAAGAAAGGTGTGCTCTCTTTTGCTAAATAAGCAATTCGCCTTGATATCTTCTGCAATCTGTATTCCTAAATAAATCGATGACATCCATGCGCCACAGTAGTGCTGATCTTCGATGAGGATTTCGTCTGGGACACCAGGATCTCCTTTTCGCACAATTCCAGGAAATGTTTCCAACAAGGCCTGCGAGTCCGTTAACATTTTTTTGTATATTTCTGTGCCGGTACTTTTCTGATACATGCTAGATAAATCGACAGTTTCGATTAAATCGTGTTCTTTTGCTATACTTAAAAACATGTTGATTACTTTTTCATATTTTTCTTCATTTTGTGCCATTGCCAACTCAAAACCATTCTTCGGGACATAGATTTGATCAGCCCATAACAGCGTGGACGGGTTGTCCAATAACCACGAGAAATCTAGATTACATGTTTCACATATTCCTAGATCATTTGCAGCACCTAAACCAGTTACTAAAACCTTGTTCACATTATTCCCTCCAGTCTTGAAATAGTCAATATCACCTAGACATACTAACAAAAATATATCTCAAGATAAATATAATTGAAGAATAGAAAAAATGCAAGATACTATAGAGGAAATAGGTAAATGTTGTAGCAATATATCAACGCGTGAGATCTTGTTAATAGTAAAATATACTTCGAAGCTACAATCAAAGGACAAATAGAGCAAGGTCATGCGACCTTGCTCTTTTCTTTGTATAAAGAAAACCACCGGCAGTGCCGGTGGTTCCAAAAAGCTTTAGCTATGCGTAGAAAAAATATCCTCCTTTAGTTATAGTAATGGTGGTCTGCCAACCGCCATTACAGAACTAAAGGAGGAATCAAGTCCAGATGAAACTTGACACAAGTAGTTTAGCACACACGCAGTGGGAATGTAAATACCATAACGTATTCGCCCCGAAATATCGTCGGTAAATTATCTACGGAAAGATAAAAGCAGATATAGAGCAAATGCTCCGAAAACTATGCGAATACAAGGGCATAGAGGTTATCGAAGCGAAGGCGTGCAAAGATCACATCCGTATGCTCGTATCAATCCCACCCAAATACAGCGTAGCACAAATAATGGGATACTTAAAGGGCAAGAGTAGCCTAATGATCTTCGAGAAATACGCCAACCTCAAGTACAAGTATGGTAACCGGCATTTCTGGTACCGTGGATATTATGTGAGTACAGTCGGAAGAAATAAGAAGGCGATTCAGGAGTATATTCAGAATCAGCTACAAGAAGATTACGCCGACGATCAAATGAGTATCAAAGAGTATGTCGACCCGTTCACGGGTCAGCCAGTAAAAGAGGGCAAATAAACAAAAGCCCCTTTAGGGGCAGCCCGTGACATCTGCGCGGTTGGCAGACTTTTCGACGAGCCTATAGGCTCAGCCAAGGGCATGCCCCAAGGGGGCCTGTGCATACCACCGGCACGGCCGGTGGTTATGATTTGAATGGATCTGACTCGAAAGATAAGTTGCAACAGTCCGGTGGACTGTTGCCGCCGACGGCTGGACGGAGGCGAACATCGATTAAACGAGTCCCTTCCGGCGTACCGCCAAGCGAAGCTTGGCACGACCCTCCATTGGTGATCGGCCAGTCTAACGGAATAATTCTTCTGCCGGTTTAACTGTCCAGTTGAATTGCTCATGAAAGTCGCTGAAGCATTCTTCACAGATCCAGCGATACATATCTTCTGTGCAATAGAATGTACAAGCCTGATATGTCAATGCTTTTTCCCAACAAAACTCGCAATGTTCGTGCCAAAAATGCTGGATTTTCTCTCCTTCAAGAAATTCGTGTCCGTGGTTTGATTTTTCAACATATTGTTTCGCGTACCGTTCGATTTTTTGATAAAAGGCGTTTTTATCCTTGTAGGCAGTTTCCCAAAAATCGGGGAACGTGACCTTATAAAGGGTTTTGTTCGACAGATATTCTTCCTGTCCGTTTAATCTCCAGTCAGACATGGGGAACCTCCTTAATTTATTTTATAATATAATTATACTTTAATCGAGCAACAAAATCAAGACGGGCGATTCGTGAATCGCCCCTACGAGGGAAAAAGAAAGCGGGTCGATGTGGGCATCGACCCCTACGAGGTGTCGAGGGAGATTGTAGGGCGGGGGTTTACTCCCGCCGCGTTGGTGCGCAAATTAACGACGGCGGGACCAAGGCCCCGCCCTACGGTGCTGTACGATGGTGCATACCGGGAGACGGCCATACCGGTGTGCGCATTGGTTTGCGGCCCTTCCGGCGTACCGCGCAGCATAGCTGCGCCCGACTCTCACTGACCCCGGCGTACCGCCGTCTATCAGGCGGCAACAAATCCTCAATTATTTCTCATTGAAAAACAGTAGGGTATATGGTAAAATAGTATTGAAGGAGGGGTTTATATGAAATTTTGCGTTGAAAATGATCTAAGCTTATTCGAGTTCCACGATGCTACCTTTTCTTTTGTTGCTTTTGATGGACGGGATTTAATCATTTCTGCCAAGGGTGTCAGTATCCATAAGAACACGCCGCAAAATCCTTCCGATGTAGATATGGAGCTTGCCCTCGCTCATATCACATTTCAGAATTTCCGCTCTGCCACTTATGAGCCGGGAAGAAGCTGGAAGACGGGTGAGGATGGGCAGTCCTATCCCGTTGGCCCGCGCATCATTTACACACATCAAGAGGCAATTGACAAAATTATAGCCGAGCTTCAGGAGAGCCTGGAAGTCTTACATTTTGAAAAGGAAGAGAAGGGCGGCTACTCGATTGGCGGTTGCGGCATCGAACCCTATTTTACGATCGAGTTTGATTTTGACAGTGTTATTATCAGTTGGAATGAATGTAATAAGAAGGCGTGGTATGAGCTGCATCGCAGATACCAATTTGATTCTGTTTTGAATACGCCCGGCGGTGATGAAACTGTACAGTTGACTGTTTACGTTCATGAGGAAGCGCATTATATTAATGGTATTCTTGCAGAACCCCCTATGGTTAGCGTGGGCTGCAAATATGATGGCAAAGAGTATTGTGGGTACGGTAAAGATCATTTGTGGATCGATGCCTTTGCAGACCTCCAAAGAAAGCTGCCGGAGGGCGTTTTGTTAAAATGCTGTTTGACTTGCAGACACGGCAACTTATGTCCTGTCGGAAATGATGCTAACGAGGTTTTCTGCACAAAGGATGTTTTGATTACCCAAAAGAGCGACTTATATTTCTATACCGAAGATAATGCTGAACGAGCAAAGCGTACAAAACAGTATTGCGATTCGTGCGGCGATTATCAGATGCAGAGTGAGGATTACTATACATATAACGATTATTTGTATTTCTTAAAAAAGGTGTGAGCTGTCCTTATAATGACAACGAGGGCGGGCGATTCGTGAATCGCCCCTACGAGAAAAAAGACGGGTCGATGTGGGCATCGACCCCTACAATGGATAAAAACAAGCGGACGAGAATCCTCTCGTCCGCTTGTGCATTATCGCTTTGTAAAGGTGATGGTGGCGGCGCTGCTTGTGAGGCTATCAACGGTGAATCGATAGCGAAGGGCATTGCCGCTGTCGTCATAGATAACGGGGAGGGTGTCGCCCTTATCAAAGATGTAATCGCCGTCTAAAGCGGTGACAAATTCCAAAAGGTTATCTTCTGTGCCGTATTCCTTGTCGGAGGGGTCTGTATTGTTGTTGTAGACGTCATAATAGGTCTCACCCTCGTAGTCTTCTTTGTAGAGGGAGGCGTTGACATGGTAGACCACGATGCCGTTACGGTCGAAATAGCCGTTTCCGTTTCCGTTGAGGCCGTTATTAGTGTAATAAACTACGATATAGTATTCCTGATATGCGCCAAGAGAAGGATCCCAGTTGTTGGCAATGATCACGGTATCACCATTTTGGGAGAAGTCCTCAAGGTCTAAGGTTATGCTGCTGTTCGTTACCACAAGCCGGGAACTTGTGACCCAGCCAAGGTTAAACTTGGTGTAGGCGCTGTGGTCGCCCAGCATATAGTCCATTACATCGTGGCCGTCCATAGGATGGTTGCCGGCGTCGGAGGTGTCGTAATAGTCGTCCGCGCCGAGGACGTGACCGAATTCGTGGATGTAGGTATAGGTGTTGAAGACGTTGGCGTTCGTGTAATTGCCATCCTCGTCCTCCTGTAGGAAATAGTAGGAGGCCCAAATGAAGTCGTTGGCGCTGACACCGTCGTATTCGTAGTAATAGCCATCAGCGTCTGCGTAGGTGTTCCAGTAGCGGTATGCCCAGTGGAAATCGTCTTCGCCAACTTCCAAATTGTTGATCATAACCACTGCATCAATGACATTGTTGCCATCGGAGTCAAATTTGGACAGATCCATCGTCTTGGAGAAATGCTGCAAAATCTCGTCCAGAAGAACCTGATCGCCGTTGAGATTGCCTTCGCTGTCGGTGAGTTTTTCGTAGTAGGTGCTCTTGTTTTTTGGAGTGTACCACGTATCCAGCACAGTCACGTCCAAATCCATCTGCCCGTAGCTGGCAATGCGGTAGAAATTATCCACGGAGTAGTACTCATTGCCGTTCTCACCGAAGGCAAGCTCCAGTTTGTCAATGTGGGAGGTGGTGAGTTTTGCGCCATCGCTAAAGCCTACGGGAACGACCAGTACGGCAGGCGCGCCAATGGTGGGACAGCCGTCCAAGTAGTAGCCCTGGTCGTGGACATCCTTAACGAGGGTAGCGTTCTTGAAATTCACATTGTAATAGCCATCTGTGCCAAAGGGGAGGCCCTTGCCGTCGTTGGTGATGATATCTTCGTTGGTGTTGCCGGGGTCGGCGCCGGGGTCGTCATATTCGGGGTCTTTGCTGAGGGAAGAATAGATATAAACATCCACGCCGCCTACACCTTCAACTTCATAATAGGCAAGGCTGACGACCACATCATTTTTTATAAAGTCATACCAAAGGATTCCATCTTCATCGGTATTTGTACCGTCAGGGGTATAGGAAGCGTATTTGGAAAGATAGGCTTCAAATTCTGCTTCCGTGTTGCCGATGGTATAGAAGCAAAGACCGTATTCATAGTTATGGGGATATTCTTCGTAGTAGCCTTCTAAATAATATTCATAGTTAGGCAGAAAAGGAATGAGCGCGCCTATGTACTGATTGAAGAGCGCTTTATCGTCAGCGCTCCAGTCTTTATAGGTGTGATTATTCGGGTTGGAGGGGGTACTGTTGCCGTTGTTTGTACGGACATAGATACTGATTACAGAATCGCTGCCTTCCGTATAGTAGGCCAGATCTATAATCAGGTCGCTCTTAACGTAGCAGAACCAAGTGGTGCCTGCATCATCTGTGTAGGAGGATACGGGAATATAGCCGTAAAGACCTTCCTTGTAAGCATCAAATTCTGCCTGCGTATTTCCTAATGCGCGGAAATGGAAGCCTTCTTCGTAGCCTTCGGGCGAATTGTAGCCCTCAAGAGTATAGTACTCGTTGGGGAGGAAAGGGATCGTTGTACCTAAGTACTCCGTCAGCAGCGCTTTATCTGCCGGAGTAAAGTCATTATAGGTGTGGTTTGTCGGGGAATAAGAGGGGGTTGGCCCATCGGGATTCAGGTCACAGCCGACCAGCGAAAGCGCAATGATAACAGAGAGCAGAAGGGTAAGTAGCTTCTTCATACCGCATCTCCTTTAAGAGTGAATTATGATATAAGACTATCACAAATACACCCAAAAAGCAAGGATATTACGGCGTTTTTGTTAGAAAAACAGATAGAATAGGGATGTTTTTTAACTCTTCTGCAAGGCAAAATGTGCATTGCCATTGTAATGCATAAATTTCGGGAGAAAAAGCGTAGACTATAAGCAATACAAATGCAATGCAGGGGATGCGCTTATGGGTATATTTAAAATTCCGGAAACACCGCCCACGGTTAACAAGACCATTCGTTTTCCGTCGGATGTGGTGCAAAAAGTTGAAACGGTGATCCGGGCAAGGAATGTACGTTTTCCGGCTTTGTGATTGCTGCTGTACGGGCTGCGTTGGACGAGCTTGAAGAAAAATAGCGATAACAGAGGACACAGACTGTGCCCTCTGCTTTTTATAGGTTGCAAATGCAACGCATTTATGCTATGATGCGTAAAGAGGTGATACATAATGGCGCATTTTATGGATACGGTGGAATCCCATTTGTTTGACGGAATTGCCCCGGAGGAACGGGTCAAGATGCTTGGTTGTTTCGGCTATTACTTAGGCAGCTACCAAAAAGGGGAGCCGGTGGCGATGGAAGGTTCTTATATTCGCCATTTCGGCGTGGTGCTTTCCGGCTCTGTGGATATGGTGAAGGAGGATATTTGGGGCAATCGGACATTGCTTGTACGGGCGAAGAAGGACGATGTGTTCGGCGAGAGCTTCGCTTGCGGTGAAGATAAACTGTCAAGCGTTGGTTTTTACGCCTATGAAGATGCAAGCGTCCTGTTTCTCTCCTTTGATAAGGTAATGCACAACTGCGCCAATGCTTGTCAGTGCCACCATAAGCTCACCGATAATATGGTGCGGGTCATTGCGAGTAAAAACCGGGAGCTGATGCGAAAGGTAGAGGTGGTCTCCAAGCGCACCATCCGGGAAAAGGTGCTGACCTACTTATCTTTGCAGGCCCAAAGTCAGCAAAGCCGCTATGTGGAGCTGCCTATGGGACGCCTGGAGCTGGCAGAATACCTCTGCGTGGACCGCAGCGCCCTGACCCGTGAGCTGGCGAAAATGCAGGAAGAGGGTATTATCGACTACGATAAAAATATTTTCCGTATTTTGTAAAATATCCCCCTGATGTGACATTTGCAACGTCCATCAGGGGGCTTTCTTAATATAATGAAGAAAAAAGGAGGGATCGTTATGATCGCAGAAGGATGTCAGGGAAAACCCAGAACACCGACTATTCACGAAAAAATTTGCCCCCAGTGCGGCAGCGTTATAGAGCTGTTTTCCATAGATACCCAAGTGGCTTGTGAAAACTGCGGCTTTATTGCCTACAACGATACCTTAAGCTGTGTGCAATGGTGCGCCTATGCAAAAAAGTGCGTAGGTGAGGAAATGTATGAGAAAATGATGGAGATCGCTGCCCAGCAAAAAAAGCAGGCGGAAGCGGAAAAGAAAAAGAGGAGGGAAGCGGTATGATCCGGAAGATCATTGTCATTGACGAAGAAAAGTGCGACGGCTGCGGCCTTTGCGCGACCGCCTGCCACGAAGGTGCCATCGGCATCGTAGAGGGTAAGGCAAAGTTGCTTCGGGAAGATTACTGCGACGGTCTCGGTGACTGCTTACCTGCTTGCCCACGAAAGGCCATCTCCTTTGAACTGCGGGAAGCACCTGCATATAATGAAGCGGCGGTGCTGGAAAATAAGCGGCTGAAAAATGCGCCGGATGTACCGAGCTGCCTTGTGAATTTCCCGGTGCAGCTCAAGTTGGTGCCGCCCAATGCGCCCTATTTTAATGGCGCTGACCTGCTGATTGCGGCGGACTGCACGGCTTTCGCCTACGGCAATTTCCATCGAGATTTTATGAACGGACGGATCACTTTGGTGGGCTGTCCCAAGCTGGACAGTGTGAATTATGCGGAGAAGCTGGCGCAGATTTTTGAAAGTAACGATATTCGAAGCATTACAGTGGCGCGGATGACCGTACCCTGTTGCGGAGGACTTCCCTTTGCGGTAAAGACAGCGCTCAGTAGTATAGAAAAAGAAATTCCGGTCAAGGTAATCACGATTACCCCGGACGGACAGATTATCTCGTAAAGGAGGTTTATTTATGAGTCATTTACAGGGAAAAACAGTAATTGTCACCGGCGGCGGTCGGGCGGTTTTAAAGGATGGAAGCTGTGGCTCCATCGGTTATGGCATTGCAACGGCCTTTGCAAAGGAGGGCGCAAATTTGGTGCTCACCGGACGGAATCTGCAAAAGCTGCTGGATGCGAAAGAGGAATTGGAACGGCTCTATGGCGTTCAGGTTCTGCCGGTGCAGGCGGATGTTTCTGCCGGTGCGGATAACGAAAAGGTGGTGCAGAGCGTGGTAGCGCAGGCGGTGGAGGCCTTTGGGGATATTCACGTACTGATTAACAATGCCCAGGCATCGGCCTCCGGTGTGCCGATTGCGGAGCATACGATGGAGCAGTTTGATCTTTCTATGTACTCCGGCTTGTACGCGACCTTTTTATATATGAAGGCTTGCTATCCTTATCTCAAAAAGACCCAGGGAAGTGTCATTAACTTTGCTTCCGGCGCGGGCTTGTTCGGTAATTTCGGGCAGGGTGCTTATGCGGCCGCCAAGGAGGGAATCCGGGGACTTACCCGTGTGGCGGCTACTGAGTGGGGCAAGGACGGCATCAATGTCAATGTGGTCTGCCCGCTGGCTTGGACGGCGCAGCTGGAAAATTGGGCAGATGCTTACCCCGAGGCGTTCCGCGCCAATGTGCATATGCCGCCTATGGGGCATTTCGGTGACTCCGAAAAGGAGATCGGCAGAGCCTGCGTGGCGCTGACCTCGCCGGATTTCAAGTATATGAGCGGCGAGACCATCACGCTGGAAGGCGGAATGGGATTAAGACCGTAAAGGCATACTTTCTCTCCGGTGAGAAAGTATGCAAAGAACCGCCGGGAACCTTTCGTATGGTTCCCGGACTCTCCAGACGACCAAAGGGGACGGCAACAAGCATTTTGCATTTTGAGTGTTTTACTGCCTTACCCCTTTGGAAACCCCAATGGGATGATTCGTTTAATCAAGGTTCGGCTTCGTCAATATAAATACGCCCCACCCGAATGGGTGAGGCGTGTTTATGGTGGACTTGAGGAGATTCGTTTAATCGAGGTAGCCACCAGTGTTTGCACTGGTGGCAGCAATATGCCACCGGCATATTGCATTTTAGTTATTCGAATCTCCCCTGCGTAAATACCATACCAATAAAAAAGCCGCCCCCTTGGGGCGACTTTCTTATTGGTGGACTTGAGGAGATTCGAACTCCCGACCCCCACAATGCGAATGTGGTGCGCTCCCAACTGCGCTACAAGCCCATATGCTTACTTGCCAATTATAGCTCTGCAAAAAGTAAATGTCAAGTTTTTCTCTTTGCAAATTATCAACTATCCACTGTCAATTCTCAATTAAAGAGCACCGCCCGCAGGCGGTGCTTTTTTATTGCTTAAAGAAAACCACCGGCAGTGCCGGTGGTTCCAAAAAGCTTTAGCTATGCCTAGTAAAAATATCCTCCTTAAGTTATAGTGATGGTGGTCTGCCAACCGCCATTACATAACTTAAGGAGGAATCAAGTCCAGATGA
>JAZOMT010000031.1:0-20160 GCA_045654085.1 Faecousia sp. | reverse complement strand
CTGTCCTGTTGCGGTACCCGAAAAAATCATCGGGCTTATGCTAATCCTCGATTTTTTCGACCGCTGCCACTCGCTCAGCTCCCTTCATCTGCCACTGGCAGCGGTCGCATCGCTCCCCGTGAAAATAGGTAACGCAAACATTATTATAACCTCGCTGCTTCGGCAGCGAGGTTCTTTTATGCTTGTAATACCCAATTGATGGCGATACATCTTGCTTTCGTACAAGCACTGCTGTATAATGTCAGTAGGCGGCTGAGACCTGCCTGCTACTTGATGTGCGAAATATAAGATATGGAGGTTGTCTATATGGTTAGACTTCGTTCTTCCTTCTAATCGATAGGAGGAAAATATCATAATCCTTCTATCGTTTGTAAAACATAGGAGGTCAACATGAAAAAATACGAATATAAAAATTGCCGATATTTTATCGGGGCATTGGTTTCAATCCTTTGCAGTAATTTTTTTGCCGTTTCTCTGCAATTCTTTAAGGGCGATGTGCTGGACTATGCAGTTGCAGGAGATATGAACAACACGGTTCTTTACGGTGCGTTATTGATTGCTTTTATTCTTTGCGAAGTCCTCTTTTACTTTGCGTACAAGAGACGATCAGCGAAGTTCGTAATCGGATGCACCCGAAACTTGAAGCAGGATATCTTTGCCAGTATCTTCTCCCATAGTTATGTTTCTTATAAAGAACATCCGCAGGGTGAATATCTGTCAAAATATTCAAACGAAGCAGACGCGATTAAAGAACGTCGCTTTAATATGCTACCGATGTTTTGGGATATATTATCTAAGATAATCTTCGTAAGTGTAGCGTTGTTCCTGCTTGATTGGCGAATTGCTATTATCACAATCGCTTTACTTACAACACCCCTATATATTCCAAAACTGATTGAAAAGCCTTTACAAAAGGCACAGTCTGAGACTATAAAAGCGGTAGAAAATGCACTCGCAAAAGCAACCGATTTGTTGTCTGGTTTTGAAATCATCAAAAACTATTCAGCGGAGATAAGGATAATCTCTAAGTTCAAGTCAGCCAACGACACAGCGATGGATAAATATTTGCAGGAAAATCGACTGGATGCAGTTGCTCAACTGATAACCACCTTAATTTCCTACTTATCGTATTTCATCGGTCTTGCCTGTTCTGCATGGCTTGTATGGAAAGGCGATTTCTCCGCGGGTGACTTTTTTGTTGCTATCGGTATGATTGACCAATTGTCTTACCCTTTGATTTCGTTGGCTGGTATTACTCGACAACTAATCGCGATAAAGCCGACATGTCAGGAAATGGACAAGTTCCTTAAAGATACAATGCCGGTTCAAACTGCCCACACGGATTGTTCTTTTAAGGACAAAATCCAGTTTCAGAATGTTTGCTTCACATATGATTCGATTACCCCGATTCTAAAAAAATTTAACATGACCATTAATAAGGGGAATCGCTATCTGCTGCAAGGCCCCAGCGGATGCGGAAAAACAACGGCAGTAAATCTGCTGTTGCGGTATTACGATGTATCCGATGGTGCAATATACATCGATGAAAACAGAATTGAAGCCTTTGACAGCACATACGGACTTATGACGGTTGTTCGCCAAGAGGCAACATTGTTCAATGATACATTGCGAAACAATCTCACTATGTATCAAGATGTAGCAGATGAGGCACTTTTATCCGCTCTTTGTTCTGTTGGACTGCAAAAGTATGCAACGATAGATGCGCTGGATATGGTGGTTTCCGAGGACGGGGCCAATTTCTCGGGCGGCGAACAGAAACGCATTTGCCTGGCGCGTGCGCTTCTGCGGCATACGGACATTTTAATACTAGACGAACCCCTTGCAAATTTAGATGTGGCAACAGCTGAAAAAATCGAAGATTTGCTGCTGTCCATTGAGGATAAGACACTGATTGTTGTTTCACATCAATTCAGTCAAGAAAAGATACCTGCATTTGATGCAGTAATTGACTTTTCCACGTATCAGTAATATTATGCAAAAAACAAGGCAGCCGCACCTATGGGTGCGGCTGTTTTCTATGAGTATTTTATAGAGATTAGCAAGCCTTACGAACGTGTAATATGAGCGTACGCAACAGAAGATTACTGCGGACACAGAGCCACGTCGCTACGCTCCTCGCAATGACAACGTGGGAGACGAGGTGCGGTGGGGGAGTGATGACCCCTTCGTCAAAAATCGGAGATTTTTGACACCTCCCCTGCAGGGGAGGCTTTGGTGCGGAGGAGGAGATTGCCACGTCGCCGCTACGGTGCCATCGATAGGGATTGCAGGTGCGGCTTTTCGCTGCGGCGCCTCCTTTTTAGAAAATTTACAAATTTGTACTTGCATTTTCTGGTAAAGTATGGTAATGTAGCATTAGCAATATTACTAAAATGTTGTAATTTTATAAAAGGAGCGAAGAAATTATGAAGAATAAGCAAATTGTTCGTGGGGCGCTGATGTTGCTGGCTGTAGCCTGTCTCTTATTTGGCTATCCCACGGTAGCCCAGGCTGCCGGTGCCGGCGATGTTGGCTCCAGTATTTCCAATTTCTTTACCGACATTCTCAATAACCTCCAGATGATTTGCCAGGGTATTATCAACCTGTTTGCAACCTTGGTTCAGCTGGTCGTTGACCTTGTTATGCTGGTCGTGGGTCTGTTCACCTGAGATACATAAAGTAAGGCACCGCTTTGGGCGGTGCCTTTTTATCGTTTATATAGAAGACCTTGCAGCCATTTTATGTCTGCTTTGCCAATGACGCCGCAGAGGGTCAAAAGACAGCCAAGGAGCAGAGGAAAAGCGGTTGCCCGGACAGCCGGGTGGGGCGCGAAGCCGGAAATTAGGGCTGCCAAAACGGTACACAGGCAGGCGAGAAGCGGCCGGGACAGGTGGATATGCCGACCGGAGATTTTCAGCAGCCGCCGCAGACTGAGGAGAAAATTAATCAGGTGAGTGATGAGAAAGCTAAAGAAATAGCCGTCCATTCCGCAATAGGGGAGAAGTAAATACAAAAACAGCACATCGAGGGAGGATGTGAAGATGTTATAGCGAACACAGGCAGTTTGCTGCCCCAGTCCTTTGGTCATCGCGTCTGTCATCGCATCGCAGTAGAGCATAGGGGCAAGAAGCGCATAACGACGAAGCTCCCGGGCAGCCTGCGGGCTACCATAAAGGGCAAGGCACAGCGGCTCGGAAAGCAGGTACAAGATGCCGCCGCAGAGAAGTCCGTAGAGTAGCGCCACTTTCAGGGTTCTGCCGGTGAGGTAACGTATTCTTCTGCGGCTGCCGGCGGCATCACAACGGGCAAGTTCGGGGATGAGAAGCTCGGCAAGGGCGAACAGGATGGCCGCCGGAAACATCAGCACCGGGAACACCATACCCGATACCGTGCCGAATGCCGCAAGGGGCGCCATATCTCCTGCAAAAAGGGCAAGCCGTTTGGGCACCATCAGGTTCTCTGTGGTGGAGATGCCGGCTTTCAGGTCGTCCGCAAGGGCGAGAGGAACGGCGCAGCGCAGCAAGCGGCTGCGAACCGGGATAGGAGCGCCGGCGGGGCTTTTTTGCAGCGCCCGGAGGATAAGCAAAGTAACGAGGGTCAAAATATTTCCAAGACCGCTGCCGAGGATGATGCAGCCGCAAGCCTTTACCGGGTCGTCCCCGGCAAAGAAGTTGAGCAGGAGCATCGTCACTGTCAGCGACAGCGCCTGTTCTGCCACCTCCACCGCTGCCAAGGTACCGATGCGGTTTGCTGCGGTAAAGTAGCCGGTCATCACACCGCACAGGCAGGTCAGCGGCAAAAAGCAGGCGTAGAGCCGAAGGGCAGAGGCGGTGCGTTCGTCTCCAATCCAACCGGCAGCAATTTGGGGCGCGAAGACATAGAGGAGCAGCGCCACCGCCCCTGCGGCGAGGATGCTGAAAAGAAAACAGGACCGCAGAATCCAGCGGACATTTTGGGGACGTTTTTTGCCTAATTCCTCGGCGGTTAAGTACATTGTGGTGGTACGGATGCCTGCCATACCGGCTGTGACCGACATTGCGCCTACCGAAAGGACGAGCTGCAAAAGCCCCACGCCTGCCGCGCCAATTTTGGCAGAGACGAAAACCTGAAAGGACGTGGACACAAACCGCAGCAGCAAATTCACAACCGTCAGCAGCAGGGCGCTGTAAAAGATGGGTATGGCCTTACGCAAAAAAATCACCTCTTTGTCCTATGGTATGGGACAAGGAGGCGATTTAGAATTGATAGTTGATAGTTGCTGTTGTGCTGAAGAAGCGGCAAGCGGGTCGTCGTGGGCGCCGACCCCTACAATGGAGGCTTTGGTGTGGTGGAGGAGATTGCCACACCAGTGACATCGGTCACTGGTTCGCAATGACAACGAAAATTGTCCATTGTCAATTGACATACCGTACTCTTCGGGTTTCCTCAATGTTGGGGGACTCGGGTGTGTTTTCGGCAAAAAGGCCGTACAGTCTGCCGCAGCGAGTTTCCAAGGCAGCATAATCGCCCTCCCGGGGCTGACCTGCGTTGGCGATGTCCAAAACGTCCCGGGCGGATTTCAGAATTTCCCGGCCACGGTCATTAAAGGCGAGAACTCGCACATAGGGAACGGGTGTGGCGAGCATTTCTTCCGTAATGCCCAAAAAGGCGCAGAGAATCATTCGGTCAATCCGGGTGCGGGTGTAGCGCTTGGATTTGACGGCGGCAGCAATTTCTTCGATGGTATTTTTCTCCCGGGCGGCGCCCATCAGCTTTCGCCACAGACCCTCAGAGCCGCCGGGAAGAAGGGCAAATTCTGCGTCAGTCATTGAACGGAGTTTCCCTAAAATGGCGCGCTCTCCGGCCTCTAAGCTATGGAGCGTGGCAGCTTCAAAGAGGGAAATGCACTGGGACGGCAGATAAGGGGAGATGTCCTTCTTTTCTGCCAGATAGCTTCGAAGAGAAGTGGCGGAGGGGTTTTCCTCGTCAGGGGTTTCTGCGTGATAGCTGCCACCCCGCTTTATGGGGCAAGGCGTCATTGCGTTTCCCTGAGAGAGGATTGCCTTGCAATATTCCACTGCCAAGATATTATTGGGCATACTAAGTAAGGAAGCGTCCAGCCCCAGTTTTTCCAGCGCTTTCTGTCTTGCGACGGGGAAGCTCAGTCCTGCGTCGAGAAATTCTCGCAGGGCAGGGGGGAAGTCCGGAGATACAAGCGCCCGGGCAAGAGAGAGAAGCTTTTCTTGGTCTGGGGTTTCCGCGCCAAAGGAAAGACGCTGACAAAACTTGGAGAGGATGGCAACACTGCCGCCAGCGAAGCCTTCTGCACTGGAAAGGGTATGGGTTATGGGCATTTCCAAAACCAAATCCGCGCCGCAGCGGATGGCGGCCTCTGCACGGAGGGATTTATCGATGATTGCCGGGGCGGCCCGCTGGACAAAGTTTCCGCTCATCAGGCAGACAATGCCATCTTCCTGCCCGTAGGTTTGACGGATTTGGGAAATCTGCTTTGCGTGGCCCTTATGGAATGGATTGTATTCGCAGATGATACCGGTATTTTCCAAAAGTTTCCCTCCTTTTTTGGGAAAATTTTTATTTAGGGGTTGAGAAATTCTAAAATTTGGTATACAATAATACTGTATGTGTTTATATTACCACAAATCATAAGAAAATCAATTTATTTTAGGAGGAAGTTTAAGTGAACATTCTGATTATTAACGCCGGCTCTTCCAGCCTCAAGTATCAGCTGATGGATCCCCAGACCGGTGTGGTCTCCGCTAAGGGTCTTTGCGAGCGTATCGGCATCGATGGCCGTCTGAACCATAAGGTTGGCGAGGAGAAGGTTGTCCGTGACATTCCTATGCCCACCCACTCCGAGGCCATTGCGGCTACTCTGGAAATTCTGCAGGATGCAGAAGTTGGCGTTATTAAGAGCGTAGATGAAATTGATGCGGTTGGCCACCGTGTGCTCCACGGCGGTATGGAATTCTTCGATTCCTGCATCATTAACGATGAAGTTATCGCTGCCATCAAGAAGTGCATCCCTCTGGGACCTCTTCACAATCCCGCAAACCTGATGGGCATCGAGGCTTGCCAGGCAGTTATGCCCAGCACTCCCCAGGTCGCTGTGTTTGACACCGCGTTCCATATGACCATGCCCCCCAAGGCTTACCGCTACGCCATCCCCACCGAGTACTATGAGAACGACTCCATCCGTCGTTATGGCTTCCACGGCACTTCCCACAAGTATGTGGCAAAGCGCACCGCAGAGCTGGTGGGCAAGAAGGAATTTAAGATGGTCAACTGCCACCTGGGCAACGGCTCTTCTATGTCCGCTGTGAAGGACGGCAAGTGTCAGGATACCACCATGGGTCTGACCCCTCTGGCCGGTGTGCCTATGGGTACCCGTTCCGGTGACATCGATCCCGCAGTTGTCCAGTTCCTGTGCAACAAGTACGGCTACAGTGTTGACGAGTGCCTGAACATCCTCAACAAAAAGTCCGGTATGCTGGCTATCTCCGGCATTTCCTCCGACTTCCGTGATCTGGAGAACGGCGCTGCCGAAGGCAATGAAGACTGCGCGCTGGCTCGCGCCAAGTTCTGCTACGAGGTTGCCAAGTACGTTGGCGCTTACGCCGCTGCCCTCAACGGCATTGACGTTCTGACCTTCACCGGCGGTGTGGGCGAGAACGATGGCGCTGTCCGTGCTGCTGTCTGTGAATATCTGGGCTTTATGGGCGTTAAGATCGATCCCGAGCTGAACAGCAAGCGCGGCAAGGAGCTGAAGATCTCCACCCCCGACTCCAAGGTAGAAGTTTGGGTTGTGCCCACCAACGAAGAGCTGATGATCGCCCAGGATACTGCCGATCTGGTTAACGCTTCTAAATAATTGTTATGAACTTGAGGAGCCGCCGCAACCGCGGCGGCCCCTTGACAGAATTTAGAGTCAAGGCCCCCTTGTGTAAAGGGGGCTGTCAGAAATTTTAATTTCTGACTGGGGGATTGTTAATTGTAGAAAGATTACAACCCCTCCGTCAAAAATCAAAGATTTTTGCCACCTCCCCTTACACAGGGGAGGCTTTGACACTCAGGATAACAAAAAGGCTATAATAAGGAGTGTTACTATGGCATCTGTTACTGAACGGTTTTTGAAATATGTTTCCTTTGAGACCACATCTGACGAATTTTCCGACACCTGCCCTTCCACTGAGGGACAAAGGGCGCTGGGCGCAGCGCTGGTAGAAGAAATGCTTGCGCTCGGCATCACCGATGCCCGGCTCGATGAGCACGGCTATGTGTACGGCACGGTACCCGGTGATCCGGAGCTGCCTGTTATTGGCCTCATCGCCCATATGGACACCGCGCCTGATGCATCCGGTAAGGATGTAAAGGCGAAGATCGTGGAGTATAAGGGCGGCGATGTGTGCCTGAACGAGGAAAAGGACATCTGGCTGCGGGAAGAGAGTTACGGCAGCCTTAAAAACCACGTGGGCAAGCATCTCATCGTCACCGACGGCACAACCCTTTTAGGCGCAGACAATAAGGCCGGTGTGGCGGAGATTATGACCGCCGCAGAAAAACTGATGAAGGTGAAGAGACACGCCACCCTGAAAATCGGCTTTACTCCTGACGAGGAGATTGGCCGGGGCGCAGACCTCTTTGATGTTGCGGGCTTTGATGCGGAATATGCCTATACCGTAGACGGCGGCTCCATTGGCGAGATTGAATATGAGAACTTCAATGCCGCCGGCGCGAAAGTGACTGTCCGGGGTCTGAGCATTCACCCGGGCGGCGCCAAGGATAAGATGGTCAATTCCCAGTTGGTGGCGATGGAGTATAATGCGCTCCTGCCTGCCGACCAGCGCCCGGAACATACAGAAGGCTATGAGGGTTTTATCCACCTGACCGATATGAAGGGGCAGGTAGAGGAGACGGTTCTTCGCTACATCATCCGTGACCACGATATGGAAAAATTCGAGGAGAAGAAGGATTTGATGGTGGCGGCGGCCTGCCGTATCGACGAAAAGTATGGCAAGGGCACGGTGCAGGTGGCGCTCCGGGACAGCTACTACAATATGAAAAATAAGATTACGCCCTGTATGTATATCATCGAGCGGGCGGAAGCGGCAATGCGGAAGGTGGGAATGTCTCCCCGCGCCGTTCCCATTCGCGGCGGCACGGATGGCGCAAGACTTTCCTATATGGGTCTGCCTTGCCCTAACTTATGCACCGGCGGCGAGAATTTCCACGGCCGCTTTGAGTATATCCCCGTGGAGGATATGGAAAAGTGCGTGGATATGCTGGTAGAGATCATTAAGATGGATAATTGATAGTTGATAGTTGATAATTCTCTGTATAAAACATAAAGAACCGTCCGATGGACGGTTCTTTATCTATTTGTCCCTAACAGGGACACCATAATTCTCAATTCTCAACTATCAATTCTCAAATTCGCCTTCTGCAGAGGTTTCCTTCACGGGTGCTTCTTCTGCGGGGGGATTGATAATCGCCATCATTTCGTCGCCGGTGATGGTCTCTTTTTCCAGCAGTAATGCGGCGATATCGTCTAATAACCGGCGGTTATTTTCGAGAGTCTCCTTGGCGGAAGCATAGCAGGCGGCAAGGAGCTTTTGTACCTCCCGGTCAACCAGCGCCGCAGTTTCGTCGGAGCAGTCCATATAGCTACGGCCCTCCAAATACTGATGCTCAATGGCGGCAGAGGTCATAAGACCCAGTTCCTCGTTCATACCGAACATACTAACCATCTTCCGGGCAAGGGCGGTCGCCCGCTGCAGGTCATTGGCGGCGCCGGTGGTCTGGGTGTTAAAGACCACATCCTCGGCGGCTCTGCCGCCTACCAGAGAGCGAATCTGCACCAGCAGCTCGTCTTTGGTGGAGAGGAATTTCTCCTCCTCGGGCAGATACAGGGTATAGCCCAGAGCGCCGTCGGTATGGGGAACGATGGTAATTTTTGTAACCGGGGTTTCCTCTTTATCAAGGGCGGAAATCAGGGCGTGACCCACCTCGTGATAGGCGACTAACTTCTTTTCCTTGTCGCTGAGGACGGTATTTTTCTTTTCTGCGCCGGCAATGACGGTCTCAAAGGAGGTGAGCAGGTCTTCCTGGGTAACCGTCTTGCGGCCCTTACGGACAGCCCGCAGGGCGGCTTCGTTCACCAGGTTTGCAAGGTCAGCGCCCACAGCGCCGGCAGTTGCCTGGGCAATCTTATGCAGGTCTACGTCTTCGGCAAGCTTAATCTTTCGGGTGTGGACCTTCAGAGTGTCCAATCTGCCCTGCAGGTTGGGGGTGTCTACCACGATCCTGCGGTCAAAACGGCCGGGACGCAGCAGCGCTTTGTCCAGAATTTCGGGGCGGTTGGTGGCGGCAAGACAGACGATACCCTTGGAGGAATCGAAGCCGTCAATTTCGCCCAGAAGCTGGTTCAGGGTCTGTTCGTGTTCGGAATTGCCGCCGTAGCGGGAATCGCGGCTGCGGCCAACCGCGTCAATTTCGTCAATAAAGATAATACAGGGGGCGACTTTTGCGGCCTGCTGGAACAGGTCGCGGACACGGCTTGCGCCAACGCCTACGAACATTTCCACAAAGTCAGAGCCGGAGATGGAGAAGAACGGCACGTTGGCTTCGCCTGCCACGGCCTTGGCAAGTAGCGTCTTACCTGTACCGGGAGAGCCAACCAGCAGCGCGCCTTTGGGCAGCTTGGCGCCAATCTCCGTGTATTTGGTGGGATTGTGCAGAAAATCGATAATTTCTTGCAGGCTTTCCTTGGCTTCGTCCTGACCGGCCACATCCTTGAAGGTCACACCGGTCTTTTTCTCCATATAGACCTTTGCCTTGCTGGCGCCGATGGCGCCTACGCCTCCGCCGCCCATCCGTTTGGTGAGACTGTTCATCAAAAAGAACATAAGACCGATGCTGACGGCATAACCCAGAATCATCAGGATGGTGGAATTGTCCTCCAGGATGACCTGATTGACTTTAATGCCCTTTGCGTTCAGGGTCTCAGCCAGTTCTAAAATGTTGCCGCTCGGAAGTCCCGTAAAGCAGGCCTTTTGCTGCTGGGCAGGCTTGGCGGCTTCTTCCTTGGTCATATAGTAGATCCGGTCGTAGTGCAGCTCCACCTCGTCAATGTTGCCGTTTTCCACATCGTCCATAAATTCGGAGAATGTGGTTTTGGTGTATTGCCCATCGGAAATCATACCGGCAATCAGGCTGATGGCCAAAATCACCACCACAGAAAGAAGGAGCAGCGGCAGTTTGCTTTTTGGCGGTTTGCCGTTGGGATCCGGCTTCCGATTGTTATTTTGTTCCATATATTGATTCCTCCTCAGGAAAGACTATTCTTTGGTATTTTACCACAAAAAAGCGGTCTATGCAACGAAATCGGGTCGATTTTGGGTAAATTTTCTGTGAACGCTACGCCAGTATGAAAAAAATTGTATTTCCGGGAAAATTTCTGTTGTCCCGGGATGGAAATTCTGTTACAATAAAAGAAATATAGGTAGATGAGAGGTATCTTTATGAGAACCGATAAAAATAAAAAACCGTTTACGCCCAAAAGGCAGTTTACACCTGCGCCTGTAGAGACAGAAGAAAACGAGGGCCAGTTAGAGGGGCGCAATGCGCTTCAGGAGGCGCTCCGCAGCGGCAGAACCATCGATAAGGTCTTTATCGCTTCCGGGGAAACTGACCGGGCGCTCCAAAGGCTGGCTGCGGAAGCCAAGGAAGCCGGCGCGGTGGTAGTGCCGGTAGACCGTCGAAAATTAGATATGATGAGTACCACCCACGCCCATCAGGGTGTGATTGCCTTGGCGGCGGCAAGGGAATACTTCTCTGTGGACGATATTTTGCAGGAGGCCGCAGACCGGGGGGAAAATGCCCTTATCATTCTCTGCGATGAGCTGACTGACCCCCATAATTTGGGCGCGATCATCCGTACGGCAGAATGTGCCGGCGCCCACGGCGTGATTATTCCCAAACGCCGCAGCGTAGGCCTGACGGCGGTGGTGGCAAAGGCTTCTGCCGGCGCTGTTGAGCATATGAAGGTGGCTCGGGTGACCAACCTGAATGCCACCATTGAGGAACTGAAAGAAAAGGGCGTTTGGGTCTTCGGCACGGCGGCAGAAGGCTCTATCCCTATGTACGAAGCAGACCTGACCGGCCCGACGGCCATTGTGGTAGGCTCGGAGGGCGAGGGAATGAGCCGTTTGGTGCAGAAGAATTGCGATGTGACTGTCCACATTCCTATGAAGGGGAAAATCACATCCCTCAACGCGTCTGTGGCCGCATCTATCCTGCTGTATGAGGCAGTGCGGCAAAGGAGGTAAGCTATGACAGACAACGATAAGCTGGAACTGGATATAGACGACATTATCCGGGAATTCAGTGAAAAGCCCATAAAGGAGAAGCTGTCCGGTGACGGCAGCAAAATGAAAGATACCATCCCCTTGGAGGATGTGGTGCAGGCAAGCCGGGAGCAAACGGCCGCTTTGGAGGAAGAGACTAAGGGCTTTGCAATGCCGGAGGACAGCGAAGATACGAAACCCTTTGCGCCTGTTTCCGGGGAGGAGGATACCAAGCGATTTGAGGCTGTTTCTGCGGAAGAAGATACTAAGCGATTTGTGCCCCCGCAGGAAGCCCAGGAGACCCGTCGGTTTACCCCTGTGGAAGAGGACACCCGCCGGATGACGGCAGAGGATACGACCACTATCCCGGACAAAGAGCGTAATGAGCCAAAGGTTCTGCGTACGCCTTTCCAGATTATGCGGCGTAAAATCGTAGAAGGGCCTGAGCGGCAGTATTATGCCCTCCGGGAAAAGGGAATTGCCGGTATTCAGACGGTGATGGTACTCAGTTTTCTGGTGGCATTGGTGGCCATCGGTACGACGGTGCTGTATGCTATGGGCTATGTACCGGAGGATCGGCTGCGGCTGATGATTTTCAGCCAGTTGCTTCTTCTGCTGTTTTCCGCCTTTTTGGGCGCTTTTCAGATGGTGGACGGCCTGTTCGATTTGGGACGGCTTCGCTTTACACCGAACACCCTGCTGGCGCTGACCTTCCTCGTCTGTCTTGCAGACTGCGCTATTTGTTTGGGGGAAGTGCGGGTGCCCTGCACAGCGGTATTTTGTATTCAGGTCTTTATGTCCCTTTGGGGCGCTGCGATGCAGCGGAAAACCGACACCTCCCGCACCGATACGATGCGGGGCGCCAAGATGCTCTCCGGCATCGGTGAAAAGCCCGGTTTTGACGCCGATGTGACAGGTTTTGTTCGCTGCGACGGCGATGTGGACGATTTTATGGATACCTACGGTGAACGCGGCGTTCCGGAAAAGGTGTTGGGTTGGTACTGCCTTGGGGCTTTTGTGGGGGCGCTGGTTATCGGTGGTGTTACGGTGGCGCTGCATACGGTATCTCTGGGCTTGCAGGTGGCGGCGGCTTCGCTGTTGGTGGCGATGCCTGCAACAATGTTTATTTCGGTGGCAAGACCTGCGCTGCTTTTGGAAAAGAAGCTCTGTAAGCTGGGCGTGGTGATTTGCGGCTGGAAAGGGGCGAAAGGCCTTGGCCGTAAGGCCCGATTCCCCATTACCGGAAAGGATTTGTTCCCGGCAGATACCGTGAAATTAAACGGTGTGAAGTTCTACGGAGAGCAAGTGCCTGCCAAGGTCATCGGCTATGCCGCTGCGGTGGCGGCCAAAGAGGGCGGCAGCCTTGCGCCTCTGCTTGCGGAGCTGAAGGACAGCTACAACGTGGATACCTGCGAGGTGGAAAGCTACAAGGCCTATACCGGCGGTATTGGCGGCGGCGTAGAGGGTACGGTGGTGCTTATCGGCACACTGCCTATGCTGAAGGCTTTCAATGTAGAGATTCCCGGGGATATTCGCCTTGCCGGCGGTGTCGGCATTGCGCTGGACGGAAAGTTCTCCTGCCTGCTGGCAGTCAATTATGAGAAAAACCGGCTGGTGGCCCACGGCCTGCGGGTGCTGACTTCCAGCAGCCGTGTGAAACCGGTGCTGGTGACGGAGGATTTTGTACTCAGCGGCCCATTCCTCCAGAAGAAATTCGGCATCCATCCCAAGAAGCTGCTGCGGCCTGCCCCCGAGGAGCGGGAGCGCCTGCGGGCAGTTACGGTAGAGCAGGAGGATGCGGTGCTGGCGCTGTGCGTCCGTCCCTCGCTGCCGGCCTACGGCTACGCCATCTCCGGCGGCAGAGCCTACTATCACGCGGTGACCCTTGGTATGGTCATCCACATTTTGGGCGGCATACTGGGTTTGGGAGCAATGCTTGCCCTTAGCTTATTGGGCCGCACCGATTTGCTGACGCCGCTGAATATTCTGCTCTATCAGGCCGTTTGGCTGATTCCCGGCTTCCTGATTACCGAGTGGACAAGAACGCTATAAGAAAAGACTGCCTGCGGGCAGTCTTTTTTATAATGGACAGTTGATAGTTGACAATTGACAATTGACAATTATCCACTGTACCTGTTATTCTGAGCGTGGTACTCCGCGTAGCGAATCAAAATCTTAATGATTGCCGGTGGCAATCATACCTTGATTTATGGCGAAGCCGGAGTCGAAGAATCTACGCATTACCGGCACTCCGGTACAGATCGTTGGTGCGAAGATCCATCGACTTCGCATCTTCGATGCTTCTCTCAGGATGACAGGTGCAGGGTTGGGTGGAAAAGGGTGGTGTTTACGGTAGAAAAACAGATGTTTTTTGTGGAAATGACCTAAAATGCGTTCCTGTTTTGTGACATAGAGACGAATTTGCATTTTTACCAAAATAATCGTTGAAATGTGGGCGGATTTCGTGTATAATTGCTTTAATGTGGTTTTTAACCACAAAGGAAGCTAAAGGAGATTGAACATTATGCACACTGCAAATTCCATTCGCAACATCTGCTTGCTGGGCCATAGCGGCAGCGGCAAGACCGCTCTGGCGGAGAGCTTACTTTATATGACCGGCGCCATCGACCGCATTGGTAAGAATGCCGACGGCAATACGGTTTGTGATTTTGATCCCGAGGAGATTCGCCGCAATATTTCTATCTCTACCTCTGTAGTTCCTCTGGACTATAAGAATGTGCGTATCAACGTGCTGGACACACCCGGCGCATTTGACTTTGCCGGCGCGACCGTGGAAGCCCTCCGGGCAGCGGATGCGGCCATCCTTGTCATCTCTGCCAAGGACGGCATCACTGTCGGCTTTGAGAAGGCCTGGAAGTACTGTCAGGAGCGCAATATGCCCCGCTTCATCTACATCTCCAAGGTAGACGAGGATAACTCTGACTATAACGCTACTTTTGACGCCCTGCGTGAAAAGTATGGCAATAAGATCGCGCCCGTTGTCGTTCCCATTTGGGATGGCAATCGCAAGGTCACCGGCATCATCGACGTGCTCAACAAGCGGGCATACGAGATGCAGAACCTGAAGCGGGTGGAGATTGCTGTTCCCGACGGCAAGGAAGATGTCATCGCTGACTTTAACTATGCGCTGATGGAAGCCGTTGCGGAAACCGACGAAGAGCTCATGGATAAGTTCTTCAACGAAGAGCCTTTTACATATGCCGAAATGATCAAGGGTATGCATCAGGGCGTTAAGGACCTGAGCATGTTCCCTGTGCTCTGCGGCTCCGGCGTTACCTGCCTCGGCAGCCTGATGCTGATGGACCACATCATTGACCTGCTGCCTAACCCCATCGAGGGCAACTATCACAAGGCCACCTTGGCCGATGGCACTACCGAGGAATTTGTTGTTTCTCCCGGCGGCGTTCCCTCTGCTTTCGTTTGGAAGACCGTTTCCGACCAGTACGGCAAGTACTCCTTTATTAAGGTTCTCTCCGGCAGCATTACCTCCGATACCGCTTTGGTCAATGCCCGTACCGGCGAGACCGAGAAGCTGGGCCGCCTCTACTCTATGTGCGGCAAGAAGGCCACTGAGGTTAAGGAGCTTACCTGCGGTGACATCGGCGCCATCGGTAAGATGGATAAGGTAAAGACCGGCGATACCCTGTGCGATGCCCGTAAGGTTGTTTCCCTCAAGGGTCTGCCCTATGCCCCCGCTTGCTACTCTATGGCCATCTCTCCCAAGGCCAAGGGTCAGGAGGATAAGGTCGCTGCAGGTCTGCACAGACTCAATGAAGAAGATCCCTCCTTCCGCGTATACAACAACGCAGAGACCAAGCAGGTGGTTATCTCCGGCGCAGGCGACCAGCATCTGGACGTTCTGGTGGCAAAGCTCAAGAGCCGCTTCGGTGTGGATGCCGTTTTGGATACTGCCAAGGTGGCTTACCGTGAAAAGATTAAGAAGACCGTTCAGGCCCACGGCCGTCACAAGAAGCAGACCGGTGGTTCCGGCCAGTTCGGTGACGTTTGGGTTCGCTTTGAG
This sequence comes from Faecousia sp., assembly GCA_045654085.1. GTDB lineage: Bacteria > Bacillota > Clostridia > Oscillospirales > Oscillospiraceae > Faecousia. The sequence continues at coordinate 4,776 of JAZOMT010000031.1, read as the reverse complement.
CCGCAGGAAGAGCAGGACGAGATGATCTTTGCAGAAGAAGTCTTTGGTGGCTCCGTTCCCAAGAACTTCTATCCCGCTGTTGAAAAGGGTATTCAGGAAGCGGTTCAGAAAGGCCCGTTGGCTGGCTATCCTATGGTCGGCCTGAAGGCAGTTCTGTACGATGGCTCTTATCACCCTGTTGACTCCAACGAAATGGCATTTAAGCTGGCGGCTATCCTTGCGTTCAAGGAAGCAATGCCCAATGCTGCGCCCACGCTGCTGGAGCCTATCGGCTCTCTGGCTGTTACCGTTCCTGAAGCCTACGTTGGCGATGTGATGGGTGACCTGAGCAAGCGCCGCGGCCGTCCTATGGGTATGAACCCCGATGCTGACGGCAACACCGTTGTTGAGGCGGAAGTACCTATGGCTGAGATGGGCAGCTATGCCATCGACCTGCGGGCGATGACCCAGGCGCGCGGCTCGTTTACGCTGGAGTTCGTTCGCTATGAGGAAGTGCCTAAGGCAAATCAGCAGAAGATTATTGACGACGCCAAGAAGGACGAAGAGTAATTTAAGAATAAAGCGGTGTAGCTTCGGCTGCACCGCTTTTTTATGTGGTAATTTGTGGGAATGTGTGGTACAATACAATTGATAATGGATCATTGATAATTGTGGTGTCCGCGTTGCGGACGAATTTTGTTTTGGCGGTACGAACACAATTTGCCTAAAATTATCAACTATCAACTATCAATTCTCAATTTGTTCAGGAGGAAATGTATGCTTCCTTTAGAATTTTTAAATAGAATGGAAAAAATGCTGGGGGAGGCGTACCCGGCGTATTTGCAGAGCTTGGAGCGGCCGCGGGCGGTGGCGCTAAGATTTAACCCATTGAAAGGGGACGCGCCGGAATTGCCTTTTGTGAGAGATAATGTCCCCTGGGAGGAAAAAGGCTTTTATTATGACCCGGAATGTCGTCCGGGTTTGCACCCTTATCACGAGTGCGGCGTATACTATTTGCAGGAGGCAAGCGCAATGTCGGCAGTGGCGCTCCTTGACCCACAGCCCGGCGAGCGGGTCTGTGACCTGTGCGCGGCGCCCGGCGGCAAGTCTACCCAAATTGCCGGACGGATGATGGGGGAGGGCTTTCTCCTTTGCAATGAGTGGAGTCCCAAACGGGCGAAGATTCTTTCCCAAAATATCGAGCGCTTGGGAGTTGCCAATGCCTTAGTCACCAATGAGAATGTAGAGAATTTGAGCCGTCGGCTGCCGGACTTCTTTGACCGGGTGCTGGTGGATGCTCCTTGCTCCGGCGAGGGAATGTTCCGCAAGGAAGAGGCGGCGGTCACCGATTGGAGTCAGGAGACGGTGGAAATGTGCGCCAAGCGGCAGCGGGAGATTTTGCAATCTGCCGCAAAGCTCCTGCGGCCCGGCGGCAGATTGGTTTACTCCACCTGCACCTTTGCAACCGAAGAAAATGAGGAGACGGTCTTTGCTTTTTTGGCAGAGCATCCGGAATTTTCAGCGGAAGATGTGGAGGCACCCTGGTTTTCCAAGGTGGGAACGGGAATGTTCCGGCTGTGGCCCCATAAGCTGTTGGGAGAGGGCCATTTTGTGGCTGTACTGCGGAAAGCGGGAGAAGGGGAGACCCCGGAGATAAATCCGAAGGGGGAAAGACTGCCAAAGGAATGGGTGCAGTTTGCCCGGGAAATGGGCATTGTTCTTCCTGAGGGCAAGGGCGTTTGCTTTGGGGAGACTGTCTACTGGGCGCCTATAGAAATGCCTGATATAAAAGGCCTTCGTGTGCTTCGCCCGGGACTGGAGTTGGGCGAAGCGCGGAAGGGGCGGTTTGTCCCTGCCCACGCGCTGGCGCTGTGGCTCAAGATCGCAAAAACCGTGCAATCTTACCCGGCAGACAGCAAGGAAATGGCAGACTATCTCCACGGGGATGTGGTGCCGTCGCAGGTAAGCGGCTGGTGCCTTGTGCAGGCAGACGGTTACAGCATCGGCTGGGGCAAGGGTGACGGGAAGATGCTGAAAAATCACTACCCCAAGGGCCTGCGTAGGTAAGAAAGTACTTTACATAAGTCGGAAAATGTGGTATAATATCGAGTGAGATGAACAATAATTCGCAAGGAGAGGATCATCCTTGGCTAGATATGAAATTCACGGCGGAAACCCCTTACGGGGCGCTGTTACCATAAGCGGCGCGAAAAATGCGGCCGTGGCAATTTTGCCTGCCGCCATACTCATCGAGGGAAAGTGCCGGGTAGAAAATGTGCCGGACATTTCCGATGTTCGCGTCATTTTGTCCATTTTGCAGGACTTAGGTGTTGTGGTGGAAAAGCTGCCCGGCGGCGTAGTCACCTTGGACTCTACCCATATTCGCAGCACCAAGCCCAATCCCGAGCTTGTCAAAAAAATGCGCGCCAGCTACTATCTGATGGGCGCGCTGCTGTCTCGTTTCGGGGAGGCGGATGTGGCGCTGCCCGGCGGCTGTAACTTTGCAAACCGCCCCATCGACCAGCACATCAAGGGCTTTAAGGCTCTGGGCGCAAGGGTAGAGGAGACCGACGAATATGTGCGGCTTTCCCCCGGTGAGAACGGTCTTGCCGGCAACCGGGTGAGCCTGGACGTGGTCAGCGTTGGCGCGACCATGAACATTATTATGGCGGCAACGTTGCTGCCCGGGCAGACAATCATCGAAAATGCGGCGAAAGAGCCTCATATCGTTGACCTTGCCAACTTCCTGAACACAATGGGCGCGGACATCTCCGGCGCAGGTACGGATACCATTAAAATCCGGGGCGTGGAGAGACTCACCGGCGGCACTTACGCCATTATTCCCGACCAGATCGAAGCAGGCACTTATTTGGCGGCAGTTGCGGCGGTGGGCGGCGACGTATTGGTGAAGAACGTCATTCCTAAGCATATGGAGTGCATTACCTCTAAGTTAGAGGAAATGGGCGTGACTATCGAGAATTTTGACGATTCTATCCGCATCGTTTCCAACGGCAATTTGACTTGCACCACCGTAAAGACCCGGCCTTATCCCGGTTTTCCCACGGATATGCAGGCGCAGATTTGTGTTTGTATGACGCTGGCGGAGGGCGTGAGCAAGCTGACGGAAAACGTTTATGAGACCCGGTTCTTCGGCTACTGCAATGAGCTGACGGCAATGGGCGCGGACATTCAAATCAACGGTAAGACCGCTGTTGTCACCGGCACACCCCGGCTTTCCGGCGCTTGCGTTACCGCGAAGGACCTCCGGGCAGGCGCAGCGCTGATCATTGCCGGCCTTTCTGCCCGCGGTACGACTTATGTGGACAATATCCACTATGTGGAGCGTGGCTACGAGCAGCTTATCGAAAAGATGACTGCCTTGGGCGCGGATATTCAGAGAATTGAAGAGTAAGTAAAAGGGCAAGCAGGGAGCTGCTTGCCCTTAATAATTGACAGTTGACAGTTGACAATTATGGTATCTGCTTCGCAGATGGGTCAAAATGCAGCGGGCGCATCGTGATGCGCCCCTACGGTATGGTACGATTGTGCGTAGGGGCGATTCACAAATCGCCCGTTTTTCGCAGAAAAGAGGGCGAAAATTTTCTATGAAAGGTACAAAAATATTATAAAAAATTTGTAAGATATTCCTAAAAAAGTAGTTGACAAACGCAGCCGTGCGTGTTAAAATTATCGAGCGTGTGTGGGCGAAGTCTGCACACCAACCTGCGATGATGTAGGAGATTGCGCCGAAAGGCGGTAACTTCTACGGAGTATGTCCGGTCATCGGGCGGCTGAACTGCTTCTGTTTGCGCTGCGTATATCGCTGCGGCAGGGGAAAGGTCGGCCTTGTGTCGACCATTTTTCTTGGCCCAGAGTGATACGCACGGTAGCGTTGCAAAAGCATTTCACCGTACCCAGACACCAAGAAAACTGAGTACGTTTTATCAAGGAGGAAACACAAAATGGCAAACCAAATGATCCGCATTCGGCTGAAAGCTTACGATCATCACCTGATCGACGCCAGCGCAGCCAAAATCGTTGAGACCGCAAAGCGTAACGGCGCTGCCGTTTCCGGTCCCATCCCCCTGCCCACCAAGAAGGAAGTTGTTACCATCCTTCGCGCTGTCCACAAGTACAAGGATAGCCGTGAGCAGTTCGAGCGCAGAACCCACAAGCGCCTGATCGATATCCTCAACCCCAACCAGAAGACCGTCGAGGCCCTCAGCAGCCTGGATCTTCCCGCTGGCGTTGAGATTGAGATAAAGCTGTAATTCCGATACCTTATTATATATAAGGCGGCGGGAGCAAGCCCCCGCCCTACAACGTAAGGAATTGGAATTCACCGCTGCCCGCACTGAAAAGCATCGGGCGACGGGTCATGTTGGCTGGGTGTACCCAATGACACCGGTCAACCAATAACCTAAAAAAGGAGTAAACACATGAAGAAAGCAATCATCGGCAAGAAAGTGGGCATGACCCAGATCTTCGATGAGAACGGCAAGGTAATTCCTGTTACCGTTGTGGAAGCAGGCCCCTGCGTCGTCACTCAGAAGAAGACCGTAGAAACTGACGGCTACACTTCTGTTCAGCTGGGCTTCGGCGACATCGCTGAGAAGAAGCTGAGCAAGCCCGAAGCAGGCCACCTGAAGAAGGCTGGCGTTGCCCCCAAGAAGTACCTGAAGGAGTTCAAGCTGGAGAACGCTGCTGAGATGAACCTGGGCGACGAGATCAAGGCCGACACCTTCGCTGCTGGCGACTGGATCGATGTCACCGGCATTTCCAAGGGCCATGGTTATC
>JAZOMT010000030.1:0-64853 GCA_045654085.1 Faecousia sp. | reverse complement strand
GGCATCAAAATTAATGATGGTCTGCGCCATAGACATAATGACCATAATGATGGCAACCATAATGGCAGAGAAAGAAATGGCGAAGGTTTTACTCTTTAGGAATTTGCCGGAAAGATGGAGCTTCTTAAAAAGGGAAAGACCCTTGTTTTCAATTTTAACCTTTTTCGCTTCTTTCTCGAGGGCAGAAGTTGGGATGAATTTATCTGTCCGCTTTACGAATTTCGCCCCTGTATTTTCGTTCATAAAGGCGATATCCCGATCGCTAAGAGCAAGACCTTGGGGATAGACAAGCTTTCCATCCGCAAGGGATATTTCGTCTAAAAATTCGGGATTTCTGGACTTATCGGAGATGATTTCGCCTTTGCGCAGTTCGATAATTCGGTCTGCGTAATTATTGGCATCGTTGATATTATGGGAAACGATTAGAATCAGACATTCCTTGGATAGTTCTTTCAGGAGTGTTACAATCGCTGTTGCAGTATTGGTGTCCAAGTTGCCGGTAGGCTCGTCCGCTAAGATGATTCGAGGCTTCTTCACAATGGCTCTCGCGATGGCAACCCGCTGCTGCTCACCGCCGGACAGCTCTGTAGGATAACGATCCTCGTGACCTGCAAGGTCGACCTTCGCCAAGGCTTTTGAAACTGCCTCTTTGTCCTTAATTCTGCGTAAGTTCAAGGACAAGGCAATATTATCATAAACAGTTAATTCATCGATCAGGTGGTAATCCTGAAAAATGAAGCCGATGTGGGTATTGCGGTAGTTACAGAACGCCTTTTCCCGGAATTTGGAAAGATCATTCCCATCCACGGTGATCTTACCTTTGGTGATGTTATCTAAACCGCCAATGAGGTTTAAAAGCGTACTCTTGCCGCTGCCACTCTTACCAAGAACAAATACAAGTCCGTTATCCGGCAAGGTCAGGTTAATATCCTTCAGCGCGTGGCATTTTTCCGCTTTTTGGACTTATAGATTTTGTTGAGATGCGAAATTTCAATCATAAAAATCCCTCGAAAAATAGAATAAAACCATTATATGCCATCCATTTGGGATTGTAAAGTAGGGAATGCATTTATGCATTCTGCAAATGGAACGGATGAATCCGTTCCCTACAAAAGGAAACGATAGCCGGTATGGGAGATTGCCGCGGACGACAATGACGATGAGAGAAAGATAAAAACCGGCAAGGGTCATCCTTGCCGGTTTTGAAGCTGCGTGATATATTCCGGGGCGGTGCCGCAGCAGCCGCCAACGAGGGTTGCGCCCATTGCGATACAGTCGGCAATGATGGCGGCAAATTCCTCTTTTTCCATAGGGTAGTGGGGGAGCTTATCGTCACCGATAATGGGATTTCCGGCATTTGGCTTGCACAGGAGCGGTCCGCGGACATAGCGGCGGAGCTTGGAAACTAAGCCTGCTGTCATACAGTCAGCGGCTACGCAGTTAAAGCCTACAGCGGCTGCGCCCATTTCTTCCAGCTCTTTCAGGATAGGTCCGGCAGGCATACCGGAAAAGAGGGAGGCGTCCGGCTGCATCGTAAAGCTGTACATCACAGCGCCAGCGCCCTCCAATTCTGCGGCGGTAAGAATGGCCTCCGCTTCTTGGGGATACATTAAGGTCTCGGCAGCAAGCAGGTCTGCGCCGCCGTCTATAAGACCCCGAATTTGTCGGCGATAATTTTCCACAAGGAGGTCGAAATTGCCCTTATCATAGCTGTCTGTAAAGGCAGCGAGGGTGGTCAGGTTACCGGCAACCAATATATCCGGGGAAACCGACCGGGTCAGGGACACCAGCCGGGCGTTAATTTCCTCCGTTTTTTCTGCAAGACCGAAATTGCCCAGCGCGATAGGCTGCGCCTGAAAGGTGGGAGCGTACAAAATCTGACTGCCGGCTTCTGCGTAGGCTCTTTGTAAATTCAGCAGCGCATCCGGATGCTCCAGCACCCAAAGCTCCGTAGGGATACCCCGGGGCATTCCCGCTTTCATAAGGTTAGAGCCGGTTGCGCCATCCAAAAAACGCAGACCGCTTGCGATTTTGTTATGAAATTCCTCTTTGGTGAGCATTCGGCCACCTCCCGCTTTTTTGGTTATTATAGACCCGGTATGCGAAAAAAGCAACCTATTGACGGAAGAAAAGAATTCTGTTACAATAATTTCTATACTAATTTAGGAGGTTTTTCCTGTGAAAAAGACTAGACTGCGGCAATATGCTAAGCTGATCGCCCGGATGGGTGTCAATGTACAGAAGGGGCAGACCGTTATTATCCACGCAGGTCTTGATCAGCCCGAATTTGTGGAAATTCTGGTAGACGAGTGCTATAAGTGCAAGGCCCGTGAGGTCATCGTAGAGTGGAGCTATCAGCCTCTTGCAAAGCTGCACTACCGCCATATGAGCCTGAAGGCATTGGGCGAAGTGAAGGAGTGGCAGAAGGCGAGACTGCAGCACTACTGCGATATTAACCCTGCCCGCATCCATCTGACCTCTGCTGACCCCGACGGCCTGAAGGGTGTCAACGTGCAGAAAATGGCAAAGGCCCGTCAGATCTCTTACCCCATCGTAAAGCCATACAGCGATCAGCTGGACGGTATGCAGCAGTGGTGTATCGCCGCAGTTCCCGGCAAGGCTTGGGCAAAGAAGGTGTTCCCCGGCGAGCGCACCAGCGTTGCTGTGGAAAAGCTGTGGGAGGCAATTCTTGCAACTTCCCGTGTAAACGAAGATCCCATTAAAGCCTGGGAGGACCACAATAAGGATCTCCACGACCGCTGCGAGTATCTTAACAATTTGGGCATCCAAAAGCTGCATTATACCGCCGACAATGGCACCAACCTGACCGTTGGTATGATCCCCGAGGCAGTATTCTGCGGCGGCTGTGAGACAGCAAAGACCGGCATTTCCTTTAACCCCAACATCCCCAGCGAGGAGTGCTTCATCTCTCCCAAGCGCGGCGAGGCGGAAGGCATCGTATACGCCACCAAGCCCCTTTCTTATCAGGGTCAGCTGATTGAGAATTTCTGGATGCGCTTCGAGGGCGGCAAGGCCGTTGAGGTTGGCGCAGAGAAGGGTCAGGCGCTTTTGGAGCAGATGGTAAATATGGACGAGGGCGCAGGCTATCTGGGCGAGTGCGCACTGGTGCCTCAGACCAGTCCCATTAACGTTACCGACCTGTTGTTCTATAACACCCTGTTCGATGAGAATGCCGTCTGCCACCTGGCTGTGGGCCGCGGCTTTAACGATACCATCCGCGGTTATCACGACAAGACAAACGAGGAATGCAAGGCTTTGGGTGTCAACGAATCTATGATTCACGTGGACTTTATGATCGGCTGCGACAGTATGAATATTGATGCAACCTGCAAAGATGGCAAGGTCGTTCCCATCTTCCGTAATGGCAACTGGGCTTTTTAATTAAATTTTCGGAAAAATCGAAAAAAATGCTTGCATTTCTTTAAACCTTGTGTTATGATATGCGGGCGATTGAAGATTGCTCGGGTTATTATGCCCTTTTAGCTTACGAGAAAGAGGTGAACGAAATGAAGGAAGGCATCCATCCCAACTACGAACAGACAACCATTCGCTGCAACTGCGGTAACACCTTTACCTGCGGTTCCACTAAGAAGGAGATCCGTGTTGAGATCTGCTCCAAGTGCCACCCTTTCTATACCGGCAAGCAGAAGCTGGTTGACACCGGTGGACGTGTCGATCGTTTCAACAAGAGATTTGGTCTGAAGTAAGAGCTAAATTCGCACCGCAAAAGCGGTGCGAATTTTTTTGTTTGAAGCCTTGAGAAATTCAAGAGAAATGTGATATAATACTTTTATTATGTAGATTGGAGGAGTTTTGCCCTATGCAGGAAAATTTTGAACGGACAACGCAGGAGCGGGCGGTGCTGGTAGGCCTCAGCGCAGACTGCTTTACAAAGGAGCAGAACGCCACCGACGAGACTTTGGAAGAATTGGAAGCGCTGCTGGAAACCGCAGGCGGATTTTGCACCGGCAAAATTCTGCAAAACCGCCACACCCCCGATGCCCACAGCTTTATCGGTGAGGGTAAGGCGCAAGAAGTGCGGATGCTCATCGAGGCCACCGAGGCAACCATGGCGGTTTTTGACAACGAGCTGTCTCCCGGCAACATCCGGGCGCTGGAGGAAATTTTAGGCGTGACGGTATTGGACCGCAGCGCGCTGATACTCGATATTTTTGCCCAGCGGGCAAAGACCAAGGAAGGCAAATTGCAGGTAGAGCTTGCCCAGTATAAGTATTTGCTGCCCCGGCTTTCCGGCATGGGCAAGAGCCTTTCCCGGCAGGGCGGCGGTATCGGCACAAGAGGCCCCGGTGAGACGAAATTGGAATCCGACCGCCGGCATATCCGGGAGCGGATATCCCGACTGCAGACAGAGCTTGCCCAAGTGCGGCAGGTGCGCTCTGTTCAGCGGCAGAGACGGCAGAAAAATTCCGTGCCGGTGGTTGCGATTGTGGGCTATACCAACGCGGGCAAATCTACCCTCTTAAATCAGCTTACCGATGCGGGCATTCCTGCCAATAACCGGCTGTTTGATACGCTGGATACGACCTCCCGGCAGCTTTCTGTGTCGGATAATTTGGACGTGATCCTTTCTGACACCGTTGGTTTTATCGCAAAGCTGCCTCACCACTTGGTGGATGCCTTCCGGGCAACGCTGGAAGAATTGGAGTATGCGGATTTACTGCTCCACGTCATTGATGCCTCCGACCCGGAGAAGCAGGAACACATTGAGGTAGTGGAAAAGCTGATAGCGAAGCTTGCAAAGCCGGGTACACCGGTCATTTCCTGTTATAATAAAGCAGACCTTGTTTCTGCGGAGGAGATTCCCGTAGGACGGGATGTGGTGAAGATCTCCGCAAAATTGGGTATCGGTATGGATACCTTGTGCAAAGCCATCGAGGAGGCTTTGGGACACAGCCTGCACCACGTAACGGTTTTGCTGCCCTATTCTATGGGCGCAATGGTGGATACGCTGCATTCCACTGCCCAAGTAAAACGGGTGGATTATACACAAGATGGCATAGAGGTCGAAGCGGTGGTAGACCCGGTGCTTTACGGAAAGCTCAGCGCCCACATTGTAAAGGAGCACTGATATGGACGAATATTTGGTGCCTTGCGGCTATGGCGAGGATGAATTTGTGGAGAAAAAATCCCGCTTCATTGGCAGAGTTTGGCTGGTGGAGACGGAGGAGGAAGCTCTGCAGAAAATTCAGGAGATGAAAAAGCAGCATTACGATGCGACCCATAACTGCTGGGCCTATGTGATCCGTGACGGCGCGGTGCGGTTTTCCGATGACGGAGAGCCGGGCGGTACAGCCGGTATGCCCATGGTGCAAGTGCTGCAAAAAGAGGGACTATATAATATCGTCTGCGTGGTGACCCGGTATTTTGGCGGTACACTGCTGGGTGCGGGCGGTTTGGTGCGCGCTTATACAAAGGGCGCGAAAATTGCCGTGGATGCGGCTGGCAAGGCCATGAAGCGGGTGTGGACTGCGCTGTATATTCCTTGCCCTTATACTTACTATGAACGGGTAAAATTAGAGATCGAGGCCTTTGGCGGCATCATCCGGGATACCCAGTTTGGCGCAGATGTGGAAATTGAGGCGCTCTTTGCCGAGGCGCAGGTCGAGCCTTTTATCAAACGGCTTACAGATATGACCGCCGGCACGGTGGAGACCATGGAGCTGGGGCAGGAGTACCGGGCTTTTCCTCTTTGACAGATTTGGAAGAAATAAACAGAACTTTTTACACCAATAGGGTGGCAAATACGGGTGTTATGTGATATAATACCTGATTATGTATGAGATTTAGAAAGGAGGCGGTTTTTCTATGGCATTTCCTGCAGCATTTATTGACGAGCTGATTGCCCGCAATCCCATTGAGGATGTAGTAGGGCAGTATGTGACCCTCAAGCGCTCCGGCGCCAATATGTTCGGTCTTTGCCCCTTCCACGGAGAAAAAACAGCTTCCTTTTCGGTAGCGCCCGATAAGGGCATTTACTACTGCTTTGGCTGCCATAAGGGCGGCGGCGCCATCAATTTTATGATGGAGGTCGAAGGGCTTACTTACCCCGATGCGGTGCGCAGTTTGGCGAAGCGGGCGGGTATGGAAGTGCCGGAGGACGAGCAGTACCAAAGCCGCTACCGCCAACAGGAACGGCTCTGGGCGCTTAATAAAGAAGCTGCCCGGTTTTTCCACAGTCAGCTTTACGCGCCTGCGGGAGAAAAGGGTCTGCAGTATGTACAGAAGCGGGGACTGAGCAAGGGGATCCTGACCCAGTTTGGTGTAGGCTATGCCCCCGACTCTTGGAACGCCCTTGTGGATGCTATGCGGAAAAAGGGCTACACCGACCAGGAACTGCGAGATGCAGACTTGGTGGGCGAGAAGAACGGCCGCATTTACGACCGCTTCCGCAACCGTGTGATGTTCCCAATTATTGATGTCCGGGGCAATGTAATCGGCTTTGGCGGCCGCGTGCTGGATGACGGCACGCCTAAGTACTTAAATACTTCCGAGACCATCATTTTCAATAAGCGAAAGAATTTGTTCGGCCTCAATCTTGCCAAAAAGAGCAAGCAGGGCTATATCATTCTGGTAGAAGGCAATATTGACGTCATTACGCTCCATCAGTACGGCTTTGACTGCGCGGTGGCATCCCTCGGCACATCGCTGACGGAAGAACACGCGACGCTGCTGAGCCGTTACACCGAAGAGGTGGTGCTGACCTATGACGGCGATGAAGCCGGTCAACGGGCGGCAAAGCGGGCCATCCCTATGCTGGAAAAGGTAGGAATTCGTGTTAAAGTCCTCAAAATGCGGGATGCAAAGGACCCTGATGAGTTTTTGCACAAGTTTGGCCCGGATGCCTTTAAGCTCCTCTTGGAGGAGTCCGCGGGTCGGGTGGAGTACCAGCTTGCGGCCATCGCGGCTAAGTATGATTTAAAGGACGATGATCAGAAGATTCGCTATGTGCAGGAAGCTTCTGAACTCATTTGTACCTTGGACAGTTCTGTAAAGCGGGAGATTTATGGCGCCCGTGTAGCAGAAAAGGCAGGCATTACCCCGGAGGCAATGAAATTAGAGGTAAACAAGGCATTTAAGCGCCGCATTGCCCGGGAGAAAAAGCGGCAGGAAAAAATCGATTTGGCGCCGGCGCAGGCGCTACAGCCTAAAATCCGGTCTGTTCGGTATCAGAATATGCGTTCGGCAATGGCAGAGGAAGCAATTCTTGGCAAGGCGCTGCGGCAGCCGTCGCTGCTTTCTGCGGCGCAAAGCCTCAGCGGACAGGATTTTTCTGTGCCGCTGCTGGGCAATGTATTCGACCAGTTAAAGAGTCGGTATATGCAGGGCCTGGAAGTATCTCTGGGCGTGATTGCGGACTTGACAGCCGAGGAAATGTCCCATATTGCGGGCATTATGCAGCGACACGGCGAGCCGGGTGGAGAAGATGCCTTCCGTGACTGTATGCAAATCATTCTGCGGGAAAAGCAGGTGTCTTCCGTCGAGAGCGATGCGGATTTGCTGGCGCTGCGGGATAAGATGAAAGAAAGAAAAGGAACCAAAGGATGACCGAAGGCCTTTTAGAAATTACAGCGCCCCAAAGTGACGATGTGGGTCGCTACATTCAGGAGATTCGCAGCTATCCCCGGCTGACTGCCGAGGAGGAGCGGGAACTGGCGATGGCCTGCAGGGCGGGAGATGAAGAAGCCGTCCGAAAAATGGTCAGCGCAAATCTGCGGCTGGTGGTCTCCGTGGCAAGAGAATATGCAGACCGTGGCGTGCCGTTGCTGGACTTATTTCAGGAAGGCAGTATCGGTCTGCTGATCGCTGCCAAAAACTTTGATTATACGCTGGAGTATCGGTTTTCTACCTATGCCACCAAATGGATTCGGCAGCGGATATGGCGCTACATTGCCGCTCATATGGGCCTTATCCGGGTGCCGGAGCATACAGCCCAGCGGGTGCGGCAGGTACTGTCCGCCCGGACAAAGCTTATGCAGCAGCTCCAGCGGGAGCCTACCGATGAAGAACTGGCGCAGGCTTGTGAAATTACGGTGGAGCGGGTAAATACGCTGCTGGGCTATGTGCCGGAGATTTGCTCTTTGGATGCCCCCGTGGGCAAAGAAGAGGATGGGACGCTTGGCGTTCTTTTGGAAGACACCCAGACCCCCCAGCCTTTTGAAAGTCTTGTGCGACAGGAATTGAAAGAAACCTTGGAGGAATTGCTGGGCAAATTGGATGCGCGTTATAGCTTGGTTCTGCGACTCCATTTTGGTATGGAGGATGGCGTATGCTATTCTCAGGAGGAAATCGGAAGAAAGCTGGGCGTTTCCAAGGAACGGGTGCGGCAGATTGAGCAGCAGGCCATTAAGAAACTGGCGAAATGGAGCGCCGGTCTGGGATTGGAGGATTTTCTCGTATGAATTTGGATATTTCTTTTTCTCAATGGGAAGAGGAGATCGAAAAACTCTCTCCCGGCGAAAAAATAGACGCCCTGCATTTGCTGGCGCTGACCGAAGAGGATTCTTTGGAGGATGCCTTGGAGCTTCTGGAAGAAAAGGGTATTTCCATTGATATTGACCGTCTTGACCGAATCCCTGTGGCGGAGGAGACTGCTCTGCGGCTTCGCCGGGAAAAGGAATTGGTGAAAAAAAACGGGCTTATGACCGGGCTTTCTGAGACAGACCCTCTTCGGGTCTATTTGGAGGAACTGGCCTCCCTTCCTGCGGCGGGCGATCTGCAGATTTTGGCAGAAAAATATTTGTCCGGCGATGATGGCGTATTGCCTCGACTCACGGAAGGGATGCTCTCTGCGGTGGTAGAAAAGGCTTCTGCGTTGGCGGGAAAAGGCGTACTTTTGTTAGACTTGATCCAAGAGGGAAGCCTAGGCTTGTGGCAGGGTATTCTTTCCTACAAGGGCGGTGACTTTGCAGCCCATTGCGGTCCTTGGATTGATTTTTATATGGCGCGGGAGATGGTTCGCTGCGCCCGGGAGGGCGGCATCGGCGGCAAAATGCGGCAGGGTATGGCGGACTATGTGGATGCAGATCAGCGACTACTGGCTGAATTGGGAAGAAATCCCACAACCGCTGAAATTGCAGAGGTTTTGCACGTAAGCCCGCAGGAGGCGGAGGCCTTTGCATCGATGTTACAAGCTGCCCGCGGCAAATCCCGGGTAGAGGAAGAAAGAGAAGAAAAGGAAGAAGACCCGGAGGATCAGATGGCTGTGGAGGATACGGCCTATTTCCAAAGCCGTCAACGTATCAATGAGATGCTCTCGGGCCTCACAGCCCGGGAAGCGGAGCTTTTGACCCTTCGATTCGGTTTGGAGGGCGGCGCGCCCCTTTCTCCGGAGGAAACCGGTAGAAAATTACACATGACACCGGAGGAGGTACTCCGCGCGGAAGCGGAAGCCCTCGCAAAGCTTCGGAAGGAATAAAGGAAGGTAGCAGGATGGAAAAGAAATACAGCATTGCCATCGACGGCCCTGCCGGCGCAGGCAAAAGCACCATTGCAAAGGCGCTTGCGAAGGAGCTTGGCTATTACTATGTGGATACCGGCGCGATTTATCGCACCGTGGCTTATTTTCTGGATTTGCTCGGCATCAGCCCCAAGGACGCAGACGGTGTGGAGCGGTACATCGATGAGCTGACCGTGGGCATCGAATACGATGAAACAGGCCGGCAGCATATGATTATGAACGGTATGGACGTGACCGATGAAATCCGGACCCAGGACATTTCCCAGAAAGCAAGTCTTGTTTCTGCCCACAAGGTAGTGCGGGATATGCTGCTGGATATGCAGCGGGACGTGGCGCGGCATCATAACGTGATTATGGACGGTCGGGACATCGGCACGGTGGTTTTGCCCAAGGCTACGGTCAAGATTTTCCTTACTGCCTCTGCGGAGGTGCGGGCAAAGCGCCGTACCGACGAATTGCTGGCAAAAGGGCAAAAGGTAAGCTTTGAACAGACTCTCAAGGATATTAAGCAGCGGGATTATCAGGACTCCAACCGTCCCATTGCCCCGCTGAAGCAGGCAAAGGATGCGATTTTGCTGGATACCTCCGAACTGGACATTGCCGGTGTCATCGCTCAAATGAAGCGAATTGTTGGGGAGAAAATTGGACTATGAGCATCCATTTGGCAAAGAGCGCCGGCTTCTGCTTTGGTGTTTCCCGGGCTGTGGAACTGGTGGAACAGGCGGCCCGCAGCGGAAAAAAAGTGGCAACCCTCGGCCCTATTATCCACAACCGCCACGCGGTAAACCATTTTGCGGAAATGGGCGTAAAGGTGATAGAAACGCCGGAGGAAGCCGGAGAAGGGGACACGGTGATTATCCGTTCCCATGGTGTATCTAAGGATGTTTATAATCGCCTGGTAGAAACTGGGGCTGAGGTGATTGATGCGACCTGCCCTTTTGTGAAGCGAATCCACACCATTGTGCAAAATGCAGAGGCGGAGGGGAGACTTCCGGTTATTATCGGTACACCTACCCATCCCGAGGTGCAGGGCATTGCGGGCTGGTGCAAGAATTGTCAGGTTTTTGAAACACCGGAAGAACTGGAAAAATGGGCGGAAAACCTGCCTGACCGGCAAAATCTGCCAATATGCCTTGTTTCGCAGACAACTTCCACTGAAAGTTTGTGGAAAATTTGTTGCGAAATCGCAAAAAAATTGTTTGCTAATTTAAAAATCTATGATACAATATGTAAAGCGACTGAATCCCGTCAGAATGAGGCGGCAAAACTGAGCGCCTTTTGTCAGGCAATGGTGGTTGTTGGCGATACCAAAAGCTCCAACACCGCGAGACTTTCTATGATTTGTCGCGAGTACTGCAATCGGGTTACCTTGGTGGACAATGCCACCGAACTAAATCCGGACTTTTTCCGTGGTGCGTCTGTTATCGGAATCACGGCCGGCGCTTCGACACCGGCGTGGATTATAAAGGAGGTCAATAAGACTATGAGCGAAATTATGAATGTTGAGACTGTGCAGGAGGAGAGCTTTGCTGAGCTTCTGGAGCAGTCCATCAAGACTTTAAATACAGGAGATAAGGTTGTTGGCATCGTTACCGGTATTGGCGCAACGGAAGTTCAGATCGATCTGGGCACCAAGCATGCCGGCTACATTCCGTATGACGAAGTCAGCGCAGACCCGGCTGTAAAGCCTGAGGACATCCTCAAGGTTGGCGACGAGATCGAAGTATTCGTTGTCCGCGTGAACGATCAGGAGGGTACCTGCCAGCTGAGCAAGAAGAAGCTGGACGGCATCAAGTTCTGGGACGATATGGCTGTGGCCTGCGAAGAGAAGACCACTATGGAAGGCACCATTACCGAGGAGAACAAGGGCGGTCTGGTTGTTACCGTTAAGGGCATCCGCGTATTTGTTCCTGCTTCTCAGTCCGGTGTTGCTAAGGGCGGCGATATGGCTGCTCTCGTTGGTAAGACTACCCAGCTGAAGATTACTGAGGTCAACCGCGCACGCCGTCGTGTTATCGGCTCTATCCGTGCTGTTAACTCCGAGAGCCGCAAGGCAAATCAGGAGAAGATCTGGAACGAGATCGAGGTCGGCGCAAAGTACCACGGCACCGTTAAGTCCCTGACTTCCTACGGTGCATTTGTGGACATCGGCGGTGTGGACGGTATGGTTCACGTTTCTGAGCTGAGCTGGAACCGCATCAAGAACCCCGCTGAGGTTGTTAAGGTTGGCGACGAGATCGACGTTTACGTCATCTCCTTTGACGCTGAGAAGCGCAAGATCTCTCTGGGCTACAAGACCGCTGAGATGAATCCCTGGAACCAGTTTATGATGAACTACAATGTGGGCGATGTTGTGAATGCTAAGGTCGTTAAGCTGATGACCTTCGGCGCATTTGCAGAGATTATCCCTGGCGTTGACGGTCTGATCCACATTTCCCAGATCGCTGACAAGCGCATCGGCAAGCCCGAGGACGTTCTGGCTGAGGGTCAGGAAGTTCAGGTTAAGATTACCGATGTTGACGCTGAGAACAAGCGCATCTCCCTGTCTATCCGCGCTCTGCTGGTGGCTGAGGAGCCTGCAGAAGAAGCAGCCGAAGAGGTTGCTGAGGAAGCCGAATAATAGAGTGGGGCGTTGCAGAAGCAACGCCCCTTTTCGTTTAAAAGGAGGATATGATGATTAAGCATATTGTACTGTATACATTTAAAGAAGGTGTGGACAAGGAAGAAGCCGTAAAGCTTATTGCGTCTGTGCTGGAGCCGCTGGTAGGTAAAATCCCTGGTCTTACCCATATGGAAATCCGCCGCGCCTTTAACGGTATGGATTATGCGCTGTATTCTGCGTTTGAAAGTCGGGAGGATTTGGAAAATTACAAAGACCATCCCCTGCATTTGGAAGCCAAAGACCATTTCTTCCATTTGTTGGACAGCCGCGTCTGCGCGGATTATGAACTGTGAGGTGTCAAAATGAAGGCAGTTGTAACTGTAGTTGGTGAGGACCGTGTGGGTATTATCGCGGCAGTTTGTACCCATTTGGCAGAGTTTGGCGTCAACGTGCTGGACATTAGTCAGACCGTTATGCAGGGCTACTTTACGATGATGATGGTGGTGGATACACAGAAAGCCACCGTTTCCCTTGCGGAATTGGCGAAGCTGACCGAGGAAAAGGGTAAGGAAATGGGCCTTTCTATCCGGCTCCAGCGGGCAGATATTTTTAAGGCTATGCACCGTGTGTGAGGTAAAATATGCTGACACTAAAGGATATTTTAATCACCCAGGATATGATCGACAAACGACACCTTGATATCCGCACCATCACTATGGGTATTTCTCTTCTGGACTGCGCCCACGAGGATGTGAAGGTTTGCGCGGATAAGATTTATGAAAAAATTGTCCGTCGGGCAGAAAATCTGGTGAAAGTAGGCGAGGAGATTGAATGGGAGTTTGGTATTCCCATTGTCAATAAGCGAATCTCCGTGACCCCGATGGCTATCGTGGGCAATTCCTGCAATACGGATTCCTATGTGCCGCTGGCTATCGCGATGGATCGGGCAGCGGATACTTGCGGCGTCAATTTTATCGGTGGTTTTTCAGCGTTGGTGCAAAAGGGCGCAACAAAGGGCGATCTTATACTAATGGACTCCATCCCGGAGGCCTTGGCGGTCACCAAACGGGTCTGCGCCAGCGTCAATGTTGGCTCTACCAAAGCCGGTATCAATATGGATGCGGTAGCCAAGATGGGTCAGGTCATTAAGAAAACTGCGGAACGCACCCGGGATGATGACGGCCTTGGCTGCGCCAAACTGGTGGTTTTCGCCAACGCGGTAGAGGATAACCCCTTTATGGCAGGCGCATTCCACGGTGTTGGTGAGCCGGAGACAGTACTCAACGTTGGTGTTTCCGGTCCGGGCGTTGTATACCACGCGCTGCAAAGTGTCAAGGGCCGTCCCTTTGACGAGGTGGCAGAGACCATTAAAAAAACCGCTTTCCGGATCACCAGAATGGGACAGATCGTAGGTGTGGAAGCCTCTAAGCGGCTGGGTGTGCCTTTTGGTATTGTGGATTTGAGCCTTGCGCCCACACCTGCGGTGGGGGACAGCGTTGCCCGTATTTTGGAGGAGATGGGCTTGGAGGTCTGCGGCACTCACGGTACGACTGCCGCCCTGGCGCTGCTGAACGACGCAGTGAAAAAGGGCGGTGTGATGGCATCCAATCACGTGGGTGGCCTTTCCGGCGCGTTTATTCCCGTGTCCGAGGACGAGGGTATGATCGCAGCGGCAGAAGCGGGCGTGCTGACACTTTCTAAATTGGAAGCTATGACCTGCGTCTGTTCCGTAGGTTTGGATATGATTGCAGTACCGGGCGATACCGATGCGGCTACCATCTCTGCCATCATTGCGGATGAAGCGGCCATCGGTATGGTAAACAGCAAGACCACCGCTGTGCGCATTATTCCTGCCCCCGGCAAGACGGTAGGCGACCGTGTGGAAATGGGCGGCTTACTGGGAACTGCGCCGGTGATGCCCGTACACCCGGAATCTGCGGCAGACTTTATTGCTCGTGGCGGACGAATCCCTGCGCCGCTCCAGAGTCTTAAAAACTAAAAAATATTTTGAAAGGCCCTCTTGACAAAGGAGGGTCTTTCCTTTATAATACAATTAACAATTAGGTTAAATGTTAATTAAAGGAGGTAATCACCGTGGGTCTACAACATACACTAAAGGCACTGTCTGACCCTATCCGCCGGGAGATTCTGAATCTTCTAAAGGCGGGAAGACTGTCGGCAGGCGAGATTTCGGAACACTTCGATGTGACAGATGCGTCCATCTCCCGGCATTTGTCGGTGCTGAAGGATGCTGACCTTGTCCGGGACACCCGGGAGGGAAAATTTATTTACTATGAACTGAATGCTTCCGTTTTGGAAGAAATTCTATTATGGGTTCGTGATTTGAAAGGAGAGGAAAAGGATGATTAAGAAGAATAAATGGACGGCGATTTTGTCCTCCGTTGTGACTTTATTACCCATTATCTATGGTTTGCTGGTTTGGGATCAGCTTCCGGAGAGTATGGTCAGCCACTGGGGTGGCGACGGTGTTGCCGATGGTATGGCACCAAAGGGCTTTATGGTATTTGGTATGCCGCTGATCTTTCTGGCGGTTCACTGGCTGTGTATGCTGGGTATGACCTTGGATAAGAAAAACACCCAGCACAATAAGAAAATCGTAGCCATTATCTTTTGGATGCTGCCGGTTCTTTCCATTGCCGTCAGCGCTGCCATGTACGGTGTTGCGCTGGAGAAGGAATTTAATGTATTTACGGTTATGCCTGTATTGATTGGCGTTATGTTCCTTTTTATGGGCAATTATCTGCCGAAAACCACAAGAAACCGTACTATGGGCATTAAGCTTCGCTGGACTGTGGGTAACGATGAAAACTGGCAAAAGACCCACCGCCTTGGCGGTCGCATTTGGGTGGCTGGCGGTATTATGCTGATTCTTTCCGCTTTCTTGGATATTGAATTTACCATTGGTGTGATGATCGCAGTGATCGCGGTGAGTGTTATTGCGCCTATGGTCTACTCTTACCGCCTATACAAAAAGCATCAGGCCGAGGGAATCGAATATGAGCCGGTCTTTGATAAAAAATCCGACAAGGTTGCCCTTTGGATCACACGGATCTGCGTGCCCCTGATCCTTGTCTTTGTTGTGATCGTTATGGTCGTGGGTGATGTAAATGTAGATTTTGGTGCGGAGAGCTTTACTGTTAGCGCCAGCTTCTCTGAGACCTTGACCATTCGATATGATGAAGTGGACAGCGTGGAATATCGGGAAAAGGCGGATATTGGACAACGGGAAATGGGTTTTGGCTCGCCGAGACTGAGCACCGGTGTGTTCCAAAACAAGGAATTTGGCAGATATACGCTTTATGCCTACACAAATGGCGAAGGCTGCGTCATTCTCCGAAAGGGAGAAGAGGTGCTGGTGATCGCTCTCAAAACCGCCGAGGAGACCAAAGAAATTTATGATACCCTTGCCGCTAAAATAAAAGCGCCTAAATAAATAGAATGAAATCATCCCCAAATGGGAAGGTTAACGGCGGGAGCAAGCCCCCGCCCTACAATAAGACCCGGTAGATTTTTGGTCTACCGGGTCAATGCTTTTTATTTTGCAGACAGCTCCACGCTGTGGCGGAGGATGGTCAGGGGCGGGACGGCTTTCGGGAGCTGGATGTAGAATTGCATTTGGGGTGTCCGAGGCTCGGTAAGCGCGTTACCCTCGATATCCTGCATCTCCGGCACGGTGAGGGAGAAGGGGCGAAGGTCGGGGCCGACTACCTCCAATTCGTCACCGGCAGCAAACTTATTTCGCAGACTGCAAAGGGCAAGACCATTTTCATCGCAGCTTTCTACGATGGCGCAGACCTGCCACTGGCGGATGTACCGGGAATTTTCCGTGTACTGACCGGGATGCCCGAAGTAAAAGCCGGTGGAGTAAATGCGGTGGGAAACGTGGTCCACCTCATCCCGCCAAACCGGGTCGATCTCCCGTCCGGCAGCCAAATCGTCAATGCAATGGCGATAAGCACCGGTGACAATGGCGGCATAGTAGGCGGATTTTGCCCGACCCTCGATCTTAATGCAGTCGATGCCGGCATCTGTCAGTTCTTTTAGATGGTCGATGGTACACATATCCTTGGAATTGAGGATATATGTGCCCTTTTCATCCTCAAAAACGGGGAAATATTCTCCGGGGCGCTTTTCTTCTACCAGCGCGTACTGATAGCGGCAAGGCTGGGCGCAAGCACCACGGTTGGAATCCCGCCCGGTCATATAGTTGCTGAGCAAACATCTGCCGGAATAGCTGACACACATCGCACCGTGACCGAAGGTTTCAATTTCCAGCTCGGGAGAGACTTTTTGCCTAATTTCCGTAATTTCCTTCAAGCTCAGTTCTCGCGCCAAAACAACGCGGCTGGCGCCTAAGTCATACCAAGCCTGGGCGCATTCATAGTTGGCGATAGATTGCTGGGTGGAAATGTGCCGGGCGCACTTGGGGGCATACTTGCCTGCCAAAGTGAACGCGCCCATATCGGCAACGATGAGGGCATCCACACCCGCATCCTGCAAGCTTTCCAAATAAGCGGGAAGCTGGCAAATTTCATCGTTGCGGGGCATTGTGTTGACGGTTACGTGGACACTCACACCACGGTCGTGGGCGTACTTTACCGCTGCGGGCAGTTCCTCGGGGGTGAAGTTACCGGCAAAGGAGCGCATACCGAAGGCAGTTCCTGCCAGATACACCGCATCTGCGCCGTAGGTGACAGCCATTTTCAGCCGTTCCATATCTCCGGCAGGGGAGAGAAGCTCTAATTTTCTCATTGGGCCGCTCCAATCTGGGCAATCCAGTCGTTGTGTTCTTGCAACGTCTTGGAGAAACGGTGTCCATTGATAGATTTGTCAAACACAAAGAAGTGATAGCTGGTTTCGTTAGGATCAAGCGCTGCGTAAATGCTGTAAGGGCCGGGGTTTGTGATGGGTCCGGGAGGCAGACCCCGGGACACATAGGTGTTATAAGGGCTGTTAAATTTCAAATCTTCCTTACTGAGCGGCTGACGGTCATAGTAAACACCCATCGCATAGTAGACAGTGGGGTCACTGTCCAGTGTGGGATAGGAGCCGGGCTTTGTAAGACGGTTATAAAATACGGAGGCAATGTTATAGCCCTCTCCGGCACTGGCAGTTTCTTCTTCCACCAAAGAAGCGATGGTAATGAGCTTGTGGAAGGTCAGCTTGTTGGCTTCGATATAGCTGCTGGAAAGGCCGCTGTTTCGAAGCCTTTGCGCATAGGTCTCCTGCATTTTCAGGAAATCTTCGTACATCTTATCGGAAAAACGGGAGTCAAAGGCGTTGAGCATTTTTTGCAGCACGTATTGGGGCTCTGCATCCTTATAGAACGTATAGGTATTTGGGTACAGATAGCCCTCGAGGCAGTACTTGGTGCCTCTGGGAACGCCCTCCAAGAACCAATAGTCCTTCAGCTCCCCATTGGCAGCCCATTGCTCCAACTCTGTCTGAGAGCAGACACCTTTTTCTTCCAAGAGCTTAAAGATCTGGGCGCAGTTGTAGCCCTCGGGGATTACTACGTCCACAACGTCGGTATTGACCTGCTTATAGGACATCATTTTCAGCAGCGCGTTGTAGTCGTACATAGAATTGAGGGTATAGGTATCCGGCAGAACTTTTTCACCCTTGCCGGTAAGCTCGGCAAAGAATACAAAAAGCTTGGGATAGCGGATGAGCCCGGCTTTTTGCAGCTTATTTGCAATAGCGTTAATGTCATCCTTTTCCTCGATTGTGACGGTAATGGCTTCGTCGGGCTTGCCAAAGGCCAGCAGATCTGCGGCGCAGACCCACAGTACCCGGCCAAAAGAAATACCAATGGTCACAATGAGCATTAGCCAAATGAGGGTGGCAGCAATGTGGGGCAGACCGAAAAGACCGTAACCCTTTTTTGGCTCGGGACGACCTTTGCGGGGAGAAGGCCTGCGGCGTGATTTTTTGGGTGTGGGTGTCCCCTCCGGCAGGTTGTTCTCGTCTACCGTGGTAAATTTCTGGGTAGCGCCCATATCCCCGGAGGGAAGAACCGCCGGGGCGGTGAAGGGGACGGTATCTTCTGTTACTTGCATTTGTGATTCCTCTGTATCAGCGATGGGTGTCGGCACTTCCGGCTGGGGAGGTTCCGGCCTGATTATTTCCTCTTCTTCCGGTTCGTACCGGGCGGAAAAGGCCTTGAGCGCATCCAACGCGGCTTGAAACCCTGAATTGTCAGATAAATCCGGGTTTAGTTCCGGATCGGTCTGGGACACCGGTTCTTCAGGAGTCGGTTCCTCCTGTTCCTCAGCTTCAGGTGTTTTCGGCTCTTCCGGCGCGGTGTAGGTCCGCAGGGTGGCTAAAGCATCCTCAAAGGAGGTATCTTCCTCCGGAAGGGTTTCTTCCAAGGGTTGTTCTTTCTTGTTTTCGTTATCCATAGGTTACCTCCTGTGTGCGGATCACAATTTGCGCCGCAACAGTATTTGCAACTGCCTCGCCCCGGAGAGCGCGGATGAGGGCAAGACCAAAGGCGGTAGCGCAGCCAGCAGAAGTACCGGTGATGACGTTGCCGTCCCGGACACTGGCGGCTTTTTCAATCATAGCGCTGCCCATATTTTCTTCACAGCCGGGATAGCAAGTAGCGCGCTTTCCGTCTGTAATGCCCAGGTCTGCAAGAACAGTAGGACCGGCGCAGATGGCGGCGGTAAATTTTCCGTTTTCATAAGCATAGCGGATGGCATCCATCGCCCACTGACTGGCGCGGATAGAGGCAACGCCCCCAAGACCGCCGGGCAAAACGATCATTTCTGCATCGGAGAGGTTGGCTTCCTCCGGGAGAATATCGGCCTGCACGCCGATGCCGTGACCGCCGCAGATGATTTTGCCGTTTAAACCGACCGTTTTAACATCAATACCGGCGCGGCGCATCAAATCCAGAGGGACGATGGCTTCGGTTTCCTCAAAGCCTGTGCCAAGGAACATATATACCATAGTTTAACCCTCCAGACACGCTTTAACCAGCGCGTAAATTTCTTCGTGAATATCTTCAATGGAACGCATTTTGCCGTCTTTTACGCAGGAGATGATTTGCCAGCCGTAGTAATTGGCGGCGGCGCGGCCCATTTCCCGGCAGGTGGCGAGATATGCCATATCCTTTTCGTGAATGTCTGCCTTGGTGTTGGTATCTGCCTCCCGACCGCGGAGCAGCTTTTCCGTGAAATCGGTGGGAACATCTAAGTAAATGGTCAAATCCGGGCGGGGAAGACCTAACTTGTTATACTCAAAATCGTAAAGCCAATGGAGAAACTTCTCCCGATCCTCCGGGGCTTCCTTAGAGGTCTGGTGGACAGCATTGGAGGTGGTGTACCGGTCAGAGAGCACTACACCGCCATCTTCGTACCACTGACCCCAGTCCATTTTATAGGAGGCAAAGCGGTCTACGGCATAAAAGGAAGACGCGGCATAGGCGTTGACATCAGAGGGATTGCTGCCAAACTGACCGCCCAAATACATCCGAATCAGGGCAGAACTTTCCTCTTTATAGCGGGGGAATACGATATTGCGGAAGGAAACGCCATCGGAAGCCAGCCGCTCCTTCATCCGGGAGAATTGGGTGGATTTTCCGGAGCCATCCGTGCCTTCAATTACAATCAGTTTGCCCATAGGGGAGACCTCCTTTGCAGAGCGCATACTATATTACTCTAAAATATATCATATTTTCTGTCGTTTGTCCATCATTTACCCCGGAAAGCTGCGGATTTTTTTACAGCAGAATAAAACAGAAACGGCAGTTGCAAAATTGGGGGAAAAATGTTAGAATAAACAAAATATGACTATCACGCAAGAGGATGACAAAATGGAAGAGAAAAATATTTTGTTTCGGGATTTAGGTCTAAGCGAGGCAATGCTGAAAGCCCTGGAGAAAAAGGGCTACGGTTACCCCACCACCATTCAGCAGCTTGCCATTCCGGCATTTTTGGAGTGGAAAGATGTGATTGCCAAAGCGCCTACCGGTACAGGTAAGACCTTTGCTTTCGGGATTCCGATGATCGAGCATATTGACCCGGAAAACGAGGATGTGCAGGGGCTTATCTTAGCGCCTACCCGGGAACTGGCCATCCAAATCGGTGATGAGCTGCGAGGCCTGCTGACATACTATAAGGGTATTCGGGTGGCGGTGCTCTATGGCGGCGCCGGCATTGTAGGACAGGCGAAGCAGCTGGAGAAAAAGCCTCAAATTGTGGTGGCGACGCCCGGCAGACTTATGGATCACTATAACCGGAAAAATATCCGTTTGGATAAAATACAGACGGTCGTGCTGGATGAAGCCGACCGGATGCTGGATATGGGCTTTTTCAAGGATGTGACAAAGATTATTGAAAAGGTGAAAAACCGCAAAAATTTGGGTCTGTTCTCCGCAACCATTTCCCAGGAGGTTATGACGGTCTCCTGGATGTATCAGCGGGATGAGGTGGAGATCACCGTAGAGCCGAAAAAAGAGGACCGTCCCGACATTGCCCAATACAGCATCACTGTATCACCGCTGCAAAAGGCGGAGACTACCCTCCGACTCATTCGCTCCCAGGGCTATGAGCGTGTGATTATTTTCTGCAACACCAAGCATATGTGCCAGCGGCTTTCCGACGATTTCCGTCGAGCAGGTGCGGATTGCGACTGCATCCATGGCGACATTCGCCAAAGCCAGCGGGAAAAGACAATGCAGTCCTTCCGGGACGGAAAGCTCTCCATTCTCATCGCCACCGATGTGGCATCCCGCGGCATCGATGTGGATGATGTGGAGTGTGTGGTGAATTTCGATGTACCGGAGGAGAACGAATATTACGTCCACCGCATCGGCAGAACAGGACGTGCCAAGAAAAAGGGTGTCGCCTGGTCGATCATTGGCAACTTCCCGGAAAAGGCAAAGCTGGATGAAATTGCGAAATTCAGCAATTACACCGTAAAGCCGATGACCCTTTCCGACGACGGTACACTCAGCGAGGAAGTAGTAAAAGCCCCTGTGCCGCCCAAGAGGAGACTGCGTTGAACGCCCGGGAGATGGGTTTCCTGCTGCTGACAAGCCAGCTGGGAGACCCGGAGAGAAAACCGCTGACTGTGGCGCAGTTCCGCGACCTTTCTACGCTTGCGTCTCATATGGAAGTGGATATTCCGGATAGGGAATTAACGGAAAAGGACTTGCTGAATTTGGGCTACAAGCGGGAAATGGCGACGCGTATTGTCCGCCTTTTGGAGGATCAGGAATTGCTGAAGCATTATCTGAAGCGAGGAGCAAAACAAGCCTGTTTCCCCCTCACCCGCATCAGCAGCGGTTATCCCCAGACACTGCGCGGCAGATTGGGGCTGGAAGCGCCCAATCTGTGGTTTCGGGGTGATCTGACCCTTTTGGATACACCGGCGGTAGCCCTTGTGGGAAGCCGGGATTTATGGGAGGAAAACCGGGAGTTTGCCCGGGAGGCAGGCCGTCAGGCGGCACTTCAGGGTTATACCCTGATTTCCGGCAATGCCCGTGGCGCAGACCGGGAGGCGCAGGATAGCTGTCTTCAGCAGGGCGGAAAGGTCATCAGCGTAGTGGCAGACCGTTTGCAGTCTCAGCCGCTGGAGAAAAATATCCTGTATCTTTCCGAGGATGGGTACGATCTGGGCTTTTCCGCAGCCCGGGCCATTAGCCGAAATCGGGTTATACACGCATTGCCCACATTCGGCGTATTCATTGCCCAGTGTAGCCTGAAAACCGGTGGCACCTGGAGCGGCACAGAGAAAAATTTGCAAAAAGGCTGGTCGGATGTCTTTTGTTTTGCGGACGGAAGCGAAGCGCAAACGGAACTGTGTAACCGGGGCGCAACGGCTGTTCATATCCGGGATTTAAATGATTTTTACGCATTACATACAAAAATGCCCAGATTATTCTAATTCGGACGGAGGAAAATTATGAGCATAGCAGACGAGCTGTACAGAAAGACCTGTATAGATATTCTGGAAAATGGCTTTTATGATACGGATTTGGAGGTACGTCCCCGTTGGGCGGACGGCACGCCTGCCCATACGGTAAAGAAATTCGGTGTGGTGAACCGCTATAACCTGAAAGAGGAATTTCCTTTGATGACATTGCGCCGCACCTACTGGAAATCTGCCCTGGATGAGCTTCTGTGGATTTGGCAGAAGAAATCCAACCGCATCTGCGATCTGGGCAGCCACGTTTGGGACGAATGGGCAGGGGAGGACGGCACCATCGGCAAGGCCTACGGCTATCAGCTGGGTATTAAGCATCAGTATAAAGAGGGCGAGTTCGATCAGGTAGACCGGGTGCTTTACGATTTGAAGCACAATCCGGCATCCCGGCGCATCCTTACGAATATCTATAATTTTGAGGACTTGCACCAGATGAATCTCTATCCCTGCGCTTACTCGATGACCTTTAATGTGACCGGCAATACCCTGAACGGCATCCTCAATCAGCGGTCTCAGGATATGCTGACGGCAAACAACTGGAATGTGTGTCAGTATGCGATGCTCCTTATGATGATGGCGCAGGTCTCCGGGCTGGAAGCCGGTGAGCTGGTCCACGTCATTGCAGACTGCCATATTTACGACCGTCATATCCCGGCTGTGAAGGCAATGCTGGAGAAGGAAGGTTTTGCTGCTCCCAAGGTAACTTTGGATAAATCCGTGACGGATTTCTACAGCTTCACCAAAAACAGCTTCACAGTGGAAGATTATCAGTTCCACCCCTTTGATTTTGAAATCCCGATGGCGATTTGAGGCGAAAGTAAAGTATGGACTTAATTGTAGCAGTTTATTCTGACTGGGGCATCGGCTGTGACGGCACTCAGCCGGTAGCGCTGTCGGTTGACCGAAAGTTCTTTCGGGAGACAACCCGGGGCGCTGCAGTCATTGCCGGGCGCAAAACGGTGGCGGACTTTCCGGGACAAAAACCCCTGCCCGGCAGAAAAAATATTGTGCTGACCCGGCAGGAAACGGACATTCCCGGCTTTATCGTATGTCACAGTCCCGAGGAAGCGATAGCGGAAACCAAGGAAGATGACCGGGTGTTCGTCATCGGTGGCGGCAGTATTTATAAGCAGATGCTTACCTTTTGCGAAAACGCCTATGTAACGAAGCTATCTGCCTGCCCAAAATCGGACACCTATTTTCCCAATTTAGACGAAATGCCGGATTGGGAAATGGAAAAAATCCTCTCCGCCGGAGAGGAAAACGGCATTACCTACCAAATGTGTTTATACAGAAAAAAGAGATGATTTAAAATGCAAAGAAAAACCTTAGTGATTGTAATTGTTGCGGCAGTTGTCCTTGCGGCAATTGGCTTCGGTATGATGGGATGGACTCTCTATAAGTCCTATGTACTGGAACTTGACGTGGCGCCGGGAGATACTATCTATCTGGAAGCAGGCATTGACCCTGTTCCGGAGGGAAAGGCCTACGGCTGGAGCGGCTTTTTGCTGCTGGAGAAAAGAACAGTAGCGGTCTCCCGTACGGGCGAGATCGACCCGAAAGTGCCGGGTACCTATACCGTGACCTATTCGGCAAAGCACCGGGATTTGACCGCAGAAAAAACCTATACGGTCATCGTCCGGGACACCACCGCCCCGGTCATTACCCTAACAGGCGGCACAGACGTGGTTACGCTGCCCGGTGTTCCCTATGAGGAAGCGGGCTTTACGGCCATTGACGCAGCAGAAGGCGATGTGACCGACCGGGTTGTCCGCACCGAGGAAGAGGGAAAGGTGACTTATACTGTCACCGATTCTGCCGGTAATACGGCGACTGTAGAGCGAATCTTGCGCTATGAGGATACTGTACCGCCTGTGCTGACTCTGACGGGCAGCGACAAGGTAACGGTCTACACCGGGCAGGAATATCGGGAACCCGGCTATAAGGCCATCGATAACGGTGCGATCGATTTGACGGATAAGGTGAAGGTCTCCGGCTCGGTGAATGTAAAAAAAGCCGGCACTTATACGCTGACCTATGAAGTCAGAGACACCTACGGAAATGTGGCAAGCGTTACCCGTACGGTAGAGGTCAAGAAGGTAAACGGCAACGGCAAATTCATTTACCTGACCTTCGACGACGGCCCCGGCCGCTATACTCCCAGCCTTTTGGATACGCTTAAAAAGTATAATATTAAGGCAACCTTCTTTGTGGTGGGTAGTGGAGATCTGTCTATCCTGAAGCGGGTAGATGCGGAGGGACATTCTATTGGTCTGCACGCAAATGAACACACTTACAGCAAAATCTATGCGAGTGATGAAGCATTTTTGGCAGATCAGGCGATTATTTCCCAGAAGGTCTACGCACAGGTCGGCTTCCACCCTACCATTATGCGTTTCCCTGGCGGCAGCAGCAACCGTGTAAGTAAGAACTTTAATAAAGGCATTATGACGAGACTCACAAAGACTGTGCAGGAAATGGGCTATCGCTACTTTGACTGGAATGTGAACTCCGAGGATGCGGAAAAGGCAACACCGGAGCGCGTTTTAGAGGCCACCATCGAGGGCGTTGCAAAACGGAGCGAGAGTATGGTGCTGATGCACGATATTCAAAAAAGCTCTATGCAGGTCATTGAGGAGTTTATCGTTTGGGCGCTGGATAACGGCTATACCTTCCTGCCCATCACCGACAATACCCCAGATTTCCACCACCCCATTAAAAACTAAGAAAACCGCCGCCCAACTTGGGCGGCGGTTTTGTGTGCATTTTGATTCAGCAATGTAGGGGCGGCAATCTGCCGCCCGCGGGCGGATAATATCCGCCCCTACGATTCTATATGGGTATGATTGTTGATATGATCCTCGCAGTAGCAATGGAAGCCCTTGCAGCGGGAGCAGTACCGGAATTCCAAATCGGGGTCGGAAATATCGGTGCGACCGCAGACGGTGCATTTGTGAGTATAAGGGGCTTTGACAGAAGCGGTAGTGGCTTCGTAAGAGCCGGCAGAGGGGAAGGGGATGACTTTCGCGCCGCCCTTTTTGCTGCCTTTTTTACCCCGGAACAGCCGCCGGGCATTGGCTTGCCAGGAAATGGGGATAAGATTCAGCACATCTTTGCCGAAGAACAGGAAATAGTTTGCGAGCGTAACCAGCGGGAATAGGTTGAGAGGG
Source organism: Faecousia sp. (assembly GCA_045654085.1). GTDB lineage: Bacteria > Bacillota > Clostridia > Oscillospirales > Oscillospiraceae > Faecousia. Next base: position 39,628 of record JAZOMT010000030.1, on the reverse strand, counting down.
AAGAAGCCCATAGGAATTTGAAATACGGGAAGAAGAGTCAATACCAGGTCAAACAGGGCAAGGGCCCAGGCTTTCACCGGGATGATAAAGAAAATTAAAAACTGGGTGTCGGGATAGAGGGTCGCATAGGAAATGAGCAGTGAGATATTCAGGTAATAGCCCAAATTTGCAAATTCCAGCGGGGACATAACATAGGTGGTATCGCCCACTGTATAGGAAATGCCGCCAAAAAGCAATACAAAGGCTTCCATTAGGAGCAGACCGGAAAAATAAAAAAGATTGAACCGGAAAGTTCCCCAGCGGTTTTCAATGGCTCTGCCAAGAGAGAAATAGCAGAGATATGTGATAGCGGCAAAGAGAATCATTTCTCCCGGTGAGGTGGTGGTAAAAATGCAGGTAATAAGCCGCCATACCTGCCCTTGCAGGATCAGTTCCCGATGAAAGCAGAGGGCTTCATAAAGCACATAGTTATGGGCAAGCTCGCTCATCAGGTAAACGATAGCGTTGCCGATGACTACATAGAGCATCAGATTGGGAACACCAAGACTTTGATGGCGGTAACAGAACCGCTCAAATTTTTGCCGTAATTTCTTCAAAAAAGATCATCTCCTTTGGTATCTCCCCTTACTATATCAGCTTTTTTTCCAAAAGTCTATAATAGATTATGAACAAAAAACTTGACAAATCGGGAAAATGTGATAAGATACCCGAGGAAAAATGCATACAGCCTTATCAAGAGCGGTGGAGGGATCGGCCCGATGAAACCCGGCAACCTACAAAGGGGTGGTTATCATTTCTTTGCGTGGTGCCAAATCCGGCGGCAACGAAAGATGAGGATTCGAAAATTACGTGCGTCGAATCTTCGGTGTGCGTATTTTTTATGTGTGAAAGGATAGAAAATATGGAAAAAAGATTATTTACCTCTGAATGTGTGACCTGCGGTCACCCCGATAAAGTGGCAGACAGCATCTCCGATGCGATCTTGGATGCCTGCCTCGCCCAAGACCCCGGCTCCCGCGTGGCCTGCGAGACTATGGTTACTACCGACTTTTGCTTGATCTGCGGTGAAATCACAACAAAGGCGCAAGTGGATTATGCCGCTGTTGCCCGTGAAGTCATCCGCAAAATCGGCTATACCCGTGAGGGCGAAGGCTTCAGCGCTGACTCTGTGGAAATCCTCTGCAAAATTCACACCCAGTCTGCCGACATTGCGCTGGGTACCAACGACTCCGTTGGCGGCGCAGGCGATCAGGGTATGATGTTTGGCGGCGCCTGCACCCAGACCCCGGAGCTGATGCCTCTGCCTATCGCGCTCTCCAGAGCACTTTCCAATCGTTTGACCGAAGCAAAAAAGGAAGTGGATTTTATCCGTCCTGACGGCAAGACCCAGGTCAGTGTGGAGTTTGATGAAAAGGGCAATGTGCTGGGTATCGATACCGTGGTGGTGTCCGTGATGCACAGCGCGCAAGTTTCCCTTTCTGACCTGCGCGCGTATATTAAGAATGAGATCATTGCGCCTGTTCTTAGTAAATATGGCTTTTCCTTGGAAAGCGTCGCCCATATCCACATTAACCCTACCGGCAACTTCGTCATTGGCGGTCCTAACGGCGATACGGGTCTCACCGGCCGGAAGATCATCGTGGATACCTACGGTGGCTATTTCTCCCACGGCGGCGGCGCCTTCTCCGGAAAGGACCCCACCAAGGTGGACAGAAGCGCAGCTTATATGGCCCGCTATATGGCGAAAAACTTGGTTGCAGCCGGACTTGCCGAGCAGGTGCAGGTACAGCTTGCCTACGCCATCGGCGTGGCTGAGCCTGTTTCCCTCCGGGTGGACAGCTACGGCACCGGCAAGATTTCCGATGAAGAAATGACTGCGCTATTGCGGCAGACCTGTGATATGACCCCTGCCGGCATTATTCGCAAGCTCTCCCTTCGCACCCCTATTTACGGCAAGACGGCACTGGAGGGTCATTTTGGTGTAGACGACCAGCCTTGGGAACAGACTGACCTGGCAGACACCCTCAAAAATTTGGCAAAGGTTTGATGTTATGAACGAAAAGCTTTTTGGCATTCTGCGGTGTTTCCGGCTGGATGGAGAGCCGGTCTCCTGCGAGCCTTATGGCTGCGGCCATATCAACAGCACCTATTTGGTGATAACCACCAGCGGCAAGCGCTATATCCTGCAGCGCATTAACCACAATACATTTAAAAATGTGGCGGCGTTGATGGAAAACATCACTGCGGTTACGGATTTTTTGCGGAAAAAGACAGAAGATCCCCGCAGCGTGCTCACATTGACAAAGACGAAGAGCGGTGGGAGCTGGCTCTACGCCCAAGCGACCTATTGGCGGGTCAACGAATTTACGGAAGGTTCTATCTGCCTGCAAACCCCGGAAACCGATGAAGATTTCTACCAAAGCGCCATCGCCTTTGGCCGTTTTCAGCATATGCTGGCGGATTTTCCTGCAGAAAAGCTCTACGAAACAATTCCTAATTTCCATAACACTCCGGACCGTTACCGCATTTTTCACGAGACCTTGGCGCTGGACCCGATGAATCGGGCGGCAAGTGTGCAGAAGGAAATTGAATTTGTTCTTGCCCGGGAAAAGGAAATGTCTACCCTGTATGATGCCCTGACAGCGGGCATTTTGCCATTGCGGGTGACCCACAACGATACGAAACTCAATAATGTGCTTTTGGATGCGGAGACCCGGAAGGCCCTGTGCGTCATCGACTTAGATACGGTAATGCCCGGCTCCAGCCTTTATGACTACGGCGATGCCATCCGCTTTGGCGCGGCCACCGCGGCAGAGGATGAAAAAGACCTTTCCAAGGTGGAAATGGACTTAAAGCTTTTCCGTGTCTTTACCCGCGGCTATATCGAAGCCTGCCCGGGACTGACAGAAAAAGAGCTGGAATTTATGCCCTTAGGCGCAAAAACCATGACGATGGAATGCGGCATCCGCTTCCTGACGGACTACCTTGACGGCGACAACTATTTTGCCATCCACCGGGAGGGTCACAATTTAGACCGCGCCCGCACCCAGTTTAAGCTGGTTTCCGATATGGAAAGCAAGTGGGATGAGATGCAGAGAATCGTCAAAGAGGAAACGAAATAATAGAAGGCGGCACGAAAAGTGCCGCCTTGTTTGTTGGTTAGGATACGTAGGGCGGGGCCTTGGTCCCGCCGTTTTGTATGTTATATGTTAGCGGCGGGAGTAAACCCCCGCCCTACGATTTTATAAGGAGGTGCGGAGGAGTTTTGCTTGCAATCTGTATGCTTCTTTGCTATCATAAGAAAAACAGCAGGAGGGGACTATGGAAATTCTATATCAGGATAGAGATATTGTGGTTGCCATCAAGCCGCCCCGGGTGCTGTCTACCGATGAGCCGGGCGGTATGCCCGCCCTTGTGCGGGAGGCTTTGGGTACGGAAAATATCCGTACCGTTCACCGTCTGGACCGGGTGGTCTCCGGACTTATGGTGCTGGCGAGAAATGCCCGCGCCGCATCGGAGTTGTCCCGGCAGATTCGTGAGGGGAGCTTCGAAAAGGAATATGTGGCAGTTCTGCACGGTCATCCCGCCCAGACGGCGGGAACGCTGACGGACCTGCTTCTTCGCAATAAGCAGGAGAAAAAGACCTATGTGGTCACGGAAAGGGGAAAGGATGTGCAGGAAGCCATCCTGACCTACAAAACCGAGGGCGTTACGGACGAACTGACAAAGGTGCGGATCAACCTCGTTACGGGACGTACCCACCAGATTCGGGCGCAGTTTTCCTCCCGGGAACTTCCCTTGGTGGGTGACCGAAAGTATAGTCTCCGGGAAGACGATTGCGAGATCGCTCTTTGGTCGGGGACGCTGGGTTTTTACCATCCCTATAGCGGTGAAAAAATGGTATTTACCGCGAATCCACCGAGAGAGTACCCTTGGACAGAATTTGAGGAGTAAGAAATGGAGCATTATAAGTTTTTCCAAAATGAGAAATGTGAATATTTCCCCTGCCATAAGTGTGAAAATAGGGCAGAATTTAGCTGTCTTTTCTGCTACTGTCCGCTCTATGCTTTAGGGGATAAATGCGGCGGTAATTTCACCTATACAGAAAACGGCATTAAGGATTGCTCTTCCTGTCTTGTACCCCATAAGCGGGGAAATTATGATTATATAATGGAAAAAATGGGCGAAGTAATCGCACTGGCGAAAAAACCTTGATTTTTTTCCATTTGGCTGTTATAATGCCTATGTTTTATAAGGAGAGTTGTCCGAGTGGTCGATGGTGCAGCACTCGAAATGCTGTGTGGAGCAATCCACCTAGGGTTCGAATCCCTAACTCTCCGCCAAAAAGGAGTCCATCCCGTTTTGGGATGGCTTTCTTTTTTTGTAGGGGTCGGCGCCTTCGACGACCCGAAACAAAATCGGCGCTCGATGTGCCGATTTTGTTCAAAAGGATTTGTTGCAAACCGTGCCTGAATGTGTTAAAATCAAAATAACCAAACAAAGAAAGGGTGTGTCATTTGTGAAGAAAATGGCTTGTTTAGTAATGGTTTTGGCACTGCTGCTTTGCGGCTGTACCGGTGGCGCGGAGAAGCTGACGGGGGAGTATGCGGGCTATTATCTTGTGCGCGAGAATGATACCGTCTCTGTGACCAATTATGCGCCCTATAACTTTTTTGCGTTGCCCGACTATCAGGAGCTGGCGGAGTACGGTGATGGCGCGGGACTGGAAAACGAAGGTGTGGTCTATTACATTTTTATTACCGACACCTCCAAGAAGGACACCTATTATACCGCAGAATTTGATGGTACGACCCAGGCGCTTCTCTGCGAAGAAGGTACATTCTTTGCAGATGAAGCTGCAAAAAACGAAACTGTTAACCGGCTGCTTAATATGCTGGATGCCCTAAAAGTTGATAATTGATAGTTAATAGTTATTGTGTTAACACTGCGAACAAAAAGGAACGGAAATTTTCCGTTCCTTTTTTCATAGAGCATTGATGGCAGCCTTGCAGAAAACATAATTCTCAACTATCCACTATCAACTTTCAACTCATATCATACATTTTCCAGTGCCTGGGCGATGTCTGCAAGCAGGTCTTCGCTGTTTTCCAGACCGCAAGACAGACGGATCAGGTCTGCGCCTACACCGGCGGCATCCAGCTCTGCATCACTCATCTGCCGGTGGGTGGAGCTGGCGGGGTGGAGACAGCAGGTACGGGAGTCGGCAACGTGGGTCTCAATGGAGCCAAGCTTCAAGTGCTTCATAAAGGTCTCCGCGCCTTTTCTGCCGGACTTTAAGCCAAAGGAGATAACACCGCAAGAGCCATTCGGCAAATACTTTTGGGCAAGTGCATAATAGGGATCATCGGGAAGACCGCAGTAACGTACCCAAGCCACCTTCTCGCTACCGTGGAGGAAGCGGGCAATTTTATCGGCATTCTCACAATGCTGCTTCATACGGAAGGGGAGACTCTCCAAACCTAAATTCAGAATAAATGCATTTTGGGGCGCTTGCATTGCGCCAAAGTCACGCATCAGCTGGGCGGTGCATTTGGTGATAAATGCGCCCTTTCCAAACCGCTCTGCGTAGATAACACCGTGATAGCTGTCGTCAGGGGTGCAAAGACCGGGGAATTTATCGGCATGGGCCATCCAGTCGAAGTTGCCGCTGTCCACAATACAGCCGCCCAGGACCGCTGCGTGACCGTCCATATACTTGGTGGTGGAGTGGGTCACGATGTCTGCGCCAAATTCAAAGGGGCGGCAGTTGATGGGAGTGGCGAAGGTGTTGTCAACGATCAGCGGCACACCGTGGGCGTGGGCGCATTTGGCAAATTTCTCAATGTCCAAAACGGACAGAGCGGGATTTGCAATGGTCTCACCGAAAACAGCCTTGGTGTTAGGCTGGAAGGCGGCGTTCAGTTCTTCCTCGGTGCAGTCGGGGCTGACGAAGGTAAAGGAAATGCCCATCTTCTTCATTGTGACAGAAAACAGATTAAAGCTGCCGCCGTAAATGGCAGAGCTGGCAATCACGTGGTCACCGCAGCTTGCAATATTGAATATGGCATAAAAGGTGGCGGCCTGACCGGAGCTGGTGAGCATCGCGGCTACACCACCCTCAAGGGCGCAAATTTTGGCGGCTACGTGGTCGCAGGTGGGGTTTTGCAGCCGGGAGTAGAAATAACCCTCAGCCTCCAAATCAAAGAGTTTACCCATATCCTCAGAGGTGCTGTACTTAAAAGTGGTGCTCTGAATAATGGGTACCTGACGAGGCTCACCGTTGCCGGGGGTATAGCCCGCCTGAATACATAAAGTCTCGGGACGAAGTTCCATAAAAATTCTCCTTGGTACAAGATGTACTTATTGTATATCGCATTTTAAAGATTGTCAACGGCTCAGCCTAACAGAACGTCGAAAACCAGCATCAGGCAAAAGCCGATAAGCAGGGCGTAAGTCGCGCCCCGCTCGCTGCCGTGGGCGTGGGTCTCGGGGATCATTTCGTCGCTGATGACGTAGAGCATCGTGCCACCTGCAAAGGCCAGGGCAAAGGGCAAAATAGCAGTAGCAACAGAAACTGCAAAATAGCCCAGCAGACAGCCGACGATTTCTACTACACCGGTCAGCGCTGCGCATAGAAAGGTCTTTTTCGGTGACACACCGGCCGCCAGCATAGGCCCAATGATGACCATACCCTCGGGGATGTTTTGCAGCGCAATGCCGCCTGCAATCAGGAGGGCTTGGGCGCGGGCGTGTGGGTCATCGCCTGCGCCAAAGCCTACACCGGCAGCTATGCCTTCGGGCAGGTTGTGGATGGCAATGGCGGTGACGAACAAAAGAACTTTGCTGAGATTGGCGTTAGGGTGCGCTTCTAAATCTGCGCCTACCATTTTGTGCAGGTGGGGTACGACTTTATCGATGAGGTTTAAGCACAGCGCGCCGGCAAAAATGCCAATGATCGTAATCAAAATGCCAAACCTTCCGCCGTAGTCCAGCGAGGGCAGGATCAGACCCAGCACAGCCGCTGCCAGCATTACGCCGGCGGCAAAGGACAGCACAATGTCAGAAAATCTGTGGGATTGCTTCTTGAACAAAAAGCCGATGACAGAGCCAAATACCGTAGCGCTGCCAACGCCCAAAGCGGTAAGTAACACAAGTTCCATAGATTACCCATCCTTTCGGAAAATGGGAAAAGTCCCGGATATCCGGGACCTTTCTTGTTAGTTTTCAGAGAATTGATCCTTGCCCACGCTGCAAAGGGGGCATTCAAAATCCTCAGGCAGGTCCTCAAATTTGGTGCCGGGCGCAATACCGCCCTCGGGATAGCCCTCTTCCTCATTATAAATCCAGCCACATACGTCGCATACATATTCCATAATATTATCCTCCATAAAAATGTGTTATTTATTTATCAAAAAGCGGACGGGCCACTTTTTTATACAGTAATAAGGTCAGCGCAGAGACGATTACGCCTTTGAGCAAATTCAGCGGCGCCACAGACAGCAGAACCAGTGTCGTCAGCGAGTCGATATTGCCGTTGATGGCGGTACCCATGCCAATAATGGCGTGTAGCGGAATGCCGTACAGCTGGGAAAATTTGGGAATCAGATAGATACCATTAAAGGCGCTGCCAAAGACCGTCAGAATTATTGTGCCCAATAAAAGGCCGATAAGCGCGCTTTTTCGGCTTTTTTTCGTGTGATAAATGACCGCCGCAGGGAGCACAAGCGAGCAGCCCACGAAGAAATTGGCAAAGTCACCTACAAAGGCGGTGCTTGTTCCTTTCAGGACTAACTTCAGCAGAATTTTCAGCGCCTCGCAAAGTACAGCCGCTGACGGCCCTAAATAAAAGCCGCAGAGCATCACCGGTACTTCGGAAAAGTCCAGCTTATAAAAGCCGGGCGCCAAAAAAGGCACGGGAAAGTCAAAAATGTGCAAAATTGCCGCGATTGCGCCGCAAACCGCAAGGATACAAAGTCGTCTTGTCTTGGAGACCGGGCGAAGCGCAAGCTTCTTTTCCGCCAGCTTTGCGCCTATGGATAGGATGGCGGCAATGGCCACGCATACAAGAACAAAGACGATATTCTCCTTGAACTGCTCGAATAATTTCATCATAAAACCATACCCCTGTAATAAAAAATGCGCCGAGAGCATACACTCAGGGCGCAGCTATGTACTACGGGGCCCCAAAGTGCTTCTTTCATCCAGACTGTACTGTCGGTATCGGAATTACACCGATTCTGCGCTTTCGCGCTCGCGGACTTTACCGCCGGTCGGGAATTTCACCCTGCCCTGAAACCTTGGATGCATCGAGCATAGCATATTTTTACCTACTTGTCAAGTGGGTAAAAATGTGGTATGATATTTTTACTCAGACTGAGTCTTCTGAAGCCCTTGGATGGCACCGGTGGGCGCGGTGTTCAAAATGTCTCCGCCAATGACCTTATTTTTGTAGATAAGGAGCGTGGCGTAGACCGGCTCGGTGGCGCCCGGGTAATTGGTTACTTTGTAGACATAGCGCTCTACGGTTTTGCCGGCAAACTGTGTAAGGTCAAAACCCTGCGCTTTTTGCAGGTCGTTGTAGCGGTCATAGACTTCGCTGCTTTCTTTCGGAATCCGGACCTGCCCGCTTTCTGCCGGCGCGGCATGAACCTCCCAGCCAAGGTCCTTCAGGTAATCCACCCGGGCATCGTTGGAGCTTAGGTTGGCGGTCGTTGCCGTAGGCTCAGAGCCACCGCCGAACAGCAGGATGATGGCAAGAATCGCAATCGCCACCGCGCCCAGAGCGATGAGGATCTTGTTCCGGTCCAGCTTTGCGGTCATAAACATCATAATAATAAATCCCTCCCGTTTCTTATTTGCCGCTAAAGCCTATGTGCGCTGGAGGGGGAATATACATTTGTGAGGTAACAAAATGGAACGATTGGATAAATTTCTGTGCGACGCAGGCATTGGCAGCCGCAGTCAGGTAAAGAGTATTTTAAAAGCAGGACGCGTTACGGTGGCTGGCTCGGTGATTCGGGACGGAAGTGTTAAAACAGACGGAAATAACGTCTGCGTGGACGGCGAGCCGGTGGGGAAAAAGGGTATAGCCGTGGTGATGATGAATAAGCCATCCGGCTTTGTGACTGCCCGGAGCGACGAAACCCAAAGGACGGTAATGGAACTGTTGCCGGAGGAAATGCGGGCTTGGGATTTGCATCCCATCGGACGGCTGGACAAAGAGACAGAGGGACTTTTGCTCTTTACCAATGATGGCAGTTTGCTCCACCGGCTTATTAGCCCCAAGAAAGGCGTACAGAAGGTTTACTACGCCCGGCACGAGGGAACTGCTGCCGAAGCGGATGTGGATGCTTTTCAAAATGGCTTGACGCTCCGGGACGGTACCGTGTGCCTGCCGGCCCAGCTTCAACCGCTGGGCGCAGGGGAGAGCTTGATTACTGTCTGTGAGGGGAAGTATCATCAGGTTCGCCGGATGATGGCATCCCGGGGACTTACCGTTACCTATCTGGAGCGGCGGCAGGAGGGAGAGCTGACCCTTGGTGACCTGCCCCGGGGAGAAGTCCGGGAATTAACGGCAGATGAAATATCGGCATTATGACGGGTAAATGATAGGCAATTCCCGAAGCAGCCAACACTGCTTCGGGAATTTTAACAAAAAAACAGGGTCTTTTTGCAATAAAATGTCAAAAGACCCTTGCAATTTGCGCAAAACAGTTTTATACTGTTATTGATTTTATACATAAAATGTCTTTGTGCATTATAGCGCACGTGCTAAGGAGGTACAAAAATGAGCAATAATGTATTCCAGGAAATCGTCTCTCAGTTGAAAGATACCACCAAGCGCACCTTCGGTGTGATTGACCACGATGGTACTGTGGTGGCGTGTACCGATTTGTCCCTTCTGCGGGAGAGATGGCCCGATGCGGCATTGCGGATGGTGGCCGCCCCGGAGCAGATTATCTCCTTTGGCCAGAAAACCTTTCAGGGTCGTGTGAGCAGCGCAGGCCTTTTCGAGTTTGCGGTGTTCTGTGTCGGCGAGGATGAGCTTGCCCACGCGCTGTGCGGTATGCTTTTTGTTACCATTGACAATGCCAAGCGTTTCTATGAGGAAAAGCACGACCGCGGCACTTTCGTAAAGAATATTATTATGGACAATATCCTGCCCGGTGACATTTATATCCGGGCGAAGACGTTGCAGTTCGCTACCGATGCGCCCCGGGCAGTTTTCCTTATTCGGCAGGTGGGTCACGTGGATGTGACGGTTGTGGATTTGGTGTCCGGCCTGTTCCCCAATAAGCAGAGTGACTTTGTGCTGAGCATCAATGAAACGGACGTAGCGGTCATTACCCAGCTGGAGGCAGAGCCGGAAGCAGAGGAGCTGGAGGCGACTGCCAAGCGGATTGCAGACCATTTGAAGAAGGAACTGGACGTCGAGACAGTCATCGGCATCGGTACTGTGGCAAGACATCTGCGGGAATTGGCGGACGCCTATAAGGAAGCCCAGACCGCCATTGAGGTAGGCAAGGTCTTTGATGATGAGAAGAGCATTATCAATTATGAGAGTTTGGGTATCGGCAGACTGATTTATCAGCTTCCGACCACGCTTTGCGACATCTTCCTGTCCGAGGTCTTTAAGAAGAATTCTATCGATTCTCTGGATCAGGAGACACTCTTTACCATCAATGAGTTTTTTGAGAACGACCTGAACGTCTCCGAGACCTCCCGAAAGCTGTTTGTCCACAGAAATACGCTGGTCTACCGTCTGGAAAAGATTAACAAACAGATTGGCTTGGACCTGCGGAAATTTGACCACGCCATCGTCTTTAAGGTTGCGATGATGGTGCGTAAGTACTTAGCTTCTCAGGATATTCGATGACATAGAAAAGACCGCCGAAAGGCGGTCTTTTTTGAACAAAATCGTTGCATCGAGCAACGATTTTGTTTCGGGTCGTCGAGGACGCCGACCCCTACAATTATTTATTATGTTAACGCATTTATCATTGACACTTTGTAGGGGATTATGGTACAATTACTGTGTATGGTATGATGGCATTTAAACGGCTGCTCGCCATACTTTGTAAAGGAAAAATCACCATATAATTGGAGAGAAAGATATGATTGAATTTGCAAATGTTGTGATGGAATACAGTGGCAATACCCAGGCGCTGCGCGGTGTTTCCATGCAGATTGACGATGGAGAATTTGTATTTTTGGTTGGCCCTTCCGGTTCCGGTAAATCTACGATGATGAAGCTGATTTCCGGTGAGCTGAAGCCTACGAGCGGCTATGTTCACGTTAACGGCTATGAGCTGGACCGTATCCGCAGACACGAGAAGCCCTATCTGCGCCGTACCGTCGGCGTGATTTTCCAGGATTTCCGCCTCATTGAAAATATGACGGTTTATGAAAATGTGGCATTTGCCATGCGCGTGGTTGGCGCAAAACGGCGGGAGATCAAAACCCGTGTGCCTTATGTTTTGAAATTGGTGGGCTTGGAGGGCAAGCAGCACCGCCATCCCAATGAGATTTCAGGCGGTGAGCAGCAGCGTCTTGCCATCGCAAGAGCGCTTGTCAACAACCCCTCTACCATCATTGCAGACGAGCCTACGGGCAACCTGGATCCTGCCCGTTCTCTGGAAATTATGCAGCTTCTGCAGGAAATCAACAAGCTGGGCACTACTGTTGTGGTGGTTACCCACCAGCACGAACTGGTGCAGCATTTCAGTAGCCGTGTAATTGTAATCAGTAACGGCCGTGTGGTCAGCGACAGAATGGCAGGTGAAATGCAATGAGAATTAACAACATTCCTTACTTATTAAAAGAAGGTATCCGCGGTCTTTTTGCCCACGGTTTGCAGTCTGCGTCCGCATTTGCGGTAACGGTGTTCTCTCTAATCATCACCGGCGCTTTTATCTGTCTCGCTTTTAACATCAACGTGATGATTGACGACCTGAACAAGACCAACGAAGTGGTGGTCTATGTCAGCGACACCCTCTCGGATGCAGAAGCGAAAAGTATCGGCACGCAAATCAGCAACATCCCCAATGTCCAAAACCGGGAGTTTGTGACCCGTGAGCAGGCGCTCCAAGAGTTTATCGAGAAAAACGGTGACAAGGAAGCCTTTGCCGGCGTGGAGGCCTCCGACCTGCGCCACCGCTATGTGGTAACTCTGGAGGATAACAGCCTGATTCAGGATACCGTTCGCCAGTTGGAAGCCATAAAAGGCGTAGACAAGGTCAGCGCTGCCTTTGAGCTTGCTAAGGGCTTTTCCACCATTAAAGAGATCGTCATTGCTGCCTCTGTCTTTATTGCGGCAGTACTGATGTTTGTGACCCTTGTTATTATTTTCAATACCGTCCGTCTTGCTACCCACGAGCGCAGGGAGGAAATCGCCATTATGAGAATGGTAGGCGCCACCAACGGCTTTATCCGCTGCCCCTTCGTGGTGGAGGGTATGACCTTGGGCCTTACCGGCGCGGTGGCCGCATTGGGCGCAGAATGGCTGCTTTATGATGCAGTCGTGAAAAAAGTCCAGGAGATGGACACCCTGAAGATGCTGAATTTTGTACCTTTCCGTGAGATGCTCAGTATGCTGGCAGTTGTTTTTGCGGCAGCCGGCCTGTTTGTGGGCATCGTTGGCGGTTGGGTTTCTATCCGTAAATTCCTGAAAGTGTGAGGAAGCCAATGATTAAAAAGATAATGAAACTCATTCCTGTCGCGGCCTTTCTTTTGGCCGTCTGCATTCTGGTTCTGCCCGGAACGGTCTCTGCAAAGCAGCAGAGCAGCGCGGAAATTCAGGAAGAGATCGATAAAATGAAGCAGGAGCAGGCGCAGATGGAAGCGGCTCTTAAGGAGCTGGAAAAGCAGCAGTCTGCCAACCGGGATAATACCCAGGCCATCATTAAAGAAAAAAATATCATTGACCAGCAGGTCTCCATCCTGAACGGTCAAATTCTCAATATTAACAGTCAAATATCCGCCCACAGCCTTCTGATTGCAGACAAGCAGTTGGAACTGGAAAATGCCAACCGGGAGTTGGCGGTTATGCGAAAGCTCTATAAGGAGCGCATCCGCGCTATGGAAGAGGGCGGTACCGTATCCTACTGGACTGTCCTTTTCGAGGCCGACAGCTTTGCGGATCTTTTGGACCGACTCAATATGATTCAGGAAATTGCGGCTGCGGATACCACCCGCTTGGAGGCACTGGAAAAGACCTCCCGAGAGGTAGAGACGGCCAAATCCCTCCTTGCGCAGGAGAAGATCACTCTTGATCTTGCCCGGGCAGAGATGGAAAGCAAGCAGGTTCAGCTTGCCCAGAAGCAGGAGGAGTCCGGCGCGCTGCTGCTGGAACTTCTCGCCAAGGGGCAGGAGTATGAAGATTTGGTAGAGAAGTCCGAAGAAGCGATGGAAGAGATGCAGGAAGCCTTGGAAGCAATGGAACTGAAGCTGTCTGAGGCGGAAAAGCGGGAGTATGAGGAATGGCTGCGTCAGCAGGAGGCTATTACTGGCACTACCCGGCCTACATACACCAAAAACGGCATTACCTGGGCGCTGCCCTGTGACTATAACCGGGTCAGCTCTCCCTTTGGTTACCGTTTCCACCCGGTTACCGGCAAGTGGAAAGGTCACACAGGCGTGGACCTGACACCGCCCAAAGGTACGCCTTGGAATCAGCAGGTGCCCATTTATGCTACCCGCTCCGGCGTGGTGGTCTATGCGGGCTGGGACAGCGGCGGCGGTGGCAACTATGTGTCCATCGACCATCTGGATAACTACAAGTCCCAGTATATGCACCTCGATAGCTTCGTAGTAAAGAGCGGCGATGCGGTGACGATCGGTCAGCTTATCGGCTATATGGGTGATACGGGTACAAGTACTGCCCGCCATCTGCACTTTACCATCCGGCATTATGAGTATTATGAAAAGAATCCCGGCAGATTCAGCTGGGGTTGGAAGCCGCTGAATCCGGCAGAGTTTATTGATTTCAAATAAAGAAGGCGCTATCGTAAGAATGCGTAGGGCGGGGCCTTGGTCCCGCCGCCAAAGTTGCGGAGATTGTCGACGGCGGGAGTAAACCCCCGCCCTGCAATCATCAATTCTTAAACAGGGGGTTAGGAAAGGATGAAAAAGGGAAAGCTATTTAAAGTAGCATTTTTTGCCCTAATGCTGGCATTTTTGCTTTCTGTCACCGGCTGTGTTGACGAGGATGCCCCTATCCGTTCCGGTTTTGATGCCCTTTTTGTCTATTTGAGCGGCGGCGTGCCATCCCTACCCGGCGAAAATGATGCCAATGCATCCGGATGGGGAATGCCCTGCAATTATACCTATGTTTCCAGCCGTTTCGGCGACCGGGAAGACCCGGTATACGGCGGCGCGGACAACCATCGCGGTATTGATTTAGCAGCGCCTAGATGGACGCCTATTTATGCCGTTCGTGCCGGTAAGGTGGTTCGTGCCTGCTGGGATGATTCGGGCGGCGGCAATTACGTATCCATCGACCACGGCGACGGCTACAAAACCCAGTATATGCATATGGAGACTATCTCTGTAGAAGAGGGTCAGCAGGTAAGAAAGGGTCAGCTCATTGGCTATGTAGGTAAGACCGGTAAGGCCACCGGATATCATCTCCATTTTGCTGTCCGGCAATGGAGCGAAAGCGCCGAAGACTGGGTCTGGGTGGACCCGGAACAGTTTATTACCTTTGATTGAGAAACGGTAAGGAATTCACTATGACAAAAAAGGAAAGAATTGCGCGGGAGCTGACAGTAGCCCTCTCTTATGTGTTGGTGGCGGTGGCGGCGGTTGTGATTACGCTGGCGGTTACTGCCGGCAGAAACGGCACTTTCGTGTTCCCCGGAACCAGCAAATTGGAGGAGCTGCAAAAGCTTCTGGAAACGTATTACATCGACATCGACAAGGTGGAGATGACAAAAGTGGAGGATGCGGCCGCTAATGCGATGATCGAGGCGCTGGGCGACCGTTGGAGCTACTATGTAACAAAAGAGGAATATGCCCTTTTGCAGGAGCAGAATGCCAACAGCTATGTGGGTATTGGTATAACCATCACGCCCCGTGAGGACAATAACGGCTTTGACATCACCAAGGTGGAACCGGGCGGAAGCGCAAAAGCAGGCGGTATTCTGCCGGGCGATATTCTCATTGGCGCGGAAGGTCAGCGGTTTGAAAATACCAAGGATACCTCTCTCCCCAGCAGTGTGATCCGAGGCAAGGCAGGCACAAAAGTAACAATTTGTGTTATGCGGGATGGGCAGGAGCTTTCCTTTACACTTACCCGGCAGGTGATTAAAACAAAGGTTGCTGAGGGGAAAATGCTCCCCGGAAATATCGGTCTCGTTTCTATTAAGAACTTTAATGACCGCTGCGCCGCAGAAAGTATTGCGGCCATCGAAAGCTTGCGGCAGCAGGGCGCGACAGCCCTTATTTTCGACCTGCGAAACAATCCGGGTGGCTACAAGCACGAGCTGGTAAAGCTGCTGGATTATTTGCTACCTGAGGGTAAGCTGTTCATAAGCCGGGACTATACAGGTGAGGAAACTACAGACTGGTCTGACGATAAATGTCTCCAAATGCCTATGACGGTACTTGTTAACGGCGACAGCTATTCCGCTGCGGAGTTCTTTGCGGCAGCGCTGGAAGAATACAATTGGGCAACAGTTGTGGGCGACCGCACCACCGGTAAGGGTAATTTCCAGGTTACCTTCCAGTTGTCCGACGGCTCTGGCATCGGTTTGTCTATCGGCAAGTATTTTACCCCCAAGGGTGTGAGCCTTGCAGATGCGGGCGGCCTTGAGCCCGATGAATTGGTGGAAGTTTCCGAGGAGATGGAAGCTAAGATTTATGCTGAATTGGTACCGCCTGAGGAGGATCCTCAGATTCAGGCGGCAATCAAAGTGCTGACAGAGGGCACAAAATAAAGAAAAATAGGGCAATTTCTTCGGAAAATACAGTTTTTTATTGACGGGGAGCTATTTGTCCAGTATAATTATTTGGAAATTTTTGAAACGGAAAGAGGTTTCGTTATGGCTAAGGAATATAAGATTACTTCTCTGCGCCTGCAGGATCTGGAAAAGGAACTCAATTACCTGAAGACCACCCGCGAGCGCGAAATCGCAGCAATGATCGCTGAGGCCCGTTCCTACGGTGACCTTTCTGAAAACTCTGAGTATGATGCCGCCAAGAATGAGCAGGCGAAGCTCTATGGCCGCATTGCGGAAATTGAGGATGTTTTGTCCCACGCTGTCATCATCGAGGATGAAAATGAGCTCAACGGCCGCGTAGGTCTGGGCTGCACGGTGGTGGTAGAGGATGAAAAGGGCGCGCAGTTTACCTACCGTATCACCGGTTCTCAGGAGGCTGACCCCATGAACGGCAAGCTGTCCGATGATTCTCCCTTCGGTCGTTCCATCGTAGGTAAGAGCGAGGGCGACAAGTTCGTAGTCAACGCGCCCTCCGGCGCTTATGAGATGCGTGTCATCTCTGTCTCTCGTGAGGGCTAAGAAATGGCAAAGTTTGTACCGCAGGCAGAAATGCCGCTGAGCGATCAGGTGCAGGTGCGCCACGATAAGCTGGCCGCGCTTCGCGCAGAGGGCCGCGATCCGTTTTTGCAGACTAAGTTTGATTTTAATGCCGATTCTGCTGCCATCAAGGCAGATTATGAGGGTTTTGAGGGCAAGACCGTTAAGGTTGCAGGCCGTCTTATGAGTAAGCGCGGTCAGGGCAAGGTTATGTTCTGCGACCTGCAGGATAGCACCGGCCGCATCCAGCTGTTCGTGAAGATTGACGAGCTGGGCGAGGAAGAGTATGCCCGGTTTAAGAAATATGACATCGGTGATATTGTTGGCGTAGAGGGCGAGGTCTTTAAGACCAAGACCGAGGAGATTTCCGTTCGCGCAAAGAATGTGGTTCTTCTTTCCAAGTCCCTGCTGCCGCTTCCTGAAAAGTTCCACGGCCTGACGGATAAGGAAATCCGTTTCCGTCAGCGCTATGTGGATTTGATGGTAAATCCCGAGGTCAAGCGGAATTTCGTTATCCGCAGCCAGTTCATTAAGTATATGCGCAAGTACTTAGATGACCGCAATTACATCGAGGTTGAGACTCCGGTGCTGAACACCATCGCCGGTGGCGCGTCTGCCCGTCCCTTCATTACCCACCACAATACTCTGGACATCGATATGTTTATGCGTATTGCCACCGAGCTGCCGCTCAAGCGGCTGATTATCGGCGGTATGGACCGGGTGTATGAAATTGGCCGTATTTTCCGTAACGAGGGTATGGACCCCAAGCATAACCCCGAGTTTACCTCTGTGGAGCTTTATCAGGCTTACGCGGATTTCCACGATATGATGGATATTGCCGAGGGCATCATCTCCGGCGCAGCCCAGGAAATTCTGGGTACTTACGAAGTCGAGTGGATGGGCGAGAAGATCGACCTGACCCCCGGCTGGCGCAGGCTTTCTATGGTGGATGCGGTTAAAGAATATCTGGGCATCGACTTTGGCGCTATCACCGACGACGCAGAGGCAGTTGCCGCTGCGGAAGCAAAGGGCGTAGAGCTGGCGGAAGCCGCGGAAAAGACTTGGGGCAATGCGCTGTACGCTTGCTTCGATCAGCGGGTAGAGGAGCACCTCATTCAGCCCACCTTTATTACCATGTACCCCGTAGAGGTTTCTCCCCTGACCAAGAGAAGCCCCCAGGACCCCAGACTGACCGAGCGCTTCGAGCTGTTTATTTGCCACAGCGGGCTTGCCAATGCCTACTCTGAGCTGAACGATCCTATGGATCAAAGAGATCGTATCCAGAAGCAGGTGGAGCAGCGGGAGCCCGGCGATGATGAGGCCGAAATGCTGGACGAGGATTTCCTCAACGCAATGGAGTACGGTATGCCTCCCACGGGCGGTATGGGTATGGGCATTGACCGCTGCGTTATGCTGCTCACCGGCACCGACACCATCCGCGAGGTAATCTTGTTCCCCACAATGAAGCCGCTGGACTAATTAAATACAAAGATATACGAATATGAACGAGTACGAAGTTTTTATTGAAGATATTAATTCTTGCGGCGGCGAACAGCACGCGAAGAAGGAACTGATTGAAGTGGAAGCAGACAGCCCCAAAGCCTATGTCGAAGAAAATGGCAGATTTCCCATTATGGATATTTCCCAAAATGCCAATGGCGATACTGTTATTACAACCGGCGATGGAAAGGGCAACTTTGTGAGATACACTTTCACGGAATAATTGACCCCACTATATGAAACAGAGCAGGGCCTATGGGCTCTGCTCTTTCTTGCGCATAGAAACGCCCCCGACGGTCACCGTCGGGGGCGTGGTTTTACAGTTCCTCCATTTGAATGGGCTGGGGTTCTTCCGAGTCGGTATTTACAGGCGTCTCAAAAGAGATGCGGGGAGATTTGTCCTGCTTAGCGTTGGGGTGGGCGAAATTTCTGCTGTCGATTCTCCGGAGGACCCAAGAGATCTCCGTAATTCTCTCAATCAGCTCACCGAAGCCGTACAGCGCCCAGGAAGAAATCCACGCGATGAGCGGTCCGACTATTGCCAGCGCCATACCGTACATAATGAGTTCATCGTCAAGCGCCACCAACAGCACGCCGCCGACAGCGGACAAGATGGCCTCGATGATACAAAGTGTCTTTGCCAAGCCCTTAATCTTTCCACCAATATTACTATACATAAATGTAACCTCCTATTGCAGTTACGACCATTCTATCACAGCTTTTTCCCAGTTTCAAACCCCAAAATCGAAATTTACAGAAAATTTTGAATTTTTCTTGCCGGGTCTGCCGTTTATCTCGCCAAAATGACCGATGGGGAACAAAACCGGGATTTTTAGAAACAGGCGTGCTATAATCCCGGTGGCAAAACGGAAATAGGAGGAACAAAATTGAAAGCCATCGAAATTTATGACTTAACGAAAGAATACAAGGATATCACCGCAGTAGACCGACTAAATTTGCAGATAGAAAATGGAGAGTTGATTTCCCTTTTGGGGGTCAACGGGGCGGGGAAGACCACCACGGTGAAAATGCTCTCCTGCCTGACAAAACCTACAAGCGGTGATGCGCTGCTGATGGGAAAGAGTATCTTAAGAGAACCGGGAGCGGTGAAAGCCATCATCGGTGTTTCTCCCCAGGAGACGGCAGTTGCGCCGGGACTTAGTGTGCGGGAAAATTTGGCGCTCATTTGCGGTGTCCACGGCTTTAACAAGGAAAAAAAGGAGAAAAAGATTAGAGAACTTTCGGAAAGGATGGGCCTTTCTCCTGTGATGGAGAGAATGGCGGGTAAGCTCTCCGGTGGCTGGCAGCGACGGCTGAGCATCGCAATGGCGCTGATTAGCGAGCCGGAAATTCTCTTTTTGGATGAGCCGACATTGGGACTGGATGTGCTGGCAAGAAGCGAGCTGTGGGATACCATCCGTTCTCTCAAAGGGAAGGTCACCATCGTACTGACCACCCATTATATGGAGGAAGCGGAAGCGCTTTCCGACCGGGTTGCGATTATGAAGGCGGGCAAGCTCCTTGTTTTTGAAACGCCCGCAAAAATCAAAGAAATGGCAAGCGCAGACCGCTTTGAGGAAGCGTTTATTCGGCTGAACAAGGAGGAAACAAAATGAGAATGTGGACATTTGTAGGCCGAAATACAAAAGAGCTTCTGCGCGACCCGCTGAATTTGGCATTTAGCCTCGGTTTTCCGCTGGCGCTCCTGTTGCTGCTGAGTATGATACAGAAGAATATTCCCGTCCCCCTTTTTGAAATCGCCCATTTAACACCTGGTATCGGGGTCTTCGGCCTTTCCTTTATGACCCTGTTTTCTGCAACCCTTATCGCAAAGGACAGAGGCAGCGCTCTGCTCCAGCGGCTTTACACCACACCGCTGACGGCTGCGGATTTTATCCTTGGCTACACTTTGCCGCTGTTGCCCCTTTCGGTGGCGCAGAGCGCGGTGTGCTATGTGATGGCGATGGCATTGGGGCTTGCGCCCACGGTGCATATTTTCGCTTGCATCTTCTTTACCGTTCCCGTATCGCTGCTCTACATCGCTTTGGGACTGCTTTGCGGCAGTGTACTCAATGATAAGCAGGTAGGCGGTGTCTGCGGTGGACTGATGACCAATCTCTCTGCCTGGCTTTCCGGCATTTGGTTTGATTTAGAATTGGTAGGCGGTACGTTCCGAAAGATAGCAGATGTTCTTCCCTTTGTCCACGCGGTGGAGCTGCAGCGGGCGGTTTTAATAGGGGATTATGGCGGTATTTTTCCACATATTTGGTATGTTTTGGGCTACGGTATCGTATTGCTCACCTTGGCGGTGTATCTCTTCCTGCGACAGATGAAAAGTGTGGAATAAAGCTGATTTTCTGCTTTCTTTTTTGAGGAAGATATGATAGGATAGAGAAAATGCAAAGCAAGAGAATGGAGCGATTTTAATGAAGGCAAATAAATGCTGCCCCAAATGCCAATCGGAGAATATTGTAAGAATTGACGGCTATACCGGTGGCTATGGGATCGGTAATAACGTAATGACTGGCAGCACGGTTTTTTCGGCAGTAAATGTCAATCGCTATATTTGCTGCGATTGCGGCTATACAGAAGAGTGGATTGATAAAGAAGATCTGCAGAAAGTGGCAGAAAGTAAAAAAGCAAAGCGGTAAGGATTTTTATGGAAAAAAACTATATTTTCAGACAAGCGTCTGCGGAAGAAATTCCGGAGGTGTTCGCCCTTATTATGCGACGTGTGGCGTGGATGGACACCGTGGGCATCCGGCAATGGAATGTGACAAAGTACGACCAGCGGTATCCGCTGCATTACTACGAAATGCGCCGGCAAAAGGAAGAGCTGTTCGTTTTGACAGATGAGACGGGAAAGATCGTTTCCGTAGGCGCGCTATTACACGAGGACGAGCGGTGGCCAGAGCCGGAAGCGGCGTATTATCTGCACCATTTGGCATCCGACCCGGAAGAAAAGGGGACTGCCAGCATTTTCCTCCAAAAGGCAGAGGAATATACTGCGGCGCAGGGAAAAGCCTATATGCGCCTTGACTCTGCCATTGGCAATAAGACATTGGAGCATTACTATGCCAGCCGTGGCTACACACCTGCCGGCTACTGCAAGGACGGTCTTTACGAAGGTGTCCTTAGGCAAAAGAAGCTATAATAGAACCTGCTCTCCTGAAATCAGGGGAGCAGGTTTTCAAGCTGTATAAAATAAGGACCGCACATATCTTCGTGCGTTTTAATATAAGTCCAGGAAAAGTCAGAAGCGACCACATAGACCTCTGTCATATTGTCCAGCGCTTTGGCGGTGTGTAATTCCTGAGGTAGGCCAAGTGTTTCTTCATCACGAAACCATTCAATATACATCGCGCCGCACTTGTCAATCCTATCATATGCTGCCCTTGCCTCGGGGCCTTTCAAATACTTTTTCTCATTAAGCAGTTCCCAGGAAAAGACATGCCAAATAAGATTACCGGTAGAGATCACATATCGTTCTAAGTCCTCTTTTGAAATGCCGTTTGCAAAATGGGCAAGCCAAGTTTTATAAAATTCACTTTTCAACATAGCTATTCTCCTTTGCGGTGTTTATGGAGGAAATGAGCATAACGCGGATACTTGTGCAAGATGCATCAAGTGCTTTGTATTCTGCCGCGGTGATATATTCGGTCTTAAAAAGTAATTCTAACCAATATCCGGTTTCATTGGCTTCTTTCAGGGCGATCTGCAGCTTTGCGATAAAATCTGCTTTGCCGTGGGCGTATTGGGCTTCCCGGATATTCGCGCCGATGGATGTGCCGCTTCTACCGATTTGATTGGAAATGATAGTCTCTCGCTTTTCTTTGAGGACTTTTACAAGGTTAATAATGGATACAGAGAACTCCATAGACTGAATAGATAGTTTGTCATTCCGCATCTAATCACCGCCTTTTATTTAGTATAGCAGAATATCGTTGAGATTTCAATGAAGTATCGCAAAGCGATATGAAGCACTCGCTTACGCTCGTGTGAAGTGTTTGCGTTGCAAACATGAAGCAAAGCGCGCAAAACCCCTCACGCGCCGTCGAGGCGCACTTCATAGGGCGAAGCCCTGCTTCATTTCTTCGTGCGCCATAGGCGCGCTTCATTGAAAAAGCTCACTGCTTTTGCAGTGAGCTTTTTCTTGGTGACCCGTACGGGACTCATTAATCAAGGTAGCCACCAGTGTTTGCACTGGTGTCAACAATATGCCACCGGCATATTGCATTTGAGGTCTTCGAGTCCCTGCCGGAACAAAAATAAAAGGGAGGCGATTGCCTCCCTTTTATTTTTGGTGACCCGTACGGGACTCGAACCCATGTTACCGCCGTGAAAGGGCGGTGTCTTAACCACTTGACCAACGGGCCTGGTAGCGGCGACCTGACTTGAACAGGTGACAGACCGGGTATGAACCGGGTACTCTACCAACTGAGTTACGCCGCCATAGGTTGTAATGCTGTAAACAGCTTTCTTATTATATGCAGAAGAAGGCGTTTTGTCAAGAGAAATGTCAGTATTTTTTCGTTATTTTTTGGAAATCCTTTTTCTGAGGTGAGATAAGTGCATTTACGGAAAAAATTGATTATGTTTCTAATGGGTGGTACCGGATACGTACTGCTCGAAATGCTCTGGCGAGGGTGGAGCCATATTACGATGTTCTTTGCTGGGGGTACTTGCTTTTTGCTCCTTGGGGGACTGGAGAAGGCAAATCCCCGGCTGCCGTGGTTCTTTCGGGCGTTGACGGGAGCCGGGGTGATTACAATGGTGGAATTTCTTTACGGGTTACTGTTTAACCGCAGCTATGGGGTTTGGGATTACCGGAATATGCCCGGGAACTACCACGGACAGATTTGCCTGCCTTTTTTCCTTTTGTGGATACCTCTAAGTTTGGGCGGAATGAAGCTTTACCACGTTACAGAAAAGCTTCTTGCTCTTTCGGGAAAAAGGCGGCGTTCAGCTGCCGGCTGATGGCGCGCATCCGCACCGGGTCGACCTTAAGCACTTCCCGGTCATAGGTCACAAGGCCGTTAATCTCATCCTCTATGTCGGAAATTTGGGTGAGGATCGCGGCGCACAGTCCCTTTTTGATAGCGGGAATGATGCGGACACGGTAGATTTCATCTAAGGATACCTGCAGTTCCTCAGGGCTTTTGCAGTTTTTGTAGCCATAGGACTTGTCGGGATTGAAAATGTGATCTTCTACGGCATAGCAGTGACCGCCAAACTCGCTGAGCACCAAAGGCTTATCGGAAGCCCGGAGCTGCCCCCAGGGGCCAAAGTAGATGTGGCGGCTGTCTACGTCTGTCTCGCTGCGGCGGAACCAGCCGGAGGTACTGTCGATAAACCGGGTGTTGTCTATTGTCCGCAGCAGACGGCAGACGCTGTCGCTGTCGAACTGCCCCCAGCCTTCATTGAAAATCGTCCAGTAGACGATAGAGGGATGGTTGCGAAGCTGCCGAACGGTGGCTTCCATACCAGAGATAAATGCCCGGCGGGTGGCGGTGTCCTTATGCATATTCACATCGTTAGAGCGCTGTTTGCCAAAGGTGGGCAGCACGGTGTCCCGGATATAAGCGTAGTCACCGTTGTTGACCATATCCTGAAATACGATCATACCCAAACGGTCGCAGGCGTAATAAAATTCCTCTGCCTCTACCTTGATGTGCTTACGCAGCGTGTTAAAGCCCATTTCCTTTGCCATCAGGATATCCCGTTCATAGCACTCCGGGGCGGCGGGGGTGAAAAGACCGTCGCTCCAATAGCCCTGATCTAGAAGACCGTGGAAGAAATAGGGCTTGCCGTTGAGACAGAGCCGGGGAATGCCGTCTACATTTTGAATATCCAAGGTGCGCAGGGCGAAATAACTGTCTACCCGGTCGAAATCGGTCTCTACGGTAAACTCGTACAGATAGGGGTCTTCCGGAGACCAAAGCCGGGGATTTTTGGGCGTGATAACTGCCTGCCCGCGGTCTAAAGGAAATATTTCGGCGCCATCGGGTGTGTGGACGGTAATGACACCATTATTTGCATTTTCAGCGGTGATACGGACGGTAGTGCCTTCACAGCGGATATTAAGACCTGTAATGTAATCGGTCGGTACGCTCTCCAGCCAAACGGTCTGCCAGATGCCGGAGACGGGGGTGTACCACATACCGCCTCGGGTCAGGGACTGCTTGCCGTAGGGCAGGGTCAGGTTCGTTAAATCATCAAAGACCCGGATGACCAGCTCGTTTTCTTCCTCCAAAAGACCGTCGGTAATGTCAGCGGTGAAGGCCTCATATCCGCCGGTGTGGGAGTACATATGGCGGCCGTTGACATAGATTTCCGCTTTTTGGTCAGCGGCGCCCACATGGAGCAGAACGCGGTCTTTTTGGAAACCCTCGGGGAGGGTAAAGCGGGTGCGGTAGAAAAGGTTACTGCCTGGCTTTACCTCCATATCCAGTCCGGAGAGAAGACTTTCCGGGCAGAAAGGCACAAGAATTTCTTTGTCATACATTTCCGGCAAATGGGGCATTTTGCGGACGCAGAAATCCCAAGTGCCATTCAGGTTCAAAAAGCTGTCGCGCCGCATTTGGGGACGGGGATAAACGTTCCAGGGTGTTTCACCGGATCTTAGTAATTCCCGGCCTTCGGCGGTATATTGCTTCACAAACATAGATGCCTCTCCTTACATATTACACAATCTAACACATTATACTATAAAGCACGAAAAAAGTAAACCCCCACACTACGGCATTGTGTGGAGAGTGGGGGAGTAGGGGCGGCAAATTGCCGCCCGCTTTTGTTGGGACAGGCGTCCTCGACTGTCCTTTGTCAAAAAATCTGGTAAGGACCGTCCGGGAGGCCGGTCCCTACAATTAGCAGAATATGATACCAAGTATGGCGGCGAGGACAATCAGCAAGATGGGGGAGAGGGGCTTCTTTCGCAGCCGGGGATAGAAAATAACCGCCGATAAAAGCAGGAAAAAGAGCAATATCGAGGGGATATCGGGGGAAAAAGCACCGGGCAGTCCGGTCAGAATTTCCAGCGCCATCGTAAAGCCGGTGGCCAAAATCACACCCATTACGCAGGGCTTCACGCCCTTTAAGACAGCCTGCACAGCGCGGTGTTTCACGAGTTTAGCAAACAGCGCGGAGATTAAGAGAATTACCACAAAAGATGGCAGCACTACACCCAGCGTTGCCACCGCTGCGCCCAAAATACCGGCTTGGGAAGAACCGATATAGGTGGCGGAATTGACCATAATGGGGCCGGGTGTGGATTCAGAAACGGCTAAGATGTTAGCAAACATCTCCTCGGTCATCCAGCCTTGGGTCAGGACGCATTGGCGAATGAGAGGAATGGCGCCATAGGCGCCGCCAAAGGTGAAAAGACCGATTTTGAGAAATTCCCAGAAAAGAGAAAAAAGGATCATTGCGCGCCCTCCTTTCGACGGAAACCGTAAAGGAAGAAGCCTGCCGTGCCTGCGGCTAAAATCAAAAGAATGGTGGAAATGCGGAGGTTAAAGAGCGTAAGACAAAGGGAAACTGTGAAGAAAAATGCTAAGAAAAGCAGGGAAGAAACCTTGGTTTTTGTGTTTTTCAGCATTTTCTTTACCATTTTAAAGCCTGCCTGCAAAATAAGCAGCGATACCGCCACCCGGATACCTCGGAAGGCTTTGGCGATGATGGGGTAGGCGAGGATATTTTCAAAAAACAGAGAAATGAGAAGCAAAATAATAAAAGAGGGCATCACCATTCCTAAAGTGGCGGCGATTGCACCGGGGAGTTTTGCCTTTTTATAACCGGCATAAGTAGAGCAGTTGATGGCAATAGGACCGGGCGTGGATTCTGCAATGACCGTCAGGTCGGAAAATTCATCGGCTGTCAGCCATTTTTTCTTTTCCACGCAGGTGTGGTCTAAAAGGGCAAGCATCGCATAGCCACCGCCAAAGGTGAATGCGCCGATTTTGGCAAAGGTGAGAAAAAGCTCCAAAAGCAAAGCCATAATAGCCTCCAAAGGAAGATGATGACACAAGTATACCCCTGAATTTGGCAAAAGTAAAGTACGGAAGATAAATTGACAAACAAAGAAAATAGGAGTAAACTATTTATCAAAGTTCTTTAGAAATGCGTAGGTGTGTTATGAATAAAAAAATCAAATGGATTACAGAAACGGCGGTTATGCTTGCATTACTTGTGACACTGCAAGCGCTGACAAAGCCCGCAGGACAGCTGGTCACCGGCTCCTGCGTCAATGCGGTGCTGGCAGTGACGGTGCTGGTGGCGGGACTTTATAGCGGCATTACCGTGGCGCTGATTTCCCCGGTACTGGCTTATCTTTTGGGCATCGCACCCCAAATTCTCACCGTGCCTGCCATTATGGTGGGAAATACAGTCTTTGTGGTACTGTTGCATTTTATTGCAGGAATGGACAGCCGCAAGATGGTACGACAGATTGCCGCGTGGCTTACCGCAGCGGTGGCAAAATTTGCAGTGCTGTATGCCATTGTCAAATTTCTCATTTGCGGTGTATTGGCTGATAGCCTGCTGGCATCGGGAGTGCTCAAAGCGCCGATGCTGAAGGCATTGCCTGCAACCTTCTCTTGGCCTCAGTTATTTACCGCTCTGATAGGCGGTGGAATTGCGTTGTTGATTACCCCCGTCCTTCGAAAAGCCTTGAAGAAATAAAAATGCGGGCGATTCGTGAATCGCCCCTACGATATGGCTAAAAAACAAGACCCCAAACGGGGTCTTGTTTTTTAGTTCAGCTTCAAAATCTTTCGGAGGTGCTCTACAGCCTCGTCATAGCTGTTGAAATCCACCACATAGTCGCAAAGATTGGCATTTTGCTGCTCGTAATCGATGGCGGTCAGGCGGTTGACCTTGTCCTCAATGGAAGAATTCTTCCGCAGGATGCTTGCCATCAGCGCTTTTTTGTCACGCTTAATATAGACGGTGGTCACGTTCTTAAAATAGGTTTTCAGTGACATTGCGCCGCAGATGTCCATGGTCGTCAGCACCCGTTTGCCCCGGGCGAGGATCTTTTCGATATCTCCCCGCTTAGAGCCATAACCGTGACCGGCGTACATCGTAGACTGGAGCATCTCACCGCTGTCGCACATATCCCGGAAATCCTCCAAGGAGACATAGTTATACCACTGGTTTTCCTCCACGGCGGTGGGGTCTTTTGTGGTGTAGCTGACCAGTTTTTCGAATTCATTGGTTTTGCCGAGCAAGCGGGTGGCAATCTTGGATTTGCCGGAGCCGGAGGGGCCTACCAGTACCACAATGTCCGGGTCCTCCGGGGCAAGGGTGCCGCTTTTTGCGGAGTAGCTTTCTGCAATGACCTCCACCAGCTTTAAAAACTCGTCGTAGTTGTTCACCGCCAGCATACCGGTGGCTTCCTGATTCCAGGGACGGCGCATTAAGATGGGGTACTTGGCGCCGGAGTTTAAGATGTTGTGCATTGCATCATCAAAGAGAATATCCGTGTGGATATTGTCTTTTCTTGCGCCCATATAGATGTGGTCTTGGGGGATTTCGGGAAATTCCTCCATAATTCGCTGGGCGCGGATGCCCATAAACTGGGGCGGCACAGCCGTACAGATATAAACCTCCGTCATTTGGGAGAGCTTGCGGACAAATTCCTTTGCGCCCTCATAGACCGGCTGGGTGCGGTAAAAATCTGCATCGTTAAAATAAGGGTAGATGGAGTCTGCCCGGGTGCCCATTTTTCCCCAGCTATATTTTTCGTAAATGGTCATCGGGGGATCGAATTTGTATTTTTCATTGGCAAGCCGGATGGCGTAAGCCGTACATTCCATCAAAAGATCATCTACATCAAGAGCGGTGGACAGTCTGTACTTTCTGCTCATTGGGTTACTCGCTTTCGTTTAGAATATTGGGTCAAAAAAACAGCCTGCCGCGTTTGATACAGAAACACGGAAAGCTGCCTGTAGAGGAATTATATACCAAAATTTTGAAAAAATCAAGTATTTTTTGTGACAAAAGGAGAAAACGCACAAAAAATGAGCGAAAAATACCTTGATTTTTTGTGCAGGATATGGTATTATACCCTGACCAAAAACATAGTATTCAGGTACGGGTGTGTAATACGGTTGCCCCAATTTACAAACCGCTGTAAATGTTTGTCTGCCGGTCTGTAAACGGTGGGCAGCTTTTCTTTTTCGCGCCTGAGAGAAACGAGGAATATATGAAATACACGGAAGACAGTAAGCCCTATACGGAGGAAGCCCTAAAAGCACCGGCACAGCCTGCTGCTGAAGAGGAACAGGAGCGTCAGTTTTGGCTGGATGCCAAGTATGCTGACGCGCCCTACGATTCGGAACGCTGATATTTGTTTTGACGGAAAGGAGCGCTGAATATGGAATTAAGAGAAATTACATATCTGTCCATTGCCCTGCGGATTGCAGCAGCCTTTTTGATGGGCGGCATCCTTGGCTGGGAACGGGAGAGAAGAAGCCGCGCGGCAGGTTTGCGTACTTATATGCTGGTCTGCGTGGGCGCGTGTATTATTATGCTCACCAATCAGTATATTTATCAGGTATTTAAGACCGGTGACCCGGTGCGTATGGGCGCGCAGGTAGTCAGCGGCATCGGCTTTCTTGGCGCAGGCACCATCGTGGTCACAAAGCGCAATCAAATCAAGGGCCTGACTACGGCAGCCGGTCTTTGGGCTGCGGCAGCGGTAGGTTTGGCGCTGGGCATCGGTTTTTACGAGGGCGCTGTTGTTGGCGGCCTGCTGATCTTACTGACACTGACAGCGGTACATTCACTGGACAGCCTGATTCGCAAAAATGCACAGCGCGTGGAGCTGTACGCAGAGGTGGATAACAAGATCAACGTGGGTCAGCTTGCAAGAAGTATCCGGGCGTTGGGCGTGGTAATCAGCAGTATCCAACTGGACGACGAGTATGCCCCCAGCGCAGGTATCCGGGCGCTGGTGATTACGATGCGGAAGAATAAGAAGCTAAAGCGGGAAGAGCTGCTAAACGATATTCAGGATATCGAAGGCGTAATTTACATAGAAGAACTGTAATAAAAGGCTTCCTGCGGGAAGCCTTTTTGATGCAGAATGCAGAATGCTTAATGCAAAAATTCCTATTGACAAATGGGGGAGGGTGTGCTACAATACCCAAGTGATAAAGAAGGCTGTCAGTCCGCCTCACCTCCAGCACAAGCGACGAGGTCAATATTCCATAGCTCCTCTTGAGGGGTAGTGTGAGTATGCGCGGATGATTAGTCATCTGCGTTTTTTAGTTTTTGTTTTGGAGGTGCTTACCATAGCAAAGTTAGAACATCAGCTCAATGAGGAGATCCGCGATAAGGAAATTCGCGTCATTGGCGCGGAGGGCGGCCAGCTGGGCATTATGTCCGCAGAGGAAGCCAACCGTATCGCAGAGGAGCAGGGTCTGGATCTTGTAAAGATTTCTCCCAATGCCGTACCCCCTGTGTGTAAGATTATGGACTACTCTAAGTTCTGCTTCGACCAGAAGAAGAAGGAGAAGGAAGCCAAAAAGAACCAGCGGGTAGTGGAAATTAAGGAGATCCGTATGAGCCCCAGCATTGATACCAACGATCTCAACACCAAGGTAAAGAGCGCCCTGAAGTTTTTGGGCGACGGCAACCGGGTCAAGGTAAGCGTGCGCTTCCGCGGCCGGGAAATGGCACATACCAACATTGGCGAAAAGCTGCTGATGGACTTTGCCGAGGCTTGCGCTGAGGTAGCAACCATGGAAAAGAACCCCAAGCTGGAAGGTCGCTTTATGGCGATGTTCCTGACCCCTAAAAACAGTAAGTAATTTATACCTAAGATACGGAAGGAGAACCTATTATGCCCAAGCTGAAAACCCATAGCGGTGCTAAGAAGCGCTTTAGCCTCACCAAGAGCGGCAAGGTAAAGAGAGCACACGCCTACAAGAGCCACATCCTCACCAAGAAGACCACCAAGCGGACCCGTCATCTTCGCTCCACTGCTTACGCAGACGTAACCAACGTGGATGCAATCAAGAAGATGATTCCCTACAAGTAAGCGGATAGGAGGATACAGAAATGGCAAGAGTAAAAGGCGCAATGATGACGCGCAAGAGAAGAAATGCTACCCTGAAGCTGGCTAAGGGCTACTGGGGTTCCAAGTCTAAGCACTTTAAGATGGCCAAGCAGGCCGTTATGAAGTCCGGCAACTATGCATACGTAGGCCGCAAGCTGAAGAAGCGTGATTACCGCAGACTGTGGATCACCCGTATCAGCGCTGCTGTCAAGCCCTACGGCCTGAACTACTCCACCTTTATGAACGGTGTGAAGAAGGCTGGCATCGAGATGAACCGCAAGAGCCTGTCCGAGATGGCAATTCAGGATGCAGGCGCATTCGCTGCCCTCGTAGAGAAGGCAAAGGCTGCTCTCTAAGAAAGTATATAAATCGCAGACGCGAATTGCGTCTGCGATTTTTTTGTCTTGAAATTCATAGAGCGGGGGACTATAATTAAAAAGGTGTTTATCACCAAAGAAAAGAGAGAAAAAGCGGTGTTGGCCGCGAAAAAGAGAGAGAATGAGGTGAAGTCCCTTGAATCCACAGCTTTTTGGTCCTGAACATATCCTGTATATCCTTATTTCTACCGTCCTTTGCAGCGGTGCGCTGTTGCTGGGGAAAAAGTATGCCAAAACGGAAAAGTCCCGAAGCCTGTTTTTGAAAGGGCTTGCGGTACTGCTATTTGTGGCGATTATGACAAACCGGCTGTCTCAAGTCTTTCGCTATGAAGAGGTACGGTGGTATGCCATTATCCCGGACAGCTTCTGCGGTATGACCAGTTTGTCGCTGGCGCTGGCGGTGCTGTTTGGAAAGAAAGACAACTGTGCGTACCATTTCCTATGGTTATTGGGCCTTTTCGGGGGGATATCCACGGTTATTTACGCCACTTTTGTGGGCCAAGGCCCTACCATTTTTTACCTGCCTACCATTTCCGGTTTGGCGCACCACAGCTTGTCTGCTGCTTTGGTCGTTGCGCTTTTGATGCTGGGGCAAATCCGTATCACCTATAAAAAATGGTATTGTACCTTCTTCGGCTTTACCGCCTATATGACGCTGGGCGCGTTTTTAATGGCGACTTTCCCCATAACCGATGCGTTCCATATTGTCGAGCCGCTTCTGTCTGATACACCGCTGACCGCCTGGGTGATGGCACCGATGTATGCCGTTGCCTATGGACTGATATTGTCGGGCATAGAGCTTGTCAGAAAGCACCGTAAAGGAAATGCTGCTAACGCATAAATGAATGCGACCCCGGATTTTTCCGGGGTCGCATATTATATTAGGGCTGTTTTTCCTGGGAAGAAAGAAGTTTTTTGAACTTTTTGGTGACGGAAAGATTCCTGAAGAAGCCCCGAATCAGTCGATAGAGTCCACGGAAGAAATGACCGTTGACTAAAAAGACCATATCGTCTGCCATTTTACCGGATACAAGACCCATAGACAGCTTGGAAAGCGCCCGGAAAGGCATATTGTAGACAAACATAATGTTCAGGTCCGGTGTTCCTTTTTTGTCTGCCTTGTCCTTAAGCTTTTGGAGCAGCTTGCCGAGCAAGCGGGCAGGAATGCTCTTGGCTCGGGTCAGGTCACAGAAGGCATCGGTTTTGACAATCTGATTTCCGCTGCGTTCTGCGGGGATTTCCCGACCTAAAAGCTGCCGGAAATCTTCGTCTGTAACATTTTGTACCTTTGCGCTGCGATAGCAGGCGGGCGCAAGGTCCTTGGCTTTCACACCGGAAATGTGGATGGCTTTCTGCAAACGAACGGTGCTTGCATCGGAAGCGATAAGAATTTCATAGTCGCCCTCTTCGGTTTCCCAAGCGTTGTTTGCACAGCTGAAATAACGGAAGGTGTAGTCATCAAAGGGGATAGTGACCACTGCGCTTTCACCGGGCGCCAAAAAGACCTTTGTAAAGCCTTTCAGCTCCTTTTTCGGGCGGTAAACGCCACTTTTCGGGCAGCTTATATAAAGCTGGGCAACCTCGCCTCCGGGGACAGCGCCGCTATTAGTGATAGTAAAGGATGCGCCTTTTTCGGAGACGGTCAGGTCGCTGTATGTAAATTCCGTGTAGCTCAGTCCGTAGCCAAAGGGATAGCGGACGGGGACAGAGGCGGTGTCGTAATACCGGTAGCCAACAAAGAGACCTTCCCGATATTCGCAGTTGCGCTTTTGACCGGGGAAATAGTGATGGCAGGGCGTGTCCTCTAACGAGAGCGGCCAAGTTTCGTTCAGGCGGCCGCTGGGACTGAATTTTCCCAAAAGCACGTCCACCATAGCTGCCGCGCCTGCCTGACCGGAGAGGTAGCCGTGAATGGCGGCCCGGTAAAGCCGGCGGTCGGGCATTTCAAAGGGCGCGCCACCGGAGAGAACGAGGATGACATTCTTATTTGCCTGACAGACTGCGTGAATCAGCGTTTGCTGGCTGTTGCTAAGAGACATATGGAGGCGGTCCATACCCTCGGATTCCAAAATCTCCTCCAAGCCGACGCACAGCAGGACGATTTCAGCATCCTGCGCTACGGTGACGGCTTCGCTGATTAGTTCGTTCTTGGGTTCGGGGGATTTGCGGTCATAGCCTTGGGCATAGCCCACGATCTGCATACCGGCAGCCACCGCGCAGTCATAGAGGTTATCCAGTTGGGTGGGGTTGACCTGCGAAGAGCCTGCGCCCTGATACCGGGGAGATTTGGCAAAGTCACCGATGATGGCGACTTTCTTATCGGGGGAGAGGGGGAGAATGCCATCGTTGTCCAGCAGTATGATGCTCTCTTCAGCGCATTTCCGGGCGATTTGATGGTGAGCTTCGTAATCTACCGTCTTGTCCGCGTTTTTTACATTTTCGGAGAGGGGAATGATGACGGAGAGGAGTTCTGTCAGCCGGGCATCCAGGACGTTTTCTGCAATTCTGCCATTTCGCACATCGGAAATAAGCCGAATGGCGCAGTCTGCGCCGGGGAAGGGCATCACTAAGTTAGAGCCTGCCCGAACGCCTTCGGTGTGGTCGTTGTCTGCGCCCCAGTCGGTGACCACAAAGCCCCCAAAGCCCCACTGATTGCGGAGAATATCGGAAAGCAGGTGGGTATTTTCGTTGGCATATGTACCGTTTACCATATTGTAGGAGGACATAATGGACTTGGCGTTGCCCTCTTTGACTGCAATTTCAAAACCGGTGAGGTAAATTTCCCGGAGGGTACGCTCGTCCAAAACAGAGTCGGTTGTCATCCGTTTCTGCTCCTGCGAGTTGACGGCAAAATGCTTGGGGCAAGCGGCAACACCCACCTTTTGGATACCGCGGATATAGGCGGCGGCCATTTTACCCGCAAGAATGGGGTCTTCGGAAAAATACTCAAAGTTTCTGCCGCAAAGAGGGCTGCGTTTGATATTAAGTCCCGGTCCTAAAACCACGTGGACATCGTGGGCAGCAGCTTCCTTGCCTAAGGCTTCGCCCAGCAGTTCGCCCAATTCGGGATTCCAGGTGTTTGCCATAGAGGCGGCAGGGGGGAAGCAGGTAGCAGGGACAGAGGCGTTCAGACCCAAATGGTCGCTGGCGCCCTCCTGCTTTCGCAGTCCGTGGGGGCCGTCAGCCAAAAAGACCTCCGGGATTTGGGCGTGATTTATGCCCAGCGTGGTCCAAGTGGTCCAGCCCTGCAGCAGCGCGGCCTTTTCCTCTAAGGAAAGCTTTGCAATTCGTTCTTGTACGTTCATAGGATAACCTCCCGTGAAATATTCGTTTCCAAATCTATTATAGCAGAGAAATCCTTTTTGGGGAGAAAACACATAAAATGCCCATATTTTCGCACAAACGGTAGGAAAAAGCCTACAGTAAAATTATACCTTTCCCGGGAAAGAAAATCAAGGGAAAGAAGGACTTCCTCTGTGAAGTCTTTTTCGCGACAAAAATGGGAGGGTGGCGAGCGAACGCAAGGCCGGAGGGATTGTAATGTGTCGTTACCAGACAATCCCCCAGTCAAAATCAAAGATTTTTGCCCTTTACACAAGGGGGCCTTTTTGTTGCAATCTTGTGCCGCCCGTGCTATAATAATCCAAATGAAAGTGAGGGCTTTTATGGAGAAGATACTGTTTGTATGCTGGGGCAATATTTGCCGCAGCGCGATGGCGGAGTATGTGATGCGGGATATGGCGAAAAAGGCGGGGGTCGTAATCGAGATTGACTCTGCCGGTGTCAGCAACGAGGAGTGGGGAAATCCGGTGTATCCACCTGCCCGGCGGGAGCTGCAAAAGCGGGGCATTTCCTGCGACGGACACCACGCCCGGCAGATTACCCGGGCAGATTTTGACCGCTTTGACCGGATCTATTATATGGACGAGAGCAACGCCCGGCGGCTGCGTCGGGACTATCCGGAGAAAACCGGATATTTGCCGTTCCTGCCGGATCGGAATGTAAGCGATCCCTGGCCTTATGGAGATTTCTCACGGACTTTCGCCGATATTGAGGAGGGCTGCGCCCGGATACTGAAGGAGCTGACGGAATGAACAGGGAACTTTTTGAGCGGCAATTATCGGAGCTGCCGCTGTATGCCTATTTTTATATTGACCCGAAAGAACTGGATTTTTCCCAGCGTATTCGCTACATATGCCAGCACGAATGTCCGATGTACGGAAAGAGCTGGGCCTGCCCGCCCGGTGTGGGAGAGGTGGCGGAATGTGAAAATAAATGCAGGGCTTATAAAAACTGTCTGCTGATTGGTACGATTACAGAGGTAGATGATGTGGCGGATATTAACGCCTGTCTGGCTACCCGGGGGCCTCATGAAGAAGTGACCAATCAGGTGGGAGATTTGCTGCGGCAGCAGGGAATCGAGCCTTATATCCTTTCCAGCGAGGCCTGCGCCGCCTGCGACAGATGCGCCATTTTGGACGGACAGCCTTGCCGCTTCCCGGAGCGGATGCATCCTTGCGTGGAGAGCCACGGCATCGTGCTGACAACTACACTGGATGCTCTGGGGCTGGAATTTCAGTACGGCGGCAATATTGTCACTTGGTACTCCTTATTGTTTTTTAATTGACAGTTGATAATTGACAATTAGGATGATATAATTACGAAGATAAATTACCCCCAATGGGGAAGAAAGAGGTATTTTTATGGCAATTTTAGCGCCTTCTATTCTTTCTGCTGACTATATGCATTTCCACGAGGATATGGACCGCGCCAAAAAAGACGGCGCCAAGTGGTTGCACGTGGATATTATGGACGGCCATTTTGTGCCCAATCTGAGCTTTGGCTATTCCTGGGTGAAAGCAATGCGGAAAATCACCGATCTTGTGCTGGATGTCCACTTGATGATCGACACGCCTATTAAGTACGCAGAGGAATTCTGCAAGGCCGGCGCGGATTACTTGACCATCCACGTAGAGGCGGATACCCCCGAAAATATTCATAAGACCATTGATTTGATTCGTTCTCTGGGCGTAAAGCCCGGTGTGGTGGTGAAACCCAACACCCCTGCGGAAGCAGTAGCGCCTTACTTAGAAAAAGTGGATATGGTGCTGGTAATGACGGTAGAGCCAGGTTTTGGCGGTCAGAAATTTATGGCCCATATGATGCCGAAACTCAAGGAACTGCGTCAGATGATTGATGAGAAGAACCCCGCTTGCCACTTAGAGGTAGACGGCGGCGTGGATCTTGTCACCGCGGAAACCTGCAAGGAAAACGGCGCAAATGTCTTGGTTGCAGGCTCTGCCTTCTTTGGATCTGCCGACCGTCCCGGCTTTGTCGTTGCCATCGAAAAGTAAAGAACTGAATTGACCCTCTTGCCTTTGGCAAGAGGGCCTTTTGCGTTTTGTACAGTTTTCACAAAGGGAAGAGGATGTACTTGTGCAAGTACACAAAATCAAACAAAAGTACGAAATAGCTATTGACAAGTACGCAAACAAGTACTAATATACAGATACACACGAGAAAAGTACTTAAACAAGTACAAAAGAAGGAGGCGTATCTGTGTGGGAAAAGGTCATTTACTTACGGACAGAAAGACGCAGGCCGGTGCGGCTGACACCTTACCGGACAGGGGAGGATTTGCAGGCGGCGGCGCCTTTTGGCTGGTGTCCGGGCTGCGGGATGGAGCTGTATGGACAGGAAGAAAAGCTGTGCAGAATGTGCGAAAGGTGGGGGCGCTATGAGACGGACGGAACTGCCTGCGCCTTGCCGCAGGTGTACCCGGGTGGCGGATGCAAGGAACTGTAATAACCGAGGCTGCGCCATATGGCGAAGATGGTTTTCGGAAAGCTGGGCGCGTATCCACGCCTTTCCCCGGGCGCAGATGGACAGCCCGGGTGGGAAACCCTTGGGCGTGTCGGTGGGAGGACGGTATTATCTCCATCCGGACCAGCTAAGAGCTTATTGCAAAAAGAATCCCTGCGATGGCTGCGGCAGCCCCCGCGATTTGTGCAAGACACCTTGCCGGGTAAAGAGGATTTGGGAAGAAGTCAGAAAGGAGAACGGATATGAATTGGAAAAATGAGGCAATGGAAAGGTTGCGAAAGTATGAAAATATGTGTCTGGCGGCAAAAAATATCCCCTTGGAAATCCGCAGACTGGAAGAACTGTCGGTGGCGCTTCGCAGCAGTCGGGCGGGAGAGTGCGCGGTGCTGTCCGGCGGAAACCGGCAGGAGGAAAAGCTGCTGGATAATATGATGGGTCGGCAGGAACTGCTGTGGAGGCTCAAACAGACGGAAAGCTGGCTCCACTGTATGGACCGGGCGTTGGAAGCGCTGACCCGGGAGGAGCGGTTGGTATTGCAGCGGTTTTATATTCATCCGGAGAAGGGGAGCGTGGAGCGCCTTTGCAGCGAGTTGGGGGCAGAGACTTCCACCATCTACCGAAAAAGGGACAAGGCGCTGCGGCAGTTTACCATCTCCCTATATGGAAGCGAAGAAAGCTGACGACTTTTATTGACATTTCTCCCGGATGGTGTATAATAATAGAAAATGCGATACTATGCATTGTAGTTTGGAAGAAAAGGAGTATTCCCTATGAGAGAAACGATGGAACGGGAATTGGATATTGGCCAGTTGCTCCGTGTGCTGCTGAAAAAAGCGCAGTACATTGTGCTCATTACCATTCTTGTGACGATTATCGGCGTGGCTATCAGTGTCCTTACGACAAAGCCCGTATATCAGGCGCAGGCAAAAATGATTGTCAATGCCAACGCAAACTCCAGACCGGATTACGACAGCGACCAGCTGGCGGCTTCTATGAAGCTGGTGGATACCTGTACAGCGATTATTCGCACCGGCACCGTGTTAAATCCTATTATTCGGGAGCTGAACCTGCCTGACAGCAGTACCAGCCTTGCCTCCAAAATTTCGGTATCATCGGTTAATGATACGCAGGTTATGGAAATCACAGTTCGTTATGAAAATGTGGAAATTGCCAAGAAGATAACCGCTAAGATTTTGGAAGTGGCGCCGGCGGTCATTCAGGAGGCATTGGAGGCCAGTTCCGTAAAAGAGGTAGAGGGTGTTTATGCTTCGGATAAGCCGATTTCCCTCAGTCTCACCGGCACTGCCGTTTTGTATGCTGCGCTTGGTTTTGTGCTTGGCTGCGGTTTGTTTATTGCGCTGCATCTGCTGAATAATACATTTATGACAGAGTACGACATTCGGCAGACCCTGGGCGTTCCGGTGTTGGGAGTAATCCCTTCTGTGGAAAGCTGCGGGAAAAAGCGCCAGAAGGTGAGAGGTGAGCTGGAATGAGAAAACTGCCCCCAATTCCGACTGTTCCGCTGATCAGCGGAGAGGTTCCCTTTGAATATGCAGAGGCTTATAAGGCGCTGCGGACCAATTTTACCCATCTGGCAGCAAGCGGTGAAAACCGGAAGCTGGTTGTGACCAGCGCTGTGCCTGATGAAGGTAAGAGCAGTGTGGCAATCAACTTTGCCATCTCTTTGGCGCAGGTAGGCAAGCGTGTTCTTCTTATCGACGCAGACTTGCGGAAGCCCTCTCTTAACTTTTACCTGAATATTAAGAAAAACCCGGAGAAGAATGTGGCCACGGTCCTTGCCGGCTTGGCGGAGCTGCAGGAGAGCGTTGTGGAGACGGTTTACGGCTTTGACGCGCTTCTCGGTGGCGTAACACCGCCTAATCCTGCGGAACTTATCGGCTCTCAGGCAATGGTAAACCTGATGGAGCAGGCGCTGGAAAATTACGATTTTGTAATTTGCGACACACCGCCTGTGGGACTTGTGACCGACGCAGCTGCTCTTGGCGCGCTGTGCGACGGCGTTGTATTTGTAATCCGGCAGGGATTTGCCAATAAGAATATGGTACAGGGCGCGGCCCATAAGCTGCAGACTGTGAATGCAAAGATTTTGGGAACGGTCATTAACCAGTATAACTTACAGGATGCCTCCGGAAAGGATTACAGCTACTACGGCCACTACGGAAAGTATGGCAAGTACGGCAATTACGGCAAGTACGGGAAATAAATATGGCTAAAAGGACAAGCCTCCGGGCTTGTCCTTTTTGTCGCATTTTGGGTGGGCTGCATAGAATGACACACCGGGGAAATATTCCCGGAAAATACAATGCAGGAGGAAAATCATGGCTATTTTTTCCAATCAGGCAACTCTCACCTACAATGGCAATACCACCAATTCCAATATCGCCTACGGCGAAATTCTGGATGTGCTGGCGGTAACCAAAACAGCGGTAGAGGGAAGCTATACACCCGGTTCCCTTGTGACCTATGCGGTAACACTCCGCAATACGGGCAGCGGCGTTTTGAACGGTCTTATTATTACCGATGATTTGGGCGGCTACGAACTGGCAGGCGCCACTGTCTATCCGCTGACCTACGAAAATGGGTCTGCAACTTTGTTTGCAAACGGTGTTCCCCAGGCTGCGCCGGCGGTCAATCCGGGACCGCCTTTGGTGGTCAGCGGCATCAGCATTCCCGGGGGCGGAGACGCGGTTCTCGTCTATCAGGCCCGGGCCAATGCGTTTGCTGACCCGGCTGTGGGCGGTACGATTGACAATACCGTTACGGTGACCGGGGACGGTCTAAGCACGCCTGTGACCGCCACAGAGACGGTAACGGCGGCAGAAGAAGCCGTGCTGACCATCTCCAAGTCCATCACACCTGCCCAGGTGGTGGATAACGACCGGGTGACTTACACCTTTGTGATTCAGAATTCCGGCAACGAGGAAGTGGTGGCGACGGACGATGCCATCATTACCGACATCTTTGACCCCATTCTGACAGACCTGACGGTCACCTTTAACGGTGCGCCGTGGACAGAGGGTGTGCAGTACACCTATAATGAGGCAACCGGGCTGTTTGCCACCTTGCCCGGCGCTCTTCCTGTGCCTGCAGCCACCTATACCCAAGACCCTGTTACCGGCGCTTACTCCGTAACACCGGGCATCGCGACCCTCATTGTAACCGGTACCATCTGATGCGCAAATCCGGTGATGTCCCGCAAGGGCATCACCGGATTTTCCTGTCTTTACAAAATATATACCTTGTGTTATAGTTTATGAAAACATGTTCGAGGTTTTCTTATGAAGTTTCATACATTCAAAGGCTATCTCTTT
>JAZOMT010000029.1:0-2918 GCA_045654085.1 Faecousia sp. | reverse complement strand
GTTGAGGACTTCCACGGCGAAATGGACTTCAAGGTCGCAGGTACCACCGAAGGCATCACCGCCATCCAGATGGACCTGAAGAACAAGGGTCTGACCATGGAGATCATCGCTGACGCTCTGGAGCGCTGCCGCAAGGCTCGTATGGTCATTCTGGAAGAAGTGATGCTGCCCTGCATCTCCGAGCCCCGCGCTGAGGTTAGTGAGTACGCTCCCAAGATGCTGAGCATGAAGGTTCCCGTGGAGAAGATCCGCGAGATCATCGGCTCCGGCGGCAAGACCATCCAGAAGATCTGCGCTGACACCGGCGCTAAGGTCGACATTGAGGATGATGGCTCCGTGTTCATCTCCGCTGTTGACTCCGCCGCCGCTTACGCTGCCAAGAAGATGGTGGACGACATCTGCTTCGTTCCCGAGGTTGGCAAGCTGTACTACGGCAAGGTGGTTCGTATCCTGCCCATCGGTGCATTCGTTGAGATCGCTCCCGGTCACGACGGTATGGTCCACATCTCCAAGCTGGAGAACCGCCGGGTTGAGAAGGTTGAAGACGTGCTGAACCTGGGTGATATGACTTGGGTCAAGTTTATGGGCTTCGACGAGAAGGGCCGCGCAAACTTCAGCCGCAAGGATGCCCTGAAGGAAATGGAAGGCAACGCCTAATCGGAAAATAACCCCCTGTTATTGCCCGATAACCCCCCAATAAACCATAAAAAAGGCACTGCGTATGCGGTGCCTTTTTTGAGAGGAAAAGAAATATGAAGCTTCGTTTATTTGCGTTGATATTGGCGTTTTTGCTTCTATTCAGCGCCTGCAATGTGCAAGGGACACCGGTTGCGCCCACAGGCCCTACCTTGGGTGTCACCGAGCCTACCGATGGAACGCACCAACCTCCAAACTCCACAGATGCGCCCCCAAATCCCACAGATGGTCCTACCGGGCCTGCAGAAACACCCCACGCGTGTCCGGAGGAAGACCCTTATCAAAATGTCAACAAGACTACATTTTATGCGGATTATTCTCCCGCCTGCTGCCTGACAAATGCCCGCTACCGTTCCCAGCATTATCTGCTCTCCGGCATTTTGGAGGTGCCCGGACAGTATGCCCAGGAAGCGGACGACCGCCCCAAACAGGGCAATAAGTTTGTGCGCAATACTGCCGCCCACTACGAAGATGACGGAAATACCTACATCGTTTGCGATAGTTATGGCAACGAGGTGCTGCGGATTTACAAGGGCGGCGGATACATTACTCTGGAAGAAGTAGCGGCTTATATGTATGCCTTTGGCGGCGAGGATGGCAGTATGCCCGCCAATTATGACGCAGATAAGGATGCCAAACCGAGATACAGCCAGTGGGGCGAATATCTGCGGGTAAACCACTCTTATTTCTCCGGAAGTACCAGTAAGTATCCCTATGAGCCGGAGCTGCCGGATATTAAGGGCTGTGGCGGCGATCTTGAGTATTATGAAATGGACATCGGTACGACCGGCACGGTTACAGAGCCTAAGTACCCGCCTGCACTCTATAATACCGGTACAAAGATCACCCGGGGCGCAGCGCGGATCGTATACACCCGGTTTGACGGAGATGGTGACGGAAAGATCGAAATCGATGAGATATACGTATTTTATACCCACAATCACTACAATGATTTTCGGGAGTACTTAAATTATTACGGCGGCTGGGGCGAGATGTTCGGCAACGTTACCGGTGGCGGTACACTTTCCAGCAAGAAGGATTACAATCCGACACCTTACGTGCCTACCGCCTACGCAGATCTGACTGCGGCATAATCTACAAATAAAAGTACGGAGCGATGGAAAATTCCACCGCTCCGTTTTGCGTATTATTCTTTTGCTTTTATGATCTTCACCGGCTTGATGGCTTTGATCTTCAGCATAGGCGTAATGAGGGAAATGGCAGAAAGGGCAAAGACAAGCAGGCAGTTTGTGAGAGCCACCTTTGGCATAAACACGAAGAAATCAAGGTCTAATACCACCTGACTGGGCACAAGCTGCTGCATGGACTGGAATAGCACATCGTTGGCAAAGTCGATGAAGAAATAATAGCCCACCGTGGCGAGAATGCAAGTGAGAACGGCCACAAGGAACACCTGCAAACCAAAGACAATGACAATTGCGCCGTTCTTTGTGCCAAGGGCTTTCAGGATACCGATTTCGTGCATTTTGTCACGAATCATCTTGGAAGCGAAATTCACAAGAATGAAAATGACGCCCAAGCAGAGGAAAATAGCCACCAATTCGAAGATAGGAACGAATACATCCACCGCTTTTGTCATTGTATGGATACCTTCAATGGCAATGCTTTGGTGCTCGTAGTGCAGCTCGTCGGACATTTTAAGAACACTCTCGATGCCGTCGGTGCCGTCCAGATACAATGCGTTTATGTATGTATCATTGGCAACAAACAGGTCGATCACATCTTGGGAAGCGCATATAGAACTGTTATTCGGCCGTAATGCGCCAATGGTAACCTCCACGGTCAAGAGGGGATTTTCCATTGTAGCATCGGCATAGCGGTATTGGGTAAGCGTAATCTTGTGGGGTTTGAATGTGCCAACCGTTTCGGCGGTATAAGCCGTCCCGAAGAGTTCGTTATATTGCTCGTAGTTCATATGGATGGTCTTGCTGGGTAAGGCTACTCGATCCCCACCGGGCACATAAGACGAAATAAAATTCTTATTCTCGTCATAAAAGGCACAGAATGCGCGACCAATTTGTGTAATGGAAGAAAATTCCCTAATTTTCGCGCCTGCAGGGATTTCTATGTAGTCTGATACCTTAACATGGGTCGAGACGTTTGTAGGGGTAGGTTCAAGCGCTCCAAGGCTGAAGTCAATGAAGCAGCACTGATTGGCATTCATAATATCTTCAGAGATGGGCTTGTTATTATCAAATCTT